>JANMLW010000264.1:0-11937 GCA_031372765.1 Hyphomicrobiales bacterium
ATGCAGAACCAATGGTGGCATTGCCTGCTGCCGAGTGATCGACATTTAGAAGTGTATGAAAGGCCCGGCATGTCCGGGCCTTTTCATTGGTGAGACAAGCCCGTTAATGCAGGGTCTGCTACAGCGCCACTGTGATCGTGATTTTAAATAATGCTTGTGTCTAAATATCTGATATAAAATCACAATTTTCATCAGGATACGCATCTGTAATATCGTATTTTAATGTGGTCAGCCCAGCTTAAATGCTGAATTCACGTTGACATTCGGGGGCGTTCAAACCAATAGAAAGCGCCTGTCTACCTGTCATCGGGTGTCAGGCAATGGTATCGCATTTGACTGGAAGTTTTGTGTAAGGACTTGGCTTCAGGTTGGTGGCAGTACATAAATCACATGCGGTATCTAATCCGCACGGGCACACGAAGGACCTTTGGTATGAGCGACATCGCTGATCGGGTGAAGAAAATTGTTGTTGAGCATCTGGGTGTCGAAGCCGACAAGGTGATCGAAGCCGCGAATTTCATCGACGACCTGGGTGCGGACAGCCTGGACACGGTTGAACTTGTCATGGCTTTCGAAGAGGAATTTGGCGTTGAAATTCCCGATGATGCAGCCGAGACCATTGTAACGGTCGGAGATGCGGTGAAGTTCATTTCCAAGAATACAGCCTGATCGACTTGCGTCGATCATCCGGTTGCATCGCATGCGTCGCGTCGTCGTAACGGGCCTTGGTATGGTGACTCCGCTTGGTTGCGGGGTTGAGCCAACATGGGCACGCGTTATAGCGGGCCAGAGCGGATTGCGGAAAATCGAGGAATTTGATGTTTCCGACATGCCAGCGCGTGTTGGTGCATTCATACCGCGGAGCGGTGAGGCAGCCTACAATCCCGATGACTGGATGGAGCCGAAGGAGCAGCGCAAGGTAGACGAGTTTATCGTCTATGCCATGGCTGCTGCCAAACAGGCCCTCAGGGATGCTGGATGGACTCCCAAGACCCATGAGGAGCAGTGCGCCACTGGCGTACTCATAGGCTCCGGCATTGGTGGTTTGGGTGGTATTTATGATGCAACGGTGACGCTGAAAGAAAAGGGTCCCCGCAGGATATCGCCTTTCTTTATCCCTGGACGTTTGATCAATCTCGCGTCGGGCTATGTTTCCATCGAGCATGGCCTCAAGGGCCCCAACCACGCTGTTGTTACTGCCTGTTCCACCGGAGCGCACGCGATTGGGGATGCCGGTCGTCTTGTTGCACTGGGTGACGCTGACGTAATGGTTGCCGGGGGTGCCGAATCTCCGCTGAACCGTTTGGCCATTGCGGGTTTTGCTGCCTGCCGTGCCCTTTCAACCGGGTTTAATGAGACACCAACACGGGCTTCCAGACCGTATGACAAGGACCGCGACGGTTTTGTCATGGGGGAGGGGGCAGGTATCGTGGTGCTCGAGGAATACGAGCATGCAAAAGCGCGCGGCGCAAAAATCTATGCTGAACTTGTTGGCTACGGAATGTCCGGCGATGCTCACCACATAACATCTCCCTCCGAGGATGGTGATGGGGCGTACCGCTGTATGCAGGCAGCCCTCAAACGCGCCGGCTTGCAGCCTGGCGATGTCGACTATGTCAATGCGCACGGCACCTCGACCCCCTTGGGTGACGAGATCGAACTTAAGGCTTTTGAGCGGCTTGTCGGCGCCCATGCATCGTCGATTTCCATGTCCTCTACCAAGTCAGCCATCGGTCATCTTCTTGGCGCTGCTGGTTCTGTCGAGGCCATCTTTGCGATTCTCGCCATGCGCGACCAGATTGCGCCGCCGACTCTCAATCTGGACAATCCATCCATTGAAACCGCAATTGATCTTGTCCCGCACAAAGCTCGCAAGCGTGAAATCAACGTGGCGCTTTCAAATTCTTTCGGATTCGGCGGTACAAACGCGTCCCTTGTTTTTCGCAAGGTCACTGCGTAAAATTAGCTGCCCGTCGATTGTCGAAAGACTCTTGACGTATGCGAGTCACCGGTGTAACTCGCCCTAACTCGCGGCAAGCTGTGGGCTGGATTTGTTTTCGGGATGTCTTAGTCCTGAAGTTTCCCCGGCCCAAACGTTGCCAAGCTCACGAGACTTTGAAAGTCCTGCTGGGTTCATGATCATTATGGGGAACCATTTTGATCCTCTGTCGATAGCGCCATGGATGCAAATCCTTGGCGTTTGTTTCGCTTCGCTGATTCCAGCGTAGCGGGTTCATGATTCGCCGTTGTATGGGTTCATCCTGGACAGCATCGAAACACTCGAATTTTAAGGTTATGCTATGCCGACGATCAGCCAGCTGATCCGCAAGCCGCGCTCTCCTCTGGTGGCGCGCAAAAAGACTCCGGCTCTGCAGGAAAATCCTCAGAAGCGCGGTGTCTGTACGCGTGTTTATACAACCACGCCGAAAAAGCCGAACTCCGCGCTCCGCAAGGTCGCGAAGGTTCGTCTGGTCAATGGCTTTGAAGTTATCGGGTACATCCCCGGTGAAGGCCATAACCTGCAGGAACACTCGGTTGTCATGATCCGCGGCGGTCGCGTCAAGGATCTTCCAGGCGTTCGCTATCACATCCTTCGTGGTGTGCTGGATACGCAGGGTGTCAAGGACCGTAAGCAGCGCCGTTCCAAGTACGGCGCGAAACGTCCGAAATAAGAATTAAGAGGTTTTCTCGATGTCCCGTCGCCATAGTGCTGAAAAGCGCGAAATCATTCCGGATCCGAAGTTCCACGATGTTATCGTGACGAAATTCATGAACTCCGTCATGTACGAGGGCAAGAAGTCGGTGGCCGAGACAATCGTCTATGGTGCTTTCGATATCATTGAGCAGAAGACAAAGCAGAGTCCGATAGATGTTTTCAAGTCAGCGCTTGAAAATGTTGCTCCTGCCATTGAGGTGCGGTCGCGCCGCGTTGGTGGTGCAACTTATCAGGTTCCTGTAGAAGTTCGTATGGAGCGTCGTCAGGCGCTTGCTATCCGTTGGATCATTACGGCAGCTCGTGGCCGGAATGATAAGACGATGGTTGATCGCCTCTCCGGCGAACTGATGGACGCTGCCAACAACCGCGGTAACGCGGTCAAGAAGCGTGAAGACACACACCGGATGGCGGAAGCCAACCGTGCATTCGCTCATTACCGCTGGTGATGTGGCGCTGAAAACAGCGCCCCGCTGACGACAGGACAGAATTATGGCACGTGCTCACCAACTTGCAGATTATCGTAACTTCGGCATCATGGCTCACATTGATGCTGGAAAGACGACGACGACTGAACGGATCCTGTACTACACGGGCAAGTCGCACAAGATCGGTGAAGTCCATGATGGCGCCGCGACCATGGATTTCATGGAGCAGGAGCAAGAGCGTGGAATTACCATTACATCAGCGGCGACAACCGCGCTGTGGAATGGTCACCGGCTGAATATCATCGATACACCGGGCCACGTTGACTTCACCATTGAGGTTGAGCGTTCCATGCGTGTGCTGGACGGTGCCGTTTGCGTGCTGGATTCCAACCAAGGCGTTGAGCCGCAGACAGAAACCGTCTGGCGTCAGGGCGACAAGTATAATGTCCCGCGCATTGTGCTGTGCAACAAAATGGACAAGACCGGCGCAGATTTCTACAAGTGCCTCGATGATATCGTTAAGCGCCTTGGCGCCAAGCCAATTCCAATCCAGTTGCCGATCGGTTCCGAAAGCAACTTTCTTGGTATCGTCGATCTCGTACGCATGAAGGGCGTTGTCTGGGAAAACGAGAACCTTGGTGCAAACTTCAAGGATGTCGATATTCCCGAAGATATGGTTGAACTCGCCAAGGAATACCGGCTCAAGCTCATTGAAGCTGCTGTCGAGCTTGATGACGTTGCCATGGAAGCATACCTTGATGGTCATGAGCCAGATGAAGCGACGTTGAAGCGTCTGATCCGCAAAGCGGTTCTCAATGCTTCTTTCTTCCCTATTCTTGCGGCTTCGGCTTTCAAGAACAAGGGTGTGCAGACCCTGCTTGACGCTGTTGTGGATTACTTGCCATCACCGCTTGACCGCCCTGCCATCACCGGGTTGGACATGAAGGGTAACACTGTAACGCGTCCTTCATCTGACAGTGAGCCTTTGGCGATGCTGGCTTTCAAGATTATGGATGATCCATTTGGTATCCTGACTTTCTGCCGCATCTATTCCGGCAAACTCGAAAAAGGCATGGCCCTCTCCAATTCGACGCGTGAGCGTTCCGAGCGCGCCGGTCGCATGGTTCTCATGCATGCTAACAACCGCGAAGAAATCTCCGAGGCGCATGCCGGCGACATTGTGGCCCTCATTGGCCTCAAGGATACCCGTACGGGAGACACACTTTGTGACCCCAACAAGGAAGTCGTTCTTGAGCGCATGGAATTCCCTGAGCCCGTGATTGAGATGGCTGTGGAACCAAAGACTAAGGCCGATCAAGAAAAGATGGCTATCGCTCTTGGCAAGTTGACTGCGGAAGATCCTTCTTTCCGCGTCATGACGGACCAGGAAAGCGGTCAGACGATCATCAAGGGCATGGGCGAACTTCACCTTGACATCAAGGTGGACATCCTGCGCCGCACCCACAAGGTGGACGTCACTGTTGGTGCCCCACAGGTTGCCTACCGCGAAACCATTAAATCGCGCTCTGATGTGGATTACACCCACAAGAAGCAGACAGGTGGTACAGGCCAGTTTGCACGCGTCAAGTTTACGGTTCAGCCCAACGAAAAGGGCGCTGGTTTCAGCTTTGAATCGAAGGTCATCGGTGGTTCTGTCCCCAAGGAATACATTCCCGGTGTCGAAAAGGGCCTCAATTCAGTCATGGGCTCCGGTCCGTTGGCTGGGTTCCCGATGGTTGATATAAAGGTCGAGCTGACCGATGGTGCTTACCACGAGGTTGACTCTTCGGCGATTGCATTCGAGATCGCCTCCCGCATGGGCTTCCGTGAAGCCCTGCACAAATGTTCACCTGTCCTTCTTGAGCCAATCATGAAGGTTGAGGTGGTTACACCGGAAGATTTCACTGGTTCTGTTATCGGCGACCTTAACTCACGCCGTGGACAGATTCAGGGACAAGACATGCGCGGAAACGCAAATGTCGTGAACGCATTCGTGCCACTGGCCAACATGTTTGGTTATGTGAACACCTTGCGGTCATTCAGCCAGGGTCGTGCTTCATTCACGATGCAGTTCAGTCACTATGATGAAGTGCCTCGCAATGAAGCTGAAAAGATTCAGGCCAAATACGCGTAAGACCGTTTTAGCCTGTTTTGTAACTTAGAGTTCAACCGGCGAGTGCGCCACTGTTGAAGGAGTGCCGTGATGGCCAAGGAAAAGTTTTCTCGCAATAAGCCGCATTGCAATATCGGCACGATTGGTCACGTTGACCATGGCAAGACGTCGTTGACAGCTGCGATCACCAAGATCCTGGCTGAAACGGGTGGTGCGGTTTTCACTGCTTATGACATGATCGACAAGGCGCCTGAAGAGAAGGCCCGTGGTATCACGATTTCGACCGCACACGTCGAGTACGAGACTGCGAACCGGCATTATGCGCACGTCGATTGCCCAGGCCACGCCGACTATGTGAAAAACATGATCACCGGTGCTGCACAGATGGATGGTGCTATCCTCGTTGTTTCTGCTGCTGATGGCCCAATGCCCCAGACCCGTGAGCACATCCTGCTTGCCCGTCAGGTGGGTGTTCCCGCTCTCGTGGTTTACATGAACAAGGTTGATCTTGTTGATGATGCCGAACTTATCGAACTTGTTGAAATGGAAATTCGCGAACTTCTTTCGAAGTATGATTTCCCAGGCGATGACATTCCAATCACCAAGGGTTCGGCCAAAGTCGCGCTTGATGGTGGCGATGCCAAGATTGGTCGCGATTCCATCGTTGCCCTCATGGCTACCGTCGACAGTTACATTCCGCAACCCGAGCGTCCTATTGATGGTGCGTTCCTGATGCCGGTCGAAGATGTGTTCTCCATTTCAGGTCGCGGTACGGTTGTTACTGGACGTATCGAGCGTGGTATCTGCAAGGTTGGCGAGGAAGTCGAGATCATCGGCATTCGCGACACGCAGAAGTCAATCGTCACGGGCGTTGAAATGTTCCGCAAGTTGCTGGATCAGGGTATGGCTGGCGATAACGTCGGTATTCTTCTACGCGGCACAAAGCGCGAAGATGTCGAGCGCGGTCAGGTCGTCTGCAAGCCAGGAACGGTCAAGCCACACAAGAAGTTCAAGGCTGAGGCATATATTCTCACCAAGGAAGAGGGTGGTCGTCATACGCCATTCTTCACCAACTACCGTCCCCAGTTTTACTTCCGTACAACTGACGTGACGGGCATGGTCAAGCTGCCAGAGGGCACCGAGATGGTTATGCCTGGTGACAATGTGACCTGTGAAGTTGAATTGATTACACCCATCGCCATGGAAGAGAAGCTGCGCTTCGCTATCCGTGAGGGTGGCCGCACTGTGGGCGCTGGCGTTGTTGCCTCGATCATTGAGTAATCACCGTTAATCAAACCCAAGTGCGTGCCGTTTTGGCGGTACGCGCTTCGTCGTCAAGGAATTAGGTTTCCAGACACGGAATTGCAGGACTGAGATGAACGGACAGACAATCAGAATTCGCCTCAAGGCGTTCGATCACCGGGTGCTCGATAACTCGACACGTGAGATCGTCTCGACCGCGAAACGGACGGGTGCGCAAGTGCGCGGTCCCATTCCGTTGCCTACGATCATTGAAAAATTCACGGTGAACCGTTCACCGCATATCGACAAGAAGTCGCGCGAACAGTTCGAAATTCGGACCCACAAGCGTGTTCTGGATATCGTTGATCCCACACCGCAGACGGTTGATGCTTTGATGAAGCTCGATCTTGCGGCTGGTGTCGACGTCCAGATCCGTTTGTGATCACGTGACCTCCTCTGAAAAGGAATAGACCATGAGGTCTGGAGTAATTGCACAGAAGTTGGGCATGACCCGCGTCTTTACAGACGGCGGTGAGCATGTTCCTGTTACCGTGTTGAAGTTGGACGGCTGTCAGGTCGTTGCCCAACGCACCATGGACAAGAACGGCTATGTTGCTGTTCAGCTCGGTTCTGGCCTCGCAAAGGTCAAGAACGTATCGAAAGCCGAGCGCGGTCATTTCGCCGTCGCGAATGTTGAACCAAAACGTCAGGTTGCCGAGTTTCGTGTGGACGAAGCCTCGTTGCTGCCTGTTGGTGCCGAGATTACCGCCGATCATTTTGTCATTGGTCAGTTTGTTGACGTTTCGGGTACATCGACGGGTAAAGGTTTTGCTGGCGGTATGAAGCGGTGGAACTTTCGCGGTCTTCGTGCCACGCACGGCGTGTCGGTATCTCACCGCTCAATCGGTTCAACCGGTGGACGTCAGGATCCGGGCCGTACTTTCAAGAACCGCAAGATGCCCGGTCATATGGGTGCCGAGCGTATCACGACACTCAACCTCAGGGTTGTTTCGACCGACGTGGCGCGTGGTCTTATCCTGGTTGAGGGTGCCGTTCCCGGTACAAAGGGTGGCTGGATCCACGTCCGTGATGCGGTGAAAAAGCCTTTGCACAAAGATACGCCCAAGCCCGGCAAGTTCCGTATGCTTGGCATTGTTGATGCCGCTCCTGCTGAAGCGCCTGCCCAGGCGGAGGGTTGATCATGGAACTCGCAATTACCACACTCGATGGCAAGGTCGCTGGCAAGATCAGTGTCTCAGATGCCATTTTTGGTCTTGAGCCACGTTCCGACCTTTTGCAACGCATGGTTCGTTGGCAGTTGGCCAAGCGTCAGCAGGGCACGCATGACGTCAAGAACCGTTCGGAGATCAACCGGACAACCAAAAAGATGTATAAGCAGAAGGGTACGGGTGGCGCACGCCATGGTGCCATGAGCGCCCCGCAGTTTCGTGGCGGTGGTCGTGCCTTTGGTCCTACACCCCGTAGCCATGCGCATGACCTGCCCAAGCAGGTTCGCGCACTGGCGTTGCGTCACGCTTTGTCTGCCAAGATCAAAAGCAATGCCATCATCGTGCTGGATGATGCGGTTGTCACGCAGCCCAAGACCAAGGACCTAAAGGCCAAGTTCGACAAGCTCGGATTTGGTAATGTTCTGATCATCGGTGGCGCCGAGATTGAGGCGAACTTCCGTCTTGCATCGCGCAACCTTCCCAACGTTGATGTGCTGCCTGTGCAGGGCATCAATGTTTATGATATTCTTCGCCGCGAAAAGCTCGTGCTGACCAAGGCTGCCGTAGAAGCGTTGGAGGCGCGGTTTCAATGAGCATCGATCCTCGCCTTTATGATGTGATTGTGTCACCGGTGATTACCGAGAAGGCTACTATCCTTTCAGAACAGAACAAAGTTGTCTTCAGGGTGGCCCGGACCGCTACAAAGCCGCAGATCAAGCAGGCTGTTGAAAAGTTGTTCGATGTCAAAGTGACAGCGGTTAACACGCTTGTCCGTAAGGGCAAGATCAAGCGGTTCCGTGGTGTGCTTGGACAGCAGTCTGATGTTAAACGTGCGATTGTGACGCTGGCAGACGGCCAGTCGATCGACGTGACCACCGGCCTCTGAGCGAAGGGTACAGACGATGGCGCTCAAAAAGTTTAATCCAACGACCCCAAGCCTTCGCCAGCTCGTGCTGGTTGATCGCTCCGAGTTGTTCAAGGGCAAGCCTGTCAAGGCATTGACTGTTGGCAAAATGGAGCATGGTGGCCGAAATAATACCGGGCGCATTACCGTGCGTTTTCGTGGTGGTGGGCACAAACAGTCATATCGGCTGGTTGATTTCAAGCGTCGCGAGAAACTTGGTGCGTCAGCTGTTGTGGAGCGGATCGAGTATGATCCAAACCGTACGGCATTTATTGCCCTCATAAAGTATGAGGATGGTACACTTTCCTACATTCTCGCACCTCAGCGGCTTGCTTTGGGTGATCAGGTTGTCTCGGGTGACCAGGTTGATATCAAACCCGGCAATGCGATGCCGATCGGCAACATTCCCGTTGGTACGATTGTTCACAATGTGGAAATGAAGATCGGAAAGGGTGGGCAGATCGCTCGTTCAGCCGGTTCCTATGTTCAGATTGTTGGTCGTGACCAGGGTTATGTATCGGTTCGCCTTAACTCCGGTGAACAGCGGATCATTCATGGTTCGTGCTTTGCAACAGTTGGTGCGGTTTCAAACCCGGATCACATGAATATCTCTTTGGGTAAGGCAGGCCGCAACCGTTGGTTGGGCCAGCGTCCGCATAACCGCGGCGTGTCCATGAACCCAGTCGATCACCCGCATGGCGGCGGCGAAGGCCGTACATCAGGCGGACGTCATCCGGTCACCCCGTGGGGTAAACCTACAAAGGGCCGGAAGACACGTTCCAACAAGCGGACCGACAAGTTCATTGTCGCATCCCGCCATGCCCGCAAGAAATAAGGAGCGCCACAATGCCGCGTTCAGTTTGGAAAGGTCCGTTTGTAGACGGATACCTTCTGAAGAAGGCAGAGGCCTCCCGGGCCTCCGCACGCAACGACGTGATCAAGATCTGGAGCCGTCGCTCGACGATCTTGCCACAGTTCGTTGGACTCAAGTTCGGTGTCTACAATGGTGCCAAGCATGTTGAAGTGCTGGTGTCGGAAGACATGATTGGCCACAAGTTCGGTGAGTTTTCGCCGACTCGCACCTTCTACGGCCATGCGGCCGATAAGAAGTCGAAGCGTAAGTGAGGAGATGAACCATGGGTAAATCTTCCACACCACGCGCACTGAGCGACACTGAAGCCAAGGCTGTGAACCGCAATATCCGTGTGTCGCCGCAGAAGCTCAACCTTGTTGCCCAGCTGATCCGTGGCAAGAAAGTCAGTGTGGCTTTGGCTGACCTGCAATTTTCGCGCAAGCGCATCGCAGAAGATGTGAAAAAGACGCTCGAAAGTGCTATCGCCAATGCTGAGAATAACCATTCGCTCGATGTCGATGATCTCGTCGTTGCGCAGGCTTTTGTTGGCAAAGCACTTGTTATGAAGCGCTTCAGCCCGCGGGCCCGTGGCCGTGCTGCCCGGATCGAGAAACCATTCTCGCATCTCACGATTATTGTTCGTCAGGTTTCGGAGGCTGCGTAATGGGACAGAAAGTCAATCCAATCGGTCTGCGTCTTGGCATCAACCGTACGTGGGACAGCCGTTGGTATGCGGCTACAGGTGAATACGGCAAGTTGCTGCATGAAGATATGGCTATTCGCGCCATGCTCATGGAGCAGCTCAAGCAGGCCGCCATATCCAAAGTTGTTATCGAGCGTCCTCACAAGAAGTGCCGTGTCTCGATCCATTCTGGCCGCCCTGGTGTTGTCATTGGTAAAAAGGGTGCTGACATCGACAAGCTGCGCAAGCAGATTTCGAAGATCACAGACAGTGAAGTGGCCATCAATATCATCGAGGTGCGCAAGCCTGAGATGGACGCAACTCTGGTTGCAGAGTCGATCGCCCAGCAGCTCGAACGGCGTGTTGCGTTTCGTCGCGCCATGAAGCGCTCGATGCAGTCTGCCATTCGTCTTGGCGCCGAAGGTATCAAGGTTACATGTTCGGGGCGTCTTGGCGGTGCGGAAATCGCCCGTATCGAGACATACCGGGAAGGCCGTGTCCCACTCCACACATTGCGTGCTGACATCGATTATGGTGTTGCCACTGCGATTACCGCATATGGTACATGCGGTGTGAAGGTCTGGATATTCAAGGGCGAAATCCTTGAGCATGATCCAATGGCATCTGAAAAGCGCGCCACGGATGATGGTGGACGCAGCCAGGGCCGTCGCGCGCCGGAAGCGGCGTAAAGGTGGTATGAGACATGTTGCAACCAAAACGCACTAAGTTCCGCAAGCAGTTCAAGGGTCGCATTTCTGGCGTTGCCAGCAGCGGCGCAGAATTGGCTTTCGGTGAATTCGGTCTCAAGGCCATGGAGCCTGACCGTTTGACAGCTCGTCAGATCGAGGCTGCCCGTCGCGCCATGACACGCCATATGAAGCGTGCCGGCCGTGTCTGGATCCGTATCTTTCCTGATGTGCCGATCTCCAAGAAACCCTTGGAAGTCCGCATGGGCAAAGGTAAGGGCGCACCCGAGTATTGGGCGGCCAAAGTTAAAGCTGGCCGTATCATGTTCGAGCTTGGCGGCGTGCCCGTCGAGGTTGCCCGTGAATCACTTGAATTGGCTGCCGCCAAACTACCCATCAAGACGCGCTTTGTTCAGCGCATCGTCGAATAAGAGGAGAGGGTCATGAAAACATCACAACGTCTCTCCGATATGCGTGCGATGAGCACCGATCAGCTCAATGATGAGCTGGGCAAGCTGAAGAAGGAGCAGTTCAACCTGCGCTTTCAGCGTGCTACCGGTCAGTTGGAGAATACAGGGCGCATCAATCAGGTCCGCAAGGACATTGCCCGTATCATGACAGTGTCGCGCCATCAGGCTGCTGCCACAGTCAAGGCTTGAGGAAACAACAATGCCAAAGCGCATCCTACAGGGAACAGTTGTTTCCGACAAGCAAGACAAGACCGTAGTGGTGAAGGTAGAACGGCGCTTCACGCATCCTCTTCTCAAGAAGACTGTGCGTCGCACCAAGAACTATCACGCCCACGATGAAGGCAACGCAGTCAAGGTTGGCGAGCAGGTCCGGATTGAAGAATCTGTACCTATGTCCAAACTGAAGCGCTGGGTTGTGCTGGGCGACGCGAAATAATCGTTTAGCCAGTTGATTTGTTATAGCGGTTCATATAGAGCCGCTTCTTCTCATGCAGAGGCAAGGGGCGGTGCAGTCACGCAGGTGAATGTAACGAGACTTCCATCAGACGAAGTCCGGTGAAACAAGTTTTCCGGAAACCAATCTGAAACAGAAAGGGATCAAAGCCTATGATCCAGAT
>JANMLW010000158.1:0-28461 GCA_031372765.1 Hyphomicrobiales bacterium
TTTCAAACGATTGGTGAAAGCCTCCCGTTAAAAGGCAAGATCGCTCCAGTTGCCGCTCCAGGCCTTGCCGAAACCACCATTGAGCGAAACGCGGTCCGGTACGATACGCCAGAACCAGAAGCCCGGCAGATCAACGTAGAGCTTGGCTTTGGGATTATCAGCCAGGTAGAGCGGGCGCAAACGATCGTACAGCGCTTCACCCGGTTTGGCCTGTATTGCCTTGCCGGAAAGCGTAACACGTGGATGGGCCAGCGGATCGCCCTTTCCGGGGTCAGCAATCAGCAAGGATATGCGCTGGTCCTGTTCCATCTGTCCGGTATGGCCAGAGAGATGCGAGGTGATGATGACAGGACACAGGTCCTCATCCCTGCCCAAGGCAACCAAAGAGGCAAAGGGGCTTCCTCCCATTCCGAGGGTCGCCAAAGTGGCATGCCTGGCTGATACTATCAGCTTTCGCACCATGCCGGTGTGATCAAAAACCGGTTGAATAATCGGCTCGGCCATTAAGGTTTCCTTCAGCATCCGGCGAGGCATCGCTTCACGCCTGCGTGATCCCAGCGTAGGGTTTGCGGGTGGAGAAATCTACGGCCCGGTGGGGGAGCGGCGACCCCTTTGCACCGCAAGTGCTTTGTACCTCTGGTTCAACTCCAGAGCTGGGCCTCCACCTCCCTTTTCAGTGGATATGACTGCCGCCGTTGATATCCAGTTCCGAGCCTGTGACGTAGGATGACATATCCGAGGCTAGGAAAAGATAGCAGTTCGCCACTTCGCTGGCATCCCCAAGACGCCCCATCGGAATGCTAGCCAGTATCCCCGCCTTGCTTTCAGCTGATAACAATCCGCCGGTGATATCGGTATCAATCATCGATGGACAAATGGCGTTGGCGCGGATGTTGTCTGGTCCAAGCTCGCGGGCACATGCCTTGGTATATCCCAGCATGGCCCCTTTTGCGGCGGCATAATGCGAGCCACCAAACACGCCGCCGCCTCGCTGAGCCGACACTGAAGCCATGTTGACAATGGAGCCGCGTTTTGCCTGCCGCATGAAGGGTATGACCGCCTGCGTCATGTGCAAACAGCCCCGCATGTTGATGTCCATTATCCGGTCATAAATCGCGTCCGTCACATCCATGACCCGGTGGGGAGAAGTGACACCCGCATTGTTGATGAGCACATCAACACGGCCAAATCGGGCAACCGCCCGGGCAACGGCCTTGTCGCAATCCTTGCGATTGGTCACATCGCATTTCAGTCCGAGATGTCCGCGCCCTTTCAGCAGGGCTGCGGTGTCCTTGGCAGATGCCGCGTCGATATCAAGCACCACAACCCTGGCGCCATGCTCGGCAAACAATCTGGCTGTTGACCGTCCAAGACCTCGGGCGCTTCCACCACCCGTTATGATGCAGACCTTGTCTTTCAATAGCATATTTATGAGTTCCTGTTTCAATCGCCTGTTATTGTGGACAATAGGGGCCCGACAGCGTGCATATAAATGGTTACAAAGCAGATTGCGCGAAAAGCAGGGGTAATACAACGGCATTCTGGCGAAGTCTCCTTGCAAATTCACGGTTTGCACGACAATCTGATTGAGGAGATCTTTTGCGAATCCACACCATACGGAGCCATTCAACTGTGCCTGCTGACCTGAAATCCATTCCCGTACTGATCTCCGCTCCCGTCATGCCCATGATCGAGGATGGTATCGACAAGGCGTTCACCTTGCATAAACTGTGGGAAAAGCCTGATCCCGATGCCTTCATCAAACAGCACGCAGCTTCCATCAGGGCAATTGCCGGTGGCAACAAGAAGCGCATGGACGGGGATTATCTGCGGCAATTTCCAAAGCTCGAATTCATTGCCAACTTCGGTGTGGGCTACGACGGTGTGGATGCGGCTTGGTGCGGCCAGAATGGCATTCTTGTCTCAAACACGCCGGGTGTCCTTTCAAATGAGGTGGCTGATCTGGCCGTCGGCCTTCTGCTGGCAACCCTCCGCCAGATTCCGCAATCGGATGCCTACCTGCGCCGTGGTGACTGGCTGAGCAAAGGCAATATGCCCCTGACCACGACACTGCGGGACCGCAAGGTGGGAATCGTCGCCCTTGGGCGGATCGGCAAGGCCATCGCGCAACGGCTTGAAGCCTTCGGGGTCGAGATCGTCTATCATGGCCGCACAAAACAGGATGATGCGCCGTACCGCTATTTCGCTGATCTGAAAGACATGGCCACCTACGCCGATGTTTTGCTCTCGGTCGCGCCAGGCGGTGCATCAACCCATCACATCATCAATGCCGACGTGCTCGCGGCACTCGGAAGCGATGGCATTGTCATAAACGTCGGGCGTGGCACGGTTATTGATGAAGCGGCCATGATAAAGGCTCTTCAGAATGGCACCATCCTTTCGGCTGGTCTTGATGTCTTCGAGGATGAGCCGCGCGTTCCACAGGCGCTTATCGACATTCCCCATGTCGTGTTGTTGCCCCATATCGCATCGGCCTCGCATCATACGCGCAAACTCATGGCGCAGCTGGTCGTCGATAATCTCATTTCATGGTTTTCGGGAAAAGGGCCTGTAACGCCCGTGCCTGAAACACCCTGGAAGCAATCGTAAGCAGGATCAAAACAAGATGCGTTTGACGACTGTTCTGATTGGCGGGCTACTGTTTTCAACATCTGCGGCCTTTGCCCAGACGACGAGGACTGCCGCGGCACCTGCGACAGCACCTGCCGATGATCTTTTTCCTGTCGCCTCCGACGTGACCAAGACTGTGGCCGGACAATGGGATATTTCAGTGCCAAAAAACAACCTGAAGTGCCGTATCCAGCTCAACATCATCGGTAATGTCCCCAAAGCAAGCGTTGGCATGCCCGCACCCTGCCGCAAATCGCTTGCGTCGGTTGGCACAGTGCAGGGCTGGGGCCTCACAACCAAGGGGTCGCTTCGCCTTGTGGGAGCAAAAGGTGAAACCATTACGGAATTCACGCGCGGCGACGCGGGCGTCATGAAAGCCACTTTGGGAGCCAACGATTTTGTCATGGAACCTGTGAGTGGACGCTATCCATCCCCGGAACGCATCGCCAGTGTCGATGCCGCTGTTACACGCCTGACAATGCCAGCGGCTGATAATCCGACGACACCGGTTGCCGTTGCGGGACGCTATCAACTCTTTCGGGCCAACAATTCTGAAACAGGCTGCATACTGCTGCTTGACCGGAATATCCCTGGCCCCGTTTCACAAACCGGCAAGGCCAGCCTGGAAAAGGGCTGTCCCGACAAAGGTTTGCAGGTGTTTGATCCCTCAGGCTGGATTGTCGAACGTGACAGACTGTTTCTCTATGCTCGCAAAGGTCATCGCAACGGTTTCAATATCGAACGCGATGGACGGCTTGTAAAAGACCCGCCTGCCGGATCGCCCCTTTCAGCGCGCAAACTATAACAGGTACCGCGCGACGGCCACCACGCCCACACCGGTGAATGCCGCCATGAGATCGTTGTTCGCAAACCGCATGACAATGACGATGGCAATCAAGGAGATGATTTCGGGGAGGCTGCCCCGCGCCGCAACGGGCACAACGATACCAATCATCACTGCCAGTGGCGTTGCCTTGAGCGCTGATTCAAGGCGCGGCGTCACCGTGACGAAGCGCATGAGCCAAAAACCGCCCGCACGGCAAAAGAACGACACCAAACCCATCAGGATCAGGATCGGCAGGAACTCGGGCCGCACCATCATGATGTACTCTCCGGCCTGTAACGCAAGAATGCCGTAACCGCACCAGCCAATCCGGCCAGAACAATGGTCCATGGGCCAGGAAATAACCGGTCGGCAACGAACGCCACAAACGCTGCAGACAACAGGATCGCAAAATCACCCCTACCCCGCAGCATCGACACGCCCATCGCTGCGGAAAAGGCCACCAGCATGAAATCCATGCCCAGTGCCGCAGGATTGCTGAGCAACGATGCGGTCCATACCCCCACAAGCGTACCACCCATCCAGGGAAGGAATCCCGCCAGCCCCGATCCTAGCACATAACCGGCATCATTCTCGCCAGCCTCACGGGCTTTCATGGATAACAGCCAGTTTCCATCACCCAGTATGGCCAGCGAGCCGTATGCCTGCCATCCGCTAGCTTGCCCAAGCCATGGCCTGAGGGCAGCCCCGTAAAGCAGATAGCGTGCGTTCAGCATCAGGATTGTCAGCAGAATCGCGAAGACAGCCCCGCCGCCGGGGATCTGCCCTTTGCCAAAGCTGCTGACCGCCGCGATCTGTGCGGAGCCGGAGTAAACCACGCCACTCATCAGCATGGCTTCCATGATTGAGAGATTGACCTCTCGTGCCAGCAGTCCGAATGCCAGGCCGTAAAGAAAAACGCCGATACCAAAGGACTGCGCCGCGATAGACCCGCGCCGCATACCGGCCACTGTGAAAACAGTCTGATGAGAAGTCATGGGATGCAAATCGGATTCGGAAACTGACGAAAAACTCTGTCTTGAAGGCTCGTTTCGCATTCCAACTGATGGTTTGTCCAATCAGCAAAGGCGATGGCTTGCATCATCGTTCACATCAGGGTCACCTCTGTTCTTCCAGTTACAGTAAAACCAACGCATAAGCCGGTCATGACAACACCCAAATCCCGCCCCTACGCACTTTTTTCTACCATCTGCCTTGTAACAGCTTGTTCGCTTGTCCTGTGCTGGCCCTGGCTGTCAGGCAGCGTCACCGTACCGTGGGATTCCAAAGCGCATTTCCAGCCGCAGCTGAGCTTTTTGTCATCGAGCTTCAAGAATGGGCAATCCCCATTTTGGAATCCTTATGTTTTTTCCGGGCATCCGCAGGTGGCTGATCCGCAATCGCTCATCTTTTCTCCACCCTTCGTTTTGCTGGCCCTGTTTGTTCCCGATCCGGGTCTCATCGAGATGGATGCTGTGGTGTTTGCCAGTCTCATCTTCGGCAGCTGGTTCATCGTGCTTTATTTCAGGGATCGTGAATGGCACGAAGCAGGCGCTATCCTTGCAGCGCTCTCCTTCGCCTTCGGGGGTGCCGCTGCCTGGCGTATTCAGCATGTCGGTCAGGTGATGAGCATTGCCTACCTTCCCATTGCACTTTGGCTGCTGGACCGGGCCTTGCAGCGATACAGTCTCGCTTATGGTTTTGGTGCCGGGGCACTTGCTGGCCTCATGCTGCTGGGGCGTGATCAGGTGGCTTTTCTGGGACTGCTGATGCTGGCGGGTTATACTGTGTTGCGGCTGCACGAGAATAGCTGGACTTTTCGCCGCAGCGCCATGCCGCTTCTGGCGGGCGTCCTGGGAGGCGTACTGACCGTTGCTGTCCCCATGGTGATGACCCTGCTGCTGGCGGCGGATTCCAACCGGCCAGAAATCACTCTCAGCGAGGCAGGCAAGGGCTCACTGCACCCATGGTCGCTGCTGACCGCGATCATCCCACATCTTTACGGTATAGCGCGCCCCTTATCCGATTACTGGGGTCCCCCAAGCCCGGACTGGGGGTCCGTTGACCTGTTTCTGGCGCGCAATATGGCCACCTTCTATTTCGGCATGCTGCCTTTGCTTCTGTTGTTGCTGTTTCCGTTTTTGTGGCGTTTCAAACCGCGTTTTGCCACGACACCGAATCAGCTTGCTGCGGGGCATGATCCGCATCGGCGGGATGCGATGTTCCTGCTGGGCAGCTTTGCCGTCCTTATGCTCTACAGCCTGGGACGGTACACGCCTGTCTTTGGAATCATCTTTTCCGCTGTTCCTGGGATCGATAAATTCCGCCGCCCCGCTGACGCCCTGTTTGTGGCCTGCGCATTTGGCAGCATGGCGGCGGGATATGTGCTGCATCGCTGGATTGCAGCACCACAATTCCGATTGCCTGCATGGGCATTGCCAGCCTTTGCGGTTTTCAGTTTTCTTTGCGTGCTGTCAGGCGGCATTCTGGCCTACAGCGTAGGTCGTCTTGAACAGACCGTGGCACCGCTGGCATCCGCGGCCTGTTTTGTCGCTGCGGCGATGCTGATGCTGCTGATCACCCAACGTCTGCGACAGAAAAAAGCCGCGCTGCTCATCGTAGTCAGCCTGTTCATGCTGGCGGACCTTGGCTGGAACAACGCGCCCAACGAATCGACGGGTTTGTTGCCTGACACTTACGACGTGCTGCGCAGTAACAGCCAGAATGAAACCATAGCGTTGCTTAAATCACGTTTGGCGGAAACGACCGGCCCTGATCGCATTGACAGGGTGGAACTGGTCGGTATCGGGTTCCACTGGCCCAACGCATCAATGAACCATGGTCTTCATCACACGCTGGGCTATAATCCGCTGCGGTCTGGCGTTTACAGCACATCCGTGGGTGCAAGGGACCATATCGCCGGGCCGGACCAGCGCCTTTTCACGCCGTTGCTGCCGTCTTACAAATCGCTGATGGCCGATATGGCAGGGCTGCGTTACATCGCTATCGGCATTCCCATGGCTGAACTCTATGCTGCAGCTCCACGTCAGGCAGGATTACCGCCAGCCCTCTTCAACCCCGAGGAGTTTCCGCTTGTTGCTCGCACAAGTGATGCCTGGATCTATGAAAATCCGCGCGCCCTGCCACGCGTGCTGTTTGTGGGCAACGCCCTGCAAGCCGATTTCAAGGAATTGATCAAAACCGGGCAATGGCCCAATTTTGACCCACGCGAGTCAGTCGTGCTTGATCGGTCGCTGACACCACAGGAAACGACAGTCAGAAGCGACATCCGGACGGTCAGGATCACCCGTTATAGCCACACGGAAGTCCGTATAGATGCCAACTCGTCAGCAGGCGGATTTGTGGTTCTGAACGATGCCCACGATGACTGGTGGCAGGTGGAAGTAAACGGCAAATCGGCCCGGCTTGAACGCGCCAATGTCACTTTCCGCGCTGTTGCCGTACCGCCGGGCAAGGTAGAAGTGCGCTTTGTGTTCAAACCCTTCCAAGGGGCCTTGGCAGAACTGCTGCGCGGGAAGTAGTCTGGCACTTCATTCAGCGAGGGTAGCCATGGTAACGCGATCAGTGCTTTCTCCCAATCTGTCGCGTCGCACACAGATGCGCAAGCCCGCGCTCACATCGCGTGGGGGCATTGTCGTAACCCAGAACCGTGTCGCCTCGGAGGTTGGTGCCCGCGTCCTGAAAGCGGGTGGCCATGCCGTTGACGCCGCTGTTGCTGCTGCCTTTGCTATCGGCATTGTCGAACCATGGATGAGCGGCATAGGCGGCGTTGGCGGCATGCTTATCCATGACGCCAAAACCGGCAAGGTGACGGGTCTTGATTTCGGCGGTCGCTCCCCAAAAAGCCTGAGAGTTGCCGATTTTGTTGCGATGCCCGGCGCGGATAGCGATCTGTTCGGCTGGCCTGCGGTCAAGGGCAACGTCAACACTGTTGGTGCAAAAGCCGTGGTAACGCCGTCCGAACCGCTCGGTCTGTGGGCGGCCCACAAGGCCTTCGGCCGCAAACCATGGGCCGAGCTTGTCGCTCCCGCCATCGAGCTTGCCGAAGCAGGTCCGGTCGTTGACTGGCACACCACATTACTGATCGCCTCGGCGCAGGCTGATATCGCCAGCGACAAGGGCAGTGCCGAGCGTTTCCTGCGCGGTGGGCAAGCCCCTGTACCGCCCGCTGCCAATGCCAAGCCCGTTCACCTGCCCATGAAGGCACTGGCCCGCACACTGGAAACACTGGCAAGCGAAGGTGCGCCGGCACTCTACAAAGGCAAACTGGCCAAAGGCATCGCCAGCGATATCGCCGCCATGGGCGGCTATCTGTCGACAGACGATCTGGCTGCATACACTGTGCAACAAGTGGAGCCACATGTCATCAAACACGGTGGGCACACAGTGCATGTGTTGCCGGAATTGAACGGCGGTCCCACATTGGCGGTGGCGTTTCAGGCTTTGGCGAAAATAGCGCGCACACCTGGCAAAAAGCCCGCTGGCACTGACTACGTCGCGTACAGCCATGCCCTGCGTACGGCATGGGATTATCGGTTCAAGCATATGGGTGATGCGGGCGAGCGCACGGCACCAACCTGCACGACGCATCTGACCGTGATAGACCACGATGGCAATATGGTGACGCTGACACAGACCCTGCTGTCGCTTTTTGGCTCACGTACACTGCTGCCCACCTCGGGCATCCTGATGAACAATGGTATCAACTGGTTCGACCCTCGCCCCGGTGGTCCCAATGCGCTGGGTCCGGACAAGCGCGTGCTGGCGAACTACGTGCCCGCCATCCTGCACGGCCCCAACGGAGTCATGGCTACGGGCGGTTGCGGGGGCCGCAAGATCATCCCGGCCGTCTTCCAGCTTCTGGCCATGCAGGCGGAGTTCGGGATGGGACTGGATACGCTGTTCCACACGCCCCGTGTTGATGTATCGGGTGGACCAGAAGTGGTGACGGATAGGCGCATGTCGAAAGGGATGCTCAAGATGCTGGATGCGGCGTTTGAAACCGTGCTGGCAGAACCACTGGTTTACACCAATCCCTATACCATCGCGAATGCCGTCATGCGGTCCGGCGGCATCAACTCAGGTGCCTGCGAGCCAAGCCATCCCTGGAGCGAGGCTGTGGGCGAGGATGAGGTGTGAAATTACCCGATTCCCAGAAAAACCGCGATCGATCGTGTTACGCGGAGCATAACTGCATCCTCAGCTTGCCCGATAACGGCACCGATTTTAGTCACTGGCAGGACAGAAATCTTGTCAATGCAAATCTGCGAAGTTTGGTAAATTCCATTTTGCACCGAAGGTTCAACTGTTATGCGGATCTGATCCGCATCAGATTGAAGGCTGGTGGTCAAAAGACAAACGACGACCGAAGGCAATTCAGAGAAAAGATCACTCTGAACGATCAATGCGGGCCTTGGCTTGCCGTAGTCGCCAGACAAGGCAACCGTGACGAACTGACCCCTTCTCATCAAATATCGGACCAATCGGTGGCAGTATCGAGCAAGCGCATTATCTCCTCACCGCCCGGATCGCTCATCATAACGGAAAGTGACTGCCTCTTGCAAATTGCAGCAAACGCCTTGGAACGGGTATCAGGAACCCATATCTGGACCGGTCGCATTCCAGCCGCTCGCATACGCTGACGGTAGTCAGTCATGCGACTGGTTGTTGATCGCGCCATATTGTCAGTTCGGGTGCTGTTTGACTTCATAGCGTAACATGTTACATAATCTGGCGCATGCTGTCACCTCAATTCTCTCACCCATCCAGCGGATAAATCGGCCTTTTGATCTTCTCGAATTTCAGCAGGCTGTTATCCGATGTGGTCACACCAATGCCATCCAGCGTGATCGTCGCCTTGCCGATTGGCTCGAACCCGGCGCGGTAATGGATGCGCGATTTCAGCAGCAGGTATTTGCAGTGATGCGGATCAATGCCGATATGGGTGAAGATGCCAGCATCCCACGGTTCATGGTGCAGGCTGGTGACCACAATCTGCATGCCCGCTGTCTCGAATACCGCCGTTGCCCCGCTTGTAACCTTTGAGCCGGTGTACATTGGCCCGCGAACGATCCATTCACCGTCAGAAAGGCGTTTCACCTTGCCTGTCAGGCGCAACGATGCAGCCCTGTGACCGATGGAAGGCATGTCGCTCTTGCCACCAAGGTCCAGTGTGAGGGTGGCCCCGACACCCGCAGCGGACATGGCTTTGACAGCCTCGGGATCATAGACGGTTGCCACAGCAACACCGTCTAGTTTCTGACGCAGCACCTCCTTGATCACCATCATGGAATCGGATGTGCCGCCAGAGCCAACATTGTCGGCATGGTCAAGCAGGATCATGGGGGAAATGTTGGTGCCAGCAGCGCGTCGTACCGCCTGCTTCAAATCCTCGTGGTTGTAGATCCATTCCTTCTTTTGCTCCTTGCAATAGATCAGTATTCTATCGCGCGCCTTGTCGCCTTTCTTCTTGTCGCCATCAGACACAACGACAACCGACAGGCCCGCATCGGGAATGTCCGCCATGGGAAAGCCCCCGAAAACGGAAACCGCAAGTATACCCTTCTGTTTTTCGGCCTTGCGCGTCATGGCTTGCGCCGTCTTCATCGGTTGGTCGGTGGTGCCCATGCGCAGGGTTTGCGCTAGGATTCCGGCCTGCCCCCAGGAAATGACCGGCTTCACCTCGCCTTTAAGCATCCGGCGGATGATGTCAGCACAGGTCCTGCCGACCTCTGCCATATCCGTATGTGGATAGTGCTTGTAGCAGAGCACCACGTCGGCGTTATCCATGGTTTCCTGAGTCATGTTGCCGTGCATGTCGAAAGTCACGCCAATGGGCGTTTTGGGCGCTAATTTGCGGATAGCCGATAGTAACGGGCCCTCACCACCCTGCTCCATGCCTTTGGGCACCATCGCTCCATGCAGATCGAGTAAAATGGCCTCAAACGGACCTTGGGTCCTTACGGCGTCAAGAATGCGGCCGGTGAGATAAGCATAGGCCTCTACCTCCACAAAACCGCTGGGCATCGCCTCCGCCGCCACTGGCGAAACAATCTCGGCCCCCATTTCATCCGCCAGATCGATATAGGCCCCGATGGGGTGATTGGTGCCACGATAGGCCGTCACCACAGCGTCGCCCTCGTAGAGACCCCAATCCTTGAAGCGCTGAAGATCGGTCACGACAGGCGAGAAAGTATTGGTTTCGTGCTTCATCATTGCGAGCAGAAAACGGGGGCGGCGAGCCATGGACGAACCTCTGAAAAATGACGGGTACACCCAATCTGGCGGATGATGCCCCTCCGCGTAAAGCCTCATTTTCAGTGACGCATTGACAGTTGCAACGAGCGGTCATCTAACTAGGTTTTGAGAGGGGAGATAGGAAGTCGTTGGCACGTTTGATGCCTTGATTTCTTTATCTCGAAACAGGGAGAGTACCATGGATATGAATCGTCGTGATCTTATGGCGGGAGCCGCCGCTATTGCAGCCGCAAGTGGCGTTCCCATGCCCGCTGCTGCACAGGCAAAAGGCATTCTGAAGGTCATTCCGCATGCGGCCCTCACCACCCTCGACCCCGTGGCCACCACCGGTTACATCGTCCGTAACCATGGCTACATGATCTGGGATACGCTTTTTGCCATGAACGAAAAGCTGGAAGTCCAGCCGCAGATGGCCTCTGGCGTCGAGATATCCGCGGACAAATTGACATACCGCATCACGCTGCGGGATGGTCTCGCCTGGCACGACGATACAGCTGTCACCTCCGAGGACTGCGCACCATCAATCATCCGCTGGGGCAAGGTTGACGGCATGGGCCGCCGTCTGTTCACCTATATCGACAGCGTTACCACCGATGGCCCCAAGGTCATCGTGATCAAACTCAAGCGTCCCTATGGTTTCGTGCTGGAATCCATTGGCAAGCTGTCGACCAACGTACCGTTCATGATGCCCAAGCGCTATGCGGACAAACCCGCAACCGAGCGCCTGACTGCTGACGACATGATTGGTTCCGGCCCGTTCAAATGGGTGAAGAACGAGTATAAGCCCGGCGCCCGTGTGGTTTACAGCCGCAACGCCGGATACAAGCCCCGCTCCGAGCCAGCCTCCAACGCATCGGGCGGCAAGAATGTCTATGTGGAAGGCGTAGAATGGATCAATTTCCCCGATCCGACAACCGCGCTTAACGCTCTTATCTCGGGTGAGGTGGATTATTACGAGCAGGTTCCCGCCGATCTGTTGCCCGTTGTGCAGCGCGTTCCTGGCGTGAAACTTGGCAACTTCAACCCGCTGGGCAATGTCGGCATGGGCCGCTTCAACAGCCTGGTTGCGCCGACAAACAACCCGGGCGTACGCCGTGCCATATCAATGGCCATCAACCAGAGCGATGCCCTGAAAGCCGCTATCGGCTCCAATGACTATCTCAAGGCCTGCTATTCGGCCTTTCCTTGCGGCACGACCTTCGAGAGCAATGCAGCCATTGAAGGGATGGGCCGTGGCAACCTCGATGCTGCGAAAGCTGTGCTTGCCGCCAGCGGTTACAAGGGTGAGAAGATCGTGCTGCTGGCAACAACCGACATTCCAATCCAGACAGCCTTTGCCACAGTGGTGGCCGATGCCTGCAAGAAGCTTGGCATGAATGTGGAATCGCAGGCCATGGACTGGGCGACGGTTCTACAACGGCGCACTAACCGCAATCCGGTTGAACAGGGCGGCTGGAACATGTTCTTCACCTGGTGGGAAGGGGCCGATGTGCTTGATCCTGTGGTGCAGTTTGCCATGTCGGGCGCTGGAGACGCCGCCTGGGTCGGCTGGGCCAAGGATGATCCAACTGAGGAGATGCGCACCAAGTTTGCCGAAGCCGGCAGCATGGACGAGAAGAAACAACTGGCTGATGCTATCCAGAAGCGACAGTTCGAGGAGGGCAATTTCCAGTCCTATCTCGGCCAGTTCTTCGTGGCGACCGGCTTTCGCGACAATGTCAGCGGCATCCTGAATGCACCTCCCTTCTTCTGGAATATCAAGAAGGGCTGAGGGGAGAGTATCCAGATTGTGCATCCGTTGAGGCAAGCCTCGAAGGATGCACACTATCTGTGCCGTACATCCGGCACAGAACTAAATACTTGTCTCCAAAAAAAGAACTGAAATGCCCCTGTTCATCCTCCAGCGTATCCTTTCCACCCTCCCCGTCATGGGGCTTGTGGCTCTTATCGTGTTTTTTCTGTTGCGCATATCAGGTGATCCGGCTGCCATCCTTGCCGGGGACACAGCATCGCTTGAGCAGATTGAGAAGGTGCGCCAGAGCCTTGGGCTTGACAGGCCAGTGGCTGTGCAATTCTTCGAGTGGTTCTGGCAGTTGATGCGTGGCAATCT
The DNA here is from genome assembly GCA_031372765.1 of Hyphomicrobiales bacterium. GTDB lineage: Bacteria > Pseudomonadota > Alphaproteobacteria > Rhizobiales > Beijerinckiaceae > JADCCX01. The sequence continues at coordinate 12,843 of JANMLW010000158.1, forward strand.
GGGCACGTCGTTGTTTACTGGCCTGCCCGTAGCCACACTGATTGGCCAGAGGCTGGAACCGACAGCCGTGCTCGGCCTGACGACAATCCTCTTTTCCATCGCCGTCGCAGTACCGATGGGCGTTCTGGCAGCTTGGAAAGCGGGCAGCTGGATAGACCGCGCCGTGATGCTGTTCGCGGTTGTCGGCTTTTCCGTACCCGTCTTCGTGATGGGGTATTTCCTGATCTTTGGCCTGTCCATCAACATGCGCTGGTTTCCGGTGCAGGGATACGTCAGCCCGTTCACGGATTTCGGCCGCTTCGTGAACCACATCACGCTGCCTACACTCACGCTATCCGCGATCTATGTGGCGCTGATTGCCCGCATCACCCGCGCAAGTGTGCTGGAAGTGCTGAACGAGGACTATATCCGCACGGCGCGCGCCAAAGGCCAGATAGAGCGCAAGGTACTGTTCAAGCATGCGCTTAAAAATGCGGCTGTTCCCATTGTAACCGTTATCGGCATTGGCGTGGCCCTGCTGATCGGTGGGGTGGTGGTGACGGAAAGCGTTTTCAACATTCCGGGACTCGGGCGCTTGGTGGTCGATGCCATCACGCGACGGGATTACCCGATCATCCAGGGTTTGATCCTGTTTTTCGCCTTCGTTTACATCCTGCTGAATCTGATCATCGACATCGTCTACACAGTGGTAGATCCAAGAATTCGTTACTGAAAATAATTCGCTACTGAAAAATCAAACCGGCTTTGAGAAGGCTTATTGTGAGTACAGCATTACCCGCACCCCTGACAGACTGGCGGCGTTCCACTGTGGCCCGCTATCCCGTTGCTGCACTGGGCGCCCTGCTGCTCGTCATCATTGTCGGATCCGCGCTGCTGGCTCCGTTGCTTGGCACCATTGATCCAACAGCCATCGCTCCTTCCAACAGATTGAAACCACCGACCTCCGACAACTGGCTGGGAACGGACATGTTTGGGCGCGATGTCTGGAGCCGCATGGTTTACGGGGCTCGTGTCTCGCTGATCGTGGGTTCGCTGGTTGCGGTCATTGCCGTCACTGTAGGCCTCTTCATCGGCATGGTGGCAGGCTATATCCGTTGGCTGGATGCCATTGTCATGCGCTTCATGGATGGGCTCATGGCTATCCCCGGCATCCTGTTGGCCATCGCGCTGGTGTCGCTATCGGGAGCCAGCATCAGCACCGTGGTGATCGCCATCGTCATTCCTGAAATTCCGCGTGTGGTGCGGCTGGTTCGTGCTGTCGTGCTGTCGGTTCGCGAGGAGCCCTATGTCGAAGCGGCAATCTCGATTGGCACGCCCATGCCGCAGATTCTCATTCGCCATATTCTCCCCAACTGCATTCCGCCTCTGATCGTGCAGGCAACCTATATCTGTGCTTCGGCCATGCTGACGGAAGCAATCCTGTCATTTCTGGGTGCGGGCACCCCGCCGATCATTCCCAGCTGGGGCAACATGATCGCCGAGGGGCGCATCTTTTTCCAGATTGCCCCATGGAACATCTTGTGGCCCGGCATTGCGTTGTCCCTGACCATTCTGGCCGTCAATGTGCTGGGGGATGGTCTGCGTGATCGCCTCGACCCCAAGATCGCGAAAAGGATGTGATGGTATGACCAAACCTGTGTTGTCGATTGAAGGTTTGACGGTTGCCTTGCCCGAAGGGGCAGATCGTGCCCATGCTGTCACGGAGCTTTCACTCTCTGTCAATCCAGGGGAAATTCTCTGTGTTGTGGGCGAGTCCGGCTCGGGCAAATCGGTCACAGCGCAAGCCGTGATGGGCTTGCTACCCAAGAAGCAATTGATCGCAACGGCAGGACGTATCCTGCTGGATGGCGAGGACACTTTGGCCGCCACGCCGTCACGTCTGCGCGAGTTGCGCGGCACACGGATGGCGATGATCTTCCAGGAGCCGATGACGGCGCTCAACCCCGTGATGCGGGTGGGCGACCAGATCGCCGAGATGCTCGATATTCATACTGACATGAAAAGGGACCAGCAGCGCCAGAAGGTGATGGAGATGATGGACTCCGTGCAATTGCCGGATGTCTCGCAGATGATCGATGTCTATCCGCACCAGCTTTCGGGCGGACAACGCCAGCGTGTGATGATCGCACAAGCGCTTATTCTGGACCCTGCCCTGCTGATTGCAGACGAACCCACAACAGCACTTGACGTAACTACACAGGCGCAGATCCTGAAACTGATCCGCGAGATGCAAAGCCGCAAAGGCACTGGCGTGCTGTTCATAACCCACGACTTTGGCGTGGTCGCTGATATCGCCGACCGTGTGGCTGTCATGCAATACGGCAAGCTGGTGGAAACCGGCAAGGCCGAAGAGGTGCTGCGCCGCCCGCGTGAGGCCTACACCAAGATGCTGATTGCATCAGTACCGGGGCTGGTGCCACCCAAGCGCGAGGCAAAGACGGGTGTGGTTGCCATCTCGACATCTGCCCTGATGAAGACCTATGGTGCCAAGAGCTTCTTCAAGCCCAATGAGCGTGTGGTGAAAGCGGCCAATGATGTCAATATCATCGTGCGTCGTGGCGAAACCCTGGGCATCGTAGGTGAGTCAGGATCGGGCAAATCAACAGTCGCCCGCTGCATTGCGCGCTTGATCCAACCGACATCGGGCGAAATCAAACTTGGCACACTGGATGTCGCCAAACTGCCCGAAAGCGCCCTTCGCCCGCATCGCAAGGAAATTCAGATTGTCTTTCAGGACCCCTACCGTTCATTGAACCCGCGCCGCACCGTGGGCGCATCAATCATCGAGGGGCCGATGAACTATGGACAGTCGCATACCGATGCCCTGAAGAAAGCCCGCGAACTAATGACGCTGGTCGGATTGCAGCCTGATGCGCTCGATCGTTATCCGCATCAGTTCTCGGGAGGGCAGCGCCAGCGCATCGCTATTGCGCGTGCGCTTGCCATGGAACCGAAGGTACTGATTGCCGACGAAGCTGTGTCAGCGCTTGATGTGTCAGTGCAGGCACAGGTGCTCAAACTGCTTGATGAAGTGCGTGTGAAGTTCGATCTTGCCGTGCTGTTCATCACACACGACCTGCGCGTTGCCTCGCAGATCTGTGATCGTATCGCCGTGATGCAAAAGGGCATCGTGGTTGAACAGGGACTGGCAACAGACGTTTTCACCAACCCGCAGCACCCTTACACGAAGGCGCTATTTGAAGCCGCCCCCGGCCGGAACTTCGGCTTTGGCAAAGCATGATGCCGCTGCCTGCTGATCTGACGAAACGTATCCTCGCTTCTGTCGAGGCAGGCTTCGCCGAGCAGATCGCCTACAGCCAGGAACTGATCCGCTTTGCATCCCTGCGCGGTCAGGAACATGCCATTCAGGACTTTGTTTTCCGGACATGGAAGGCGCGCGGCTATGTGATGGAGCGGTTCACGATGGACAGGGAGGCCATCGAGCGTCATCCCGGTGGTTCGAAGTTCTCGGATGAGCATTCAGAGGCACCTATCGTCGTAGGCATTCACCGGCCACGGGACGAAACAGGAAGATCGCTCATCCTGCAGGCGCATGTCGATGTGGTGCCGACAGGTCCGACAGATATGTGGACTCACCCGCCATTTGATCCCGTTATCGAGGGAGACTGGCTGTATGGTCGGGGCGGGGCCGACATGAAAGTGGGCCACGCCGCCAATCTTTATGCACTCGATGCGCTCAAACGCCTTGGCCTGCAACCGGCGGCGACGGTCTATCTGCAATCGGTCGTAGAGGAAGAATCCACCGGCAATGGTGCTTTGATGGCCCATCTCAGGGGATACCGCGCTGATGCGGCGCTGATCCCCGAACCAGAAGAGGAAATGCTCGTGCGGGCCAATGTCGGCGTGCTATGGTTTCAGGTGGAAGTGCGCGGGCAGCCTGTGCATGTGCGCGAAATGGGTGCCGGGGCCAACGCTATTGATGCCATCTACCGCGTCATCGGCAATCTGCGCGAACTGGAAGAACGCTGGAACAGGCTGAAATCCGGCAAGCCAAACTTCGAGAACGAGACGCATCCCATCAATCTCAATATCGGCAAGATCGAGGGGGGCGACTGGGCCTCATCGGTGCCGGGCTGGTGCCGGATTGATTGCCGCATCGCGATCTATCCCGGTATCAATGCTGAGGCAGCATCCCGCGAGATCGAAGCACAGATAGCGGGCTTTGCGCGGGCGGACCGTTATCTTTCCAACAATCCTCCCAAGGTCACGTTCAATGGCTTCTTTGTGGAGGGCTATGAACTGGAGCAGGGATCGGAGGCGGAAACCGTGCTGGGCCGCGCCCATGAATCAGCTATCGGTGCGCCGCTCAAGAGCTTCATGACCGCCGGTTACCTTGATGCGCGTGTCCATGCGCTTTATGACAAAATTCCGGTACTTTGCTATGGTCCGAAATCACAGAACATCCATGCCTATGACGAGCGGGTGAGCCTTGAATCAGTCAAGCGAATTACCGGAACCATGGCACTGTTCATTGCGGAGTGGTGTGGGGTGGAAAACATTTAGCTTCCTGCTCGCACGCTATCCAGCAGCGGAAAATCGCTCAACAGTTCCACGCCCTTTGCCACCCGCAGCACAATGTCCTCCCGGTGTGGTGCTCCTATGATCTGCAACCCGATCGGCAGTCCATCCCGCGCCAGTCCAACAGGCACGCTCGCGGCTGGCTGACCGGTCACATTGAACGGCCAGGTATAGGGCGACCAGTCGAACCACTGATCTCCGAACGATCCATCCCGCGGCACATCGACACCCGCCTCTATGGCCGTCGTCGGCATCGTCGGTGTCAAAAGCACATCATATCGCTCGTGGAAAAGCCGCATCTTTTCGTAGAGTGCCGCACGGTCCATCAGCGCCTGCAACACATTGGTTGCCGTTAGTGTCTGGCCAATGGCAGCACAGCGCAAGAAGCCTTTGTCGATATTCTTATGTTGATCCCTCGGCACGACTTTCAACGCCTGTGCGCAGCCCGCATCCCACAGCACACGCAACGGACCGTAGGCCTCATCGCGTGTAAAAATGGGAGGAACAGCCTCTACAATCGCGCCAAATTCGGTCAGGCGATGGGTCATCTTTTCGCATGCCGCACGGATATCCGTGTGCAATTTGTCGACAAAACCAAGATCCGCACTCCAACCAATCCTCAGGCCTCGTAATCCCCTGATCAGATCAGCCGCATAATCCTGAGGTGGATTGCTCCAACCATTGACATCGCGGTTATCCGGGCATGCCATGATCCTCAGCATCAAGGCCCCATCATCGACACGCCGTGTGATTGGCCCCAGACGTGCCAGCACGCCAAAGGGCGAGGCGGGATAGGCGGGAACGCGCCCATAACTTGGCATGATACCAAACAGACCTGTAAACGCGCAGGGGATGCGGATGGAGCCAGCCCCATCGCTGCCGATATGAAAGTGCCCGATGCCAAGAGCTGCAGCGGCGGCCGCTCCGCCAGATGATCCCCCCGGCGTGCGGCTGGTGTTCCACGGATTACGTGTGATGCCGGTCAATTTGGAATGGGTGGCGCCAATCCAGCCAAACTCCGGCATGGTTGTCTGGCCTATGAAAATACATCCTGCCCTGCGCAAATTTCCCACTACGGGCGCATCATAGCCCATTGAGTCGTAACCGATGGCGGTGGAACCACGCCGCATATGCCAGCCTTTTGTTGCAACATTGGACTTGATGGTGGCCAGCACACCATCAGCATCCCCCATCGGTTCGCCCTTCATCCAGCGTGCTTCGGACTGGCGTGCCATTGCCATGGCGCCATCAGCATCGACGATTGTGAAAGCGTTCACCGCAGGCTCGAAGCGTGACAGCCTCGCAAGGGCATCTTCGGTAACGTCAACGGGCGAAAGCTCTTTGCTGCGATAAGCCGCCAGCAGATCGAGTGCAGAAAGTGCGGAAATCCCACCCATGGATAAAGCCCCATTGCATGAAACGACAACATCGGAGAAAGCAATGTCTGAAGCATCCCGGGTGGTTTGAAAAGCAGCATCGCCAATCCATGACAGTTTATTGCACATGACGGTATATCTCGACGATCTGCATGAAAGCGCCGAGCGGCTGGCATTGCTGGTGCAAGAGGCCAATGTCATTGCGGGCTTTACAGGCGCAGGCATATCAACGGAATGCGGCGTACCGGATTTTCGTTCTCCCGGCAGCCCATGGATGGAGAACAAACCCATAGCGTTCGGGGCATTCATGGCCAGTGCCGAAGCGCAGCGGGAGGCATGGCGACGGAAGTTCACCATGGATGATACCTACACGGGGGCAACCTATGGCAAGGGACATGCAGCACTGGCTACTTTGCATCATGCTGGAAAAATACCTTACCTGATAACGCAGAATATCGATGGACTGCATCAGGCCTCCGGTTTTCCGGCAGAACGCGTGATAGAGCTTCACGGGAATGGCACCTATGCCAGATGTCTGGACTGCAAAGAGCGTACCGAACTGTCTCTCATCCGTCCGCATTTCGAGCGTCATGGCGAGGCACCAGCCTGCAGCACCTGTGGCGGACTACTGAAATCAGCCACCATTTCCTTTGGGCAAGCGATGCCGGAAGATGCGATGCGTCGCGCTGCCAAGGCGACACTGGCAGCGGATCTGTTTCTGGCGATTGGATCATCGCTTGTGGTTTTTCCGGCAGCCGGTCTCCCCAAGGCGGCAGCTGATAAAGGTGCCAGACTGGTTATCATCAACCGCGAGGCGACGGCGCTCGATCAACGGGCAGAGCTGGTTATCCGGGCTGACATAGGACCTGTTCTGCAAAAGATGATTTTGAATGTTGACCTGTGAGAACTGGAATTTTGCCCTTTGCGATGTAATCTATAGTGTTATGTTAACCAAAGTAGATTCGCGTGTGTGAGTCGACCTGAATAGGCGGCATAGATGAATTCGGACGATGCGGCAAAAACAGGGGCCGCCCAGCAAATCCTGGTGGCGGGGGCTGCCACAACAACTGAACTGGCTTCGCAAGGTCAGCCGGATCAGCCACTCAATCTTGTCGAAATTGCTGGCTACATCAAATGGTTCGATGCAGCCAAGGGTTATGGTTTCATCATGCCAGACACTGGCACCCAGGACGTGTTGCTTCACGTGACAGTGCTTCGCAATGGTGGATTCATCGCCGCACCGGAAGGCGCCCGCATCGTTGTCGAGGCCATTGCTCGCCCACGCGGCATGCAGGCGTTCCGTGTTTTGTCCATCGACCCGACAACGGCCCTGCATCCCTCCCAGCTTCCCCAAGCCCGCACCCATGTCACCGTGACACCCAGCAGCGGACTTGAGCGCGCTGTCGTCAAATGGTTCAACCGGCTGCGCGGGTTTGGATTTGTGACCACTGGCGAAGGTCAGCCTGATATTTTCGTGCACATGGAAACAATGCGCAAATATGGCATTACGGAGCTTGTACCGGGTGAAACTGTGCTTGTTCGCTACGGTGACGGGGACAAGGGCCTGATGGCTGCGGAAATCCGCCCCTTGACCGGTGCAGGTCCTTCGTCGCACTAACGCTTGGCAGCTGTGGCATGCTTTTCGTGAGCACAGCTTCATCGCGGAGTTTCCATGACCAGCAAGATACCATCAAGCGGCAAGGCATTCTTTAGGGGAATGACACGCTCCAAATGGATTGTTGCGGGCATTGTGACGGTGATGCTGGCCATCACTGGAATTTCGCTCACCACCAACCTGCTTGGCACAGGACTCTCGCGGGAACTGGTGCGCAAGAGCCCACAGCCGCAGGCACAGCTCGAGAAAGTGGAGATCATCTCGGGTTCTGCAACGCATACCTTCCAGTCCGAAGTGATGAAAACCATGGAGGAGCGCGGAAAGGGCCTGATGTTCCGTCAGTATCTACCACAGGATCGTGGCATGCTGTTTGATTTCATGCGCAACGAACCTGTAACCATGTGGATGCGCAACACCTACATCCCGCTCGATATGCTTTTCATCACATCAGACGGCACGATCCTGCGCATCCATGAACGGGCACAACCCCTTGATGAGACAACGATCTCATCGGGTGGAGAAATCCGTTTCGTGCTGGAAATCAATGGCGGCCTGGCTGCAAAACTGGGGATGAAGGCAGGTGACAAGGTGCGCCACCCCCTGATCAAATAGCGTGGCGAATGCAAGAGCTGTAAGGTTTTTTGTGACTCTGTCCGCATGAACGCTTGTCGGAAGCGAAATCGCATGATACCGGCACTGCATCGGTGAACAAGACGTTCGGGGTGTAGCGCAGTCTGGTAGCGCATCTGGTTTGGGACCAGAGGGTCGCGGGTTCAAATCCTGCCGCCCCGACCATCGGTTTTCCGGCATCCGCAAAACGGAATACAGCCATGACAGCACGCATATACCGCCCGGCCAAAACGGCCATGCAGTCCGGCGCTGCAAAATCAGAGCGTTGGTTGCTTGAGTATGATGCCGAGGCGGATCGTCAGGTTGAGCCTCTCATGGGCTGGACGTCGAGTTCCGACATGAAGAGCCAGATCAAGCTGTGGTTCGCCAGTGAAACTGACGCCGTTGCCTATGCATCCAGGAATGGTATTGTCTACCGGGTTGAAAAGCCGCGCGAAACGACCCGCAAGGCTGTTTCCTATTCCGACAACTTCAAGTTTACACGTCAGGGCCAGTGGACACACTGACCCTGCATGAGCCGATTCCATAGCTCAGCTGGATAGAGCAACTGCCTTCTAAGCAGTAGGTCGCTGGTTCGAATCCAGCTGGGATCGCCAACTTTTCCGATAATCCGTTTCCCGCAAAAGGACACAGGCTTGGCCGAGATTGCCCTCCCTCAGAATGCACGGTTCACGACGCGCCTTTCCGCCCGAATGGAAGCGTGGCTGGGCTGGCTGACCGTTTCGCATCTAAGGGCAAGCATAGCATTGGTGGTGCTGTCGCTCATGCTGCTGACGCCGGGCCTGTTCTCTCTGCAGCCGATGGACCGGGATGAGCCGCGCTTTGCACAGGCCACCAAGCAAATGCTCGAAACCGGTGATTACATCGATATCCGCTTTCAGGATGAAGCGCGACACAAGAAGCCGGTCGGGATTTACTGGTTGCAGGCAGCAACTGTATCAGCCGGTGAAGCACTGGGTATTGTAAATCCTCAGCGCACCATAGGCCTCTATCGTTTGCCATCATGGCTGGCCGCAATGGGCTCCGTTCTTCTCGTATATTGGGGGGCACTGGCATTTCTATCGCAACGCGGGGCTTTTGTGGCCGCTGCCTTGATGGGCAGCACCGTGCTGATCGGCGTGGAAGCGCGATTGGCCAAGACGGATGCGACACTGCTGCTCACCTGTCTTGTCTGTTTTGGCGTGTTGGCGCGCCTGTGGTTTGCAGCTGTCAGCCCCACTACGGCACAACCACTGCGTAAAGGCTATGTCCTTGCCTTCTGGCTGGCGATGGCCATTGGCATTCTGGTCAAGGGGCCCATCACGCCGATGATCGCGCTGATACCGGCGCTGGCTTTATCGTTCAAGGAGCGCTCGGCCCGCTGGTTGCTGCCCTTGCGACCATGGTTGGGCCTGTTGCTGGTTGCCATTATCGTGGCCCCTTGGCTGACGGCCATCGCGATCAAATCCGGCGGGTCTTTCTTTACCGACAGTATCGGCAAGGACATGCTTGGCAAGGTTGGACAAGGGCAGGAACGCCATTGGGGCCCGCCTGGCCTCTACGCCACGCTTTTCTGGGCGACCGCCTGGCCTATTGCCGTTTTCATGGCTCTCGCCTTCCGGTTCAGCTGGGTGGAACGGCGCGACGATGCTGTGGCCTTCCTGCTGGCCTGGATTATCCCGTGCTGGATCATCTTTGAACTGGTGCAGACCAAACTGCCGCATTATGTGCTGCCGCTTTATCCGGCTATTGCCATCCTTGCCGTGATGGCAATCGAGCGGGACGGGATGCCGTTTCACTGGCGCTCGGCCAAATGGGCCTCGGCATTGGCTATGCTCGTGCCTCTGCTATTGCTTGCGGCTGGCACGGGCGGCTTCTGGCATTTTGACCGTACCCTGCCCTTTTTTGCGCTGCCGTTTCTACTGATCGCGGCTGTTCTTTCCTTTGTCGCCATGCGCGCGTTGCAAAGAGCGGAACCGATGGCGGCAGCAGCCCTGCTGGTGGTTTCCGCCTGTTTCCTGACTGTAGCGGCTTACCCCTTCGGCCTGCCGCAATTTCAGGCCATCAATATCTCGAAACGACTGGCAGAAGTTGCTCTTGGTGTGCCGTGCAACAACCCGGCTTATACCAGTGCTGGATTCAACGAACCCAGCCTCGTGTTCTTGACATCAACCAGCATAGCACTTGTAGACGGGAAATCCGCTGCCACGCCTTTTACCAACCCTGGCTGCCGCATTGCCTTCGTCGAGAGTAGGCAGGAAGCCGCTTTCAAGACCGCGATTGATGCAATGTCCGATAAGCCATCGCTGAAAACCCGCATCAAGGGCATCAACATCAATTCGGGGCGTCCGGTAGATATAGGCGTCTACGTATGGGAGATGTGAGGCTAGCCTCACCCGCCGCCTTTCGCTACAAGGTCCGCAACAAAGCGGATTTTCAGATCATGGCGACCAAGCCTAAAACCTTGACAGTTGAAACCACAATTCCGGCGACAGCCTCAAAACTGGCCATATCGGTCATTGTTCCCTGCAAGAACGAGGCGAACAACGTGGCTCCTCTGGTGGATGAACTGGAGGCAGCCCTGACACCCTTGGGCCTGTTCGAGGTCATCTATGTCAATGATGGCTCCACCGATGGCATGGAAGGCGAAATTATGCGGCTGGCGAAAACGCGCCCCTGGCTGCGTCAGATACGCCACGCCACAAGCGGCGGCCAGTCAGCCTCGGTGCGCACCGGCGTGCGCGCTGCACGGGCCAGTATCATTGCTACGCTGGACGGTGACGGCGAAAACAACCCCGCTTATATCCCGGAACTCCATAAAGCCCTGCTTGCCTCCCCAGAAAATGGCATTGCTGCGGGCCAACGGATCGGACGCAAGGCTTCCGGCTTCAAGAAGTTCCAGTCCAGAGTGGCCAATAAGGTGCGCGGTGGCATCCTGAAAGACGGTACGCGCGACAGTGGCTGTGGTCTCAAGTGCTTTCCGCGTGATTTGTTTCTCAGCTTGCCCTATTTTGATGCCATCCACCGCTTCCTGCCCGCCCTTGTGGTGCGTGAAGGTTACAAGGTGGTGCATGTGGATGTGCTGGACCGCACCCGGCTTTCTGGCGTGTCCAACTATACCATCTGGAACCGGCTTTGGGTCGGCATTCTCGATCTGGCCGGCGTGTGGTGGCTACTCCGACGCAAGAAGCCGACACCGATAACAACAGAGCTAACACAATGATCTCAGTCGTCTCTGACCTGCGCAACTATTTCTATGATGTCTTTGTGGCCAAGCTCGATTTCTGGCTGGTGTTCGGCATATTGGCGCAGCTGCTGTTCACGGCACGCTTCCTCATCCAGTGGCTGGTTAGCGAAAAACTCGGCCGCAGTGTCATTCCCATCGCCTTCTGGTTTCTGTCGATGGGCGGCGGCTTGATGCTGCTGGTCTATGGTCTCGTCCGCAAGGAGCCGATCATCATCCTTGGGCAGGGATTGGCCGTATTCATCTATATGCGTAACCTTGTCCTTATTTTCAGGAACAAGGGCAAGCAGGGTGCCGGGACGAAAGCCGAATGAGCCAGCCGCAGCCGTCGTTCTACAATAATCTGGATGAAACACTGGCGGAAAGCTGGCGCTTGATCGGGCGGGGCACGGCTGATCGCAAATCCGGCTTTCACCACATGACGGTGGCAACCGTGGCGCTGGATGGTCGTCCACGCCTGCGCACCGTGATCCTGCGCGGTTGTGAGGCGGCAACACGCTCACTGCGCTTTCATACCGATAATCGTTCCGAAAAGATCAGCGAAATGGCCGCTGAACCCCGTGTCAGCCTGCATTTTTATGATCCGGGTGCCAAAATCCAGTTGCGTTGCGATGGCTTGGCCAGCGTCCACACCGATGACAGCGTGGCTGATGCAGCATGGCTTGCGACCCGCACTTTCAGCCGGCAGTGCTATGGCATAGCGCCGGGACCCGGAACAACAATCGATGCTGGGGAGGCGTTCTACTTGCCGCCAACGACCGATGAGGCGACAGCCCCTGCCCGTGCCAATTTTGCCGCCACGCTTATCCGCATTGAAACTATGGAATGGCTATATCTTGCCAGTTCCGGCCACCGGCGTGCACAGTTCGACTGGACATCCGGTACGCTTGCTGCACGCTGGCTGACACCTTAGCGCCATGCTGCTCAACTTGTTCACAGCACTGCGTGAAGCCAAGGTTCCCGTCACACTCAGGGAATATCTGACGCTGCTGGAGGCGATGAAGCAGGACGTGGCGGAGCACTCCGTCGAGAAGTTCTACTATCTATCACGCACTGCGCTGGTGAAAGACGAGCGCAATCTCGACAAGTTCGACCGCGTCTTCAGCACAGTGTTCAAGGGGCTTGAAAGCACGTCAGTTGACAGCCTGGCCGCCGCTGAACTGCCCGAGGAGTGGCTGCGCAAGCTCGCGGAAAAGCATCTGACCGATGCCGAGAAGGCCGAAATTCAGGCAATGGGCTGGGACAAACTGTGGGAAACGCTGAAGCAGCGCCTTGAGGAGCAGACGGGCCGCCATCAGGGTGGCAACAAGTGGATCGGTACAGCGGGCACCTCTCCCTATGGTGCCTATGGCTACAACCCCGAGGGCATCCGGATTGGGCAGGAGGGCAACCGCAACTTCCGCGCCGTCAAGGTTTGGGACCAGCGCACCTTCAAGGACCTTGATGACAGTGTGGAGCTTGGCACCCGCACTATCAAGATCGCGCTGCGCCGCCTGCGAAAATTTGCCCGAACCGGCGCGCTGGACGAGCTTGACCTTGATGGCACCATCAAGGAAACCGCGCATCGTGGCTATCTCGATGTCAAGATGCGGGCTGAGCGGCGCAACGCCGTGAAGGTGTTGCTTTTCTTTGATATTGGCGGCTCCATGGACTGGCACATCGCGCAGGTGGAAGAGCTGTTCTCAGCTGCAAAATCCGAATTCAAGCACATGGACTACTTCTACTTTCATAACTGCCCTTATGAGCGGGTGTGGAAGGAAAACCGCCGCCGCCATCAAGCCGTAGTGCCCACGACGGATATCATGCGCACCTACGGCAGTGATTATCGCCTGATTTTTGTCGGAGACGCTGCCATGAGCCCCTACGAAATCAGCCATCCCGGAGGTTCAGTGGAGCACTGGAACGAGGAGCCCGGCGCGTTGTGGATGACCCGGCTGATGGAGCATTTCCCGAAGGCAGTATGGTTGAACCCCGTTCGCGAGGCGTCCTGGGGCTACACCCATTCCACGGTTTTGCTGCGCCAATTGATGCAAGGCCGCATGTTTCCCCTCACGCTGGAAGGGCTTGAGGGCGCGATGAAGGCTCTGACCCGCTGAGGGAACTGCTGCCCAACAGCTGCGTTGACCCTGCATCCAAAGCCTTGCTGGCGGTGTATCCCACGCATGGCAATGCGTTTGTTGCGAGAGAGGAATGCCCTTGAATCCCCCCAACCAGATTACAAGACGCACCATCATGTTAAGTGGTGCAGCACTTACCCTTGCCGGTTGTTCGCCGGCGGGCACATTGAATACCCTGGCCGGGCAAGATGCAGGCAGCTCCCGACGCGCCGCAAACATTTCGTTTGGCTCCCATCCACGGCAACGGCTGGATGTGTATGCACCTGACAGGACCTCTCGCTCCTCGCCTGTCGTCTGTTTTATCTACGGCGGCTCATGGAACAGCGGTGCCAAGGAAGATTATGCCTTTGTCGGACATGCACTGGCGGCGCGCGGTTACGTCACGGTCATTCCGGATTACCGTTTGGTGCCAGAAGTGGTCTACCCGGAATTCCTCAGAGACAATGGTGAGGCTGTGCGCTGGATACGCGATACCATCGACACGTTTGGTGGAGATCCACGTCGTCTCGCGCTGGTAGGCCATTCCGCCGGTGCCTATAACGCCGTGATGTTGGGCTTGGACCAACGATTGCTGCGTCAGGCAGGCGTCACACCATCAATAATCAAGGCGGTTGTTGGGCTTTCCGGCCCTTATGATTTTCTGCCCTTCACGTCAGGGGCAGCCAGAGCGGCGATGGGCCAATGGCCGCGCCCCGCCGAAACGCAGCCGATCAACCTGGCCCGTACCGGTGCGCCTCCAATGTTTCTGGCCACCGGCGACGCTGACACTACAGTGAATGCGAGAAACACACGGGCAATGACTGCAGCGCTGCGGGCCGCAGGATCGTCCGTTACGGAGCGCATCTACGAGGGTGTCGGGCACGTTGGGACACTGACGGCACTATCACGCAATTTCCGCGGTCCAATCCTCGATGATGTGACGCGCTTTCTCGATCAACGCCTGAGCGCGCGGGGCGGCTGAGACACGAGCGATGGCGGATATCTCGCGGTGGCTGTTATCCCTGTTTTATGGCCTTGCAGGACTGGCGCATCTGTTGAGACCGGAATGGTTTGTCCCCATTGTGCCGCAGATCGTGCCAATTCCCCATGCCGTGGTCATCGTCACCGGCTTCTGTGAAATCGCAGGGGCGATTGCACTTTTCATACCGCGCTGGCAACACCGGGCTGCATTGATGCTGGCGCTTTATGCCATCTGCGTGTTTCCCGCCAACATCCGGCATGCGATGATCGGCGCTGAACTGTTCGGTTGGTCACTGGACTGGCGCTACCATGGCCCACGACTGGCCCTGCAACCTCTGCTGGTGTGGTGGGCGCTCCGGGTTGGACGCCGCTAGAGCGGCTTGATCGCAACCTTGCGGAACTTGATGACCCCACCGCCATGTTGCAGGGTAAATGGCCCTTCGGCAAAGAGGCCATTGTTCAGTTCAGCTGTTTTCTGGCCGTTCATGAGAATCGTTATCTGGCGGCCCTTGGCCGTGATCTCGAAGGTGTTCCACTTGCCACCCGCCTTGGGCATGGGGCTGACTTCGGTGAAATTGACGATGCCGCCGGTACCGTAGCTTGGGTCCGGACGCTGGTCAAAGATGTTGGCCTCATAGCAGTTGCGGTCCGTGATTGTCGTCGGGTCCTGGCAGCGCAGGAAAATGCCGCTGTTGGCGTCATCGCTGGCCCAAAACTCGACATAAAGCTGGAAGTCCTTGTATTTAGCCTTGCTGACGAGATGCGCCGCATCCTTGCTGGTGCGCTTATCGGCGACCGTGACGCCGTCTTCCACCCGCCAGTTGGTTTCGCCCACCTTGTTCCAGTCGCCCGTGCCCTTGTCGTCGAGCAGCACGGTCCAGCCCGGTCCGGTCTGGGCGGTGGCGGTTGTCGTGAACAGCCCGGCTGACAGCGTCATGGCTGCAAGGCCAAGGGCGGTTGCGAGGGGGCGAAGGGGTGAGCGTGTCATGATAACCTCCCGAATGGTATTGGCCTTCTGATGAGCCATACCGGAGGCTAGGGCAATGGGTGTGGGGTGACAAATCAAATCGGGAAAGAAAGGGGATCTGGATTGATGACGGTGACAGGTGAGTCCCGAATACCGCAGTATACGAGCAACCCGGGGACTGCTTCCGCTTTC
>JANMLW010000173.1:0-2964 GCA_031372765.1 Hyphomicrobiales bacterium
TAACCCGCGACCGGCGAGCATCATCTGCGCCTTGCAGCCCTGCCCTGCAAGATGCTCCAGAAACTCGGTATGTCCAGGAAATGGGAAGCCGGCAGATGTCAGATTGGACTTCTGGATCGGATTGGTGACGACGGCAGACGCTTCGCCTGAAATGCACAGGGCAACAGCCTGTTCTATTGCGGCAATCACTGCCTTTGCGTTTATAGTGTCTGGTTCTCCAGCCTGCGCGTTGACCCGTAGGCCAACTGGTAGAACGGGCAAAGAATGCGGGAAAATGGCAGCACCTTCCGCCAGACTTTTGACGGCACTTATTGATATATCCATCTGCAGGTCACGAGCAATTTGCTTCAGTCTTCCTGGGTCATCAATGACAACGAATATCGGCCCTTCAGCATGCAGTTTTTGCCATGCTTTCAAGGTGATTTCACCGCCAATCCCAGAAGGCTCACCCATAGTCAGGGCAAGAACAGATGGAGCATTGCGCTGGGCAGATGGTCTTTGGATCACTGACAATTTTCAATTTTCCGGGGCATGAGCCTTGCGCCAGTGTCGCGCAATATCAAGCCTTGTTGCAACCCACACGCGGTCGTGTTTCTGGATATAATCAAGGAATGTCATCAGGGCTCTGGCCCGCCCAGGGCGGCCTGCGAGACGGCAGTGCAGTCCGACAGACATCATTTTCGCCTGCCCGTCCTTGCCTTCCCGGTAAAGCACATCAAAACTGTCTTTCAGATAATTGAAGAACTGGTCACCGGCGTTGAAACCCTGAGGGGTGGCAAAGCGCATATCGTTGGCATCCAGTGTATAGGGTACGATCAGGTGGGGGCCCTTGGGGCCTTGCACATAATAGGGCAATTCATCCGCGTAACTGTCAGCAGAATACTCAAACCCGCCTTCTTCAATGGTCAAGGCAAGAGTGTTGGCTGATGTCCGCCCCTGATAGAAGCCAGCCGGGCGTGATCCTGTTACCTCGGTATGGATGCGCACGGCTTCGGCAATGTGGTGCGCTTCATCCGCGCGGCTGAAATCCTTGTAGTCGATCCATTTCAGGCCGTGGCTGGCGATCTCCCAGTTCGCCTCCTTCATGGCAGCCACCTGCTCTGGTGACCGCATCATGGCAGTAGCGATGCCAAACACGGTCACGGGCATGCTGCGCTCGGTGAACATGCGCCACAATCGCCAGAATCCCTGACGCGCACCGTACTCATAAATCGATTCCATATTCATGTGGCGTTGGCCGGGCCAGGCCGCAGCGCCCACGATTTCCGACAGGAAAGCCTCGGAGCCCGCATCGCCGTGGAGCAGGCAGTTTTCGCCACCTTCCTCGTAGTTGACGACAAACTGCACCGCGATGCGCGCTTTCTTCGGCCATTGGGGATCAGGTGTAATGCGACCATAGCCTGCAAGATCACGGGGATAGGGGGTTGAGGCAGGGTCGAACATGGAAACTCCGGAAAAGGTGGATGAACTTTTGAAGGTTATGGCTTTCTGGTCAAGCCCTGTTGCCGACTCCAGCCATTCGCATTAAACCGCCTGAATGGCCTCAGCATCTCCCCACAATTCCGTACTGATTGTTGATTTCGGTTCGCAGGTGACACAGCTCATCGCACGGCGGGTGCGTGAAACGGGTGTCTATTGCGAAATCCACCCGTTTCAATCAGCGGAATCGGCGTTTTACAAGCTCAATCCGAAAGCTGTCATCCTGTCGGGCGGACCAGCCTCTGTCACCGAGAAAGGCAGCCCGCGCGCGCCACAGACGATCTTCGATTCCGGCTTGCCGATCATGGCGATCTGCTACGGCCAGCAGACGACTGCCGTGCAACTCGGTGGCGTGGTGGAAGGCGGCCATGCGGCGGAGTTTGGCCGGGCTGATATCACCGTCAAGGAAAACAGCGCCCTGTTCGACGGCCTCTGGGATGTTGGCCAGAGGTATCCTGTCTGGATGAGCCACGGCGACCGCGTGACCAAGCTGCCCGAAGGGTTCACCGTGAAGGCAACCTCCGAGAATGCGCCCTTCGCCATCGCCAGCGATGAGAAACGCAAGATTTTTACAACCATGTTCCACCCGGAAGTGGTGCATACGCCAGACGGCGGCAAGCTGCTGGCCAACTTTGTCACCAAGATTGCCGGCATCACGCCCGACTGGTCGATGAAGGCCTACCGCGCCGAGATGATCGGCAAAATCCGCGCGCAGGTTGGCAAGGGTCGCGTCATTTGCGGCCTTTCCGGCGGGGTCGATTCAGCCGTCGCCGCCGTGCTGATCCATGAGGCTGTGGGTGATCAGCTCACCTGTGTTTATGTCGACCATGGCCTGATGCGACAGGGCGAGACTGACGAGGTGGTGTCGCTGTTTCGAGGGTCTTACAACATTCCGCTGGTGGCGGTGGATGCGAGCAAGTTGTTTCTCGATGCGCTGGCGGGCGTGTCAGATCCCGAAACCAAGCGCAAGACCATCGGCAAACTGTTCATCGATGTGTTTGATGCCGAAGCGAAAAAGATAGGGGGCGCAGAGTTTCTGGCCCAAGGCACGCTTTATCCCGATGTCATCGAGAGCGTCAGCTTTTCGGGTGGGCCATCTGTCACCATCAAGTCGCACCACAATGTCGGCGGCTTGCCTGCCCGTATGAACATGAAACTGGTGGAGCCGCTGCGCGAACTCTTCAAGGATGAGGTGCGCGCCCTTGGCCGCGAGCTTGGCCTGCCTGAGGCTTTCGTCGGTCGCCACCCATTTCCGGGCCCGGGCCTTGCCATCCGTATTCCGGGAGAAGTGACGAAAGAGAAATGCGATATCCTGCGCAAGGCTGATGCGATCTATCTCGATGAAATCCGCAAGGCAGGGCTTTACGACACGATCTGGCAGGCCTTCGCCGTGCTGCTGCCCGTGCGCACCGTGGGCGTGATGGGCGATCACAGGACGTATGATCACGTGCTTGGCTTGCGTGCCGTTACATCGGTGGATGGCAT
>JANMLW010000211.1:0-43727 GCA_031372765.1 Hyphomicrobiales bacterium
TTGCCGTTGGGATAGACCCGCTTGTTCTCGGGGATCATGCCAATGCCGGGGATACCAAGCCGGTGAACCTGTGCCCACTGGGCAGGCGTTACCTCACGCTTGATCCATGCAAAGCGGGATTTTCCCCCGCGCTTGACAGTCAAGCGGTCACGCAGTTCACGTCCGGTCATCTCCGGAAAGACAGCATTGATAAGCTCGGCTGCCTCATCCTTGTCGATGATCTTGTGGGGCTCGACGAATATGGACACTGTTCGCAGGTCAGAGGCCATCATCTCGCCATTGCGATCAATAATTGTCGGCCGTGCGATGGAGGTTGAGCTTTTGGTCGAGCTTTTGACGGTTTCCTGCTCATCAGGCCGAATGCCCAGATGCAGCAAGCGTGCGCCCAGCACGCCGTAAAGGCCAACAAAGGCAAGTGCCACAAGGCCAAGGCGGGCTGTGCTCTTGTCCAGCCGAGTCGTAAACATGTCCCGCAAGATCAGTTTGATGCGCTCGGATTTCGAGACGCCGGCATGCACCGCTGCATCTGCCATGATGTGCTGGCGCAGCGGGTCCATCTGGGCGGCTATATTGCTGGCTACTGTCGGCTGTGATTGCGCTTCCAGTTTGAGGTTTTGCTGCCCCGGATCGTTCAAGATTGCCATAGGATCAATCCCCTCAACCACCGGGTTTCTGTGCGGGCTTCGCTTGCGGCTTGGCCGGAGCTGATGGCACGCTGCCCGTCAACAGTTGATCCAGCTTACTGCCCAGCATGTCCTGTTCCTTGGGCTTGGCGGGAAGATCAGAGGCCTTGGCGATCTGTGTCGCCTGCAAGGACTGAAGTTGCAAATGCCGATCCGACAAAACCTGAAGCCGCGTCGGCTTGTTCACGTGCTGCCATTCGGCCCGCAGCACCGCAATGGCGTCTCGCTCACGGTCAAGCCGCTTCTCCAGCTTCTTCACCTGCTCGGCGTAATAAATGGTCTCATATTTGATCGAGTAGGCCCAGGCAGCCGTACCGATAAGGCCCAGAATGGCCAGCACATTGAGGAGTCGCAACATCATCGTCTCCTGATTTTTTCAACAGAAGTGGATTTTGCAGCGATGGCTGCGGGTTTCTTGCGGCGTAATGGCGCAGATTGTGCGGGCAGGCGCGCCAGCGCCATCACATCGGCATCTTCTGGACGCGCGGGCGCGGCATTGCGCATTCCGGCACGCAGTTTGGCGGATCGTGCCCGTGGATTAAAGGCAATCTCGTCGGCTTGCGGTGTGCAGGGCCATTTTCCCGGTGTCGTGAAGGTGGCAGCCGTCACGGTGACAGGCATGTAGCGATTGCCGCCTGACTTGCCGGAACGACCGGCAAAGAACTGCTTGACGATGCGGTCCTCCAGCGAATGAAACGTCACCACTGACAGCATGCCTCCAGGCTTCAGAATGCATTCGGCAGCGTGCAACGCCGTTGCCAGTTCACCCAGTTCGTCATTCACCGCGATGCGCAGCGCCTGAAAGGTGCGGGTGGCGGGATGAATTTCTCCCTGCTTCACCCAGAGGATTTTCGTGATGATATCGGAGAGTTGTTTAGTCGAGATTATCCGCGCGTCCTTGCGAGCGGTCACGATGGCGCGCGACAGAAGCCTGGAATGCCGCTCTTCACCGTAGTGATAAAGGATATCGGCGAGGCGCTCCTCGCTTTCCTCATTGACGATATCGGCTGCGCTGCGCCCGTCCTGTGCCATGCGCATGTCGAGTGGACCATCAAAGCGGAAGGAAAACCCCCTCAAGGATTGATCGAACTGCATCGAGGACACGCCGATATCAAGCACCACGCCATCAACCATCGGCAAATCAAGCTCTGCTATTTGCGAAAACCGTGCTTCGCGCAAATCGAGGCGTCCAGCAGATGCATGAACCATGGATTGACCATCGCGGATCGCATCAGGATCACGGTCCAGGGCAATCACCCTGACATCAGGGAAGGACGCCAGAATTTGCGATGCGTAGCCCCCGGCTCCAAATGTTCCATCAATATAGATGCCGCCGGGCTTCAATGTCAGCGCGCCAAGTGCTTCGGTACACAGAACCGGCACATGGCGCTCCGGTGTCGTTGCAGCAGGGGAAATTTCTGCTGAACGCGTCATAGCGTGGTCTGCTTTTCGGAAAGTATGCTCAACTGCTTGCGCATGGTACGCAAACGCTCGCGACTCTCGCTGTAATGCGCCTGAAAACGTGATGGCTCCCACAGCTGGAATTTGTGACCCTGCCCCACAAAGGTAACGGTGTCGGTAATGCCTGCCGTATCGCGGATCATGTCGGTCAGCACAAACCGGCCCTCCGCGTCCATCCTGACGATCTGGCTGGCTCCAAGAAGTGCGGTCGAAAAGAAATCCCGCTCTTCGGAATAGTGTGGCAGTTTGTCCAGAAGCCCATCGATTTCGGCCAGAAGCGCATGCCCGCCGCAATCCAGTGCCGGAAAATCGAGGGTGGGATGCATGTAGAGGCCTTCGAAGCCGTCTTTCGCCAGCAGCCCGCGATAAGGCGCAGGTATGGAAACGCGGCCTTTGGCATCGAGTTTGTTGGTATATTGCGACACGAAGCGGTCCATTGACGCCACTCACCGCTTCGCCGCGACATGCTGCTGCGAAACCACGATAAAACCCCCGAAAATTCCCCTGCCCCTTGCGGAGGTCCCATCGACAGGCGGGTCGAGCAGAGGCAATCACCCGCAGCGTCCTGCCACGTGCTTTATTGCTCCACTCCCCGTTCTTTGGGACATCTTGGGATAGCATGGGATTTTTTGGGACGTCAACAGCTGTTGATCATTGTTTAACCTCAAGGCGCACTCGGCCTTGCTCATGCACCAACATGATTAAGTTAAGGTTAATAATGCGTTAAGAGTGTTTTCTGGAATTTGACTCAAGCTAAAAACGGGCCTAAAAATATTTATGCAACTTTAACTTGCATAGTCAGATCAGAATTACTCAATCCATGAGCCCACTGCATATCCAAAACTTGCATTGATCAGCCTTAGTGATGGATCAACACAAAAGGCCGCGCAGATCATGCGCGGCCCCGTTGCGGAGATAGCGTCGGACGGCAGGCGATTATGGTGCCATCACCGCAACATCGCGTGCACCCGATGGCAGGCCAGCAACCTTGCCCATCATCCTGGAAGCGCCGCTTGCAATATCAACCATATGCAAGACGCCGCCATTGAGTGCAAAACCAGTATTCTTGCCAGCTGCATCTGTGCTGATATCGAAGGCGATTTCCATGCCCTTGAGGCCCAGATCGCCAATAGTTGTCAAAACACCATCGTTGGGTGGCACCTGCTTGAGGAACAGCCCAAGTGTTCCATCGATATCGTAAAGTGCGGTTTCCTTGGTGCCTTTGACGCTGTTGGAATAGGCACCCGCGACAATCATGGGGGTCTTGCCAGCAGCCTTGTCGGCTTCGGCATACTTGAGGCGGCCATCAACCGTAACCTTGCCATCATCAACATTGGCACGCAGGCTGGTGCCGTCGCTGCCAATCAGACGCAGTCGATCTGCAGCAGGGTTGAAATCCACAGTGGCTTTTGCACCCGCAGGCAGCATGGTTTCAAGTTTGGACTTCATCGTGGCCTGGCCCGATGCAGCATCCACGGTGTAAACGGTACCATCAGCCGATACGGCGTAGAGCATGCCGTCTGATGGACGACGGTCAATGCCAACGATTCGGCCCGATGCGCCCTTTATGGCGACAGATGCACCCGCTTTAAGCGTAGTGCTGTCAAAGCTGGTCAATGTGGCATCACCACTGAGAGCGACAAGCGTTTCAGCCTGTGATGACGCAGTGAAGGCAACAGTTGCCAGAAGGGCAATGGTTGAAAGTGTTGGAATGCGCGACATGGTGATCTCCATTAGTTACCAGGATTGGGTCGCGGGGCCTGCCGCCCTCGCATTATGGTAACCCTCGACACAGCCAAATGGATGCACACTCAAAAAAACTGTTTGTGATGTGCATCCATATCACATCTTGACTGGTAAGGCGGTTGTGGAGCTTGCTGCCCGCGAGTCTGGAAACACCCGAATGCGTGAATCAATTCTGACGGACGACACCGTGACCGACATCCTCAAGCGATGTGCCAACGGTGACAAGACCGCATTGCGCCGTCTTTTCGAGACGGAAGCCCCGCGCATGATTGGCGTGGCCGAGCGTATCCTGCGGCGGCGGGCCCTTGCAGAAGAGGCGACTCAGGACGCCTTCGTGCAGATATGGCGTAAGGCCGACAGTTTTGATGCCAGTCTGGGCAATGGCCGCACCTGGATATACACGATCGTGCGCAACCGGGCCCTGAGCATCCTGCGCAATGAGAGCCGCACGGAGCTGTCAAACACACCGGAAACATTTGAACGCGTCAGTGAAGATGATGATCCCGAAACAGCCGTGCTGAAACTGGGTGAATCCAGCCGCTTGCGCCAATGCCTCGACAAACTGGAACCATTGCGCCGCAATGCCATCGTTCTGGCCTATACGCGGGGTCTCAGCCACGGCGAACTGGCGGGCAAGCTCGGGCTTCCACTGGGCACCATAAAATCCTGGATCCGTCGCGGCATGGCCTCATTGAAGGAGTGCCTGACATGAGCGACCTTGTCACGCGCGACGAACTGGCGATTGATTATGCCCTTGGACTGGCAGAAGGAGCCGCACTTGAACGCGCCGAACGTCTGGCAAAGACCGATGCCGTTTTTGCGGCACTGGTTGCTGACTGGCAGCGCCGATTGGGTGAGTTTGATCAGACTGCGGCTGAGATTGTGCCTGAAACACTGGATTTCGACCGTATCGTTGCTGAAATTGATACGCCGGCCGGCACGTCGGCCCGCAAGCAGGCGGTGCATCAGGGCTCAAGCTGGTGGGCTGAACTGTGGAACAGCACCACCTTCTGGCGCCCAACCGCGATGGCTGCTGGTCTGGCAGCGGTTTTGTTGTCAGGTGCAGTCATTACCAACCTTGGCAAGCCACCCACACAACCTGTCTATGTCGCCGTGCTGCAAACCGCCGAGGGTCGTGCAGGGGCAGTAGTCAATGCCTATGCAGACGGCACGGTTACTTTGGTGCCGCTGGAAACCATCGGTGTCCCTGAGGGGCGCATTCTGGAGGTCTGGACCTTGCAGAGCCGCGAGCAGGGGCCAGTTTCGATCGGGCGCGTCGACAAGGCGCGCACCCTTAAACTGGATCTGAAGGCTTTGAAAAATCCCGATGTCGGCCACCTGTTCGAGATCACGCTGGAACCGGCGGGCGGTTCACCAACCGGCAAACCGACGGGCCCCATTCTGATGAAGGGACTGACCAGCACCGCGCTGTGATGGCTTCACTGGACGCCGTGGAAATAGTGCCATGTTCCATCTGGGCCGATGCCGATGCGCCAGCCCGGATAGCGTCCCTTCTCGCGCCAGTCCTGCAAGGAATAAGCGCTCATGGTGCGTAACGCATCCACTTCCTGCTGGGGTGTCAAGATACGCGGATCAAGCACGGCAAAATATGGCCAAACATACATTTCGTTGGCTTGTCCTGCATTGATGCGGGCCTGCCCCACAGCCAGGATGTTGATGATCTGGCCCATGGTTTCACGCCCTTTGCCATCACCGGACATCTGGGCAAACTGCCTTATCAGTTCGGCAGCCATCGCAGGACGACCGGGTTTGCCGGCAGCAGTTGATGTATCACGTCCTGGTTTGCCAAAACTGGGTGGCACCTCGTTGGTCTCGATGGGTTTTTGCAACTGCTGAAGGTCACCGCTGCGCGCGGCATCCAGAATGAGCGCCCGCATGCGCCGCACAGTGGGGGGCAAATCCTCAACATCACGGGAAATTTCGGGTGGTTTGGGCGAAGATGAGCGCGTTTGAGATACAGCTTCGGTATCAATCGCCAGAATAGAGGCACATGCCCCAAGGGCCATAAAGCAAATCTGAGAGTAGCGGATCATGCCTCTTTCGAGCGGGCAATTGCGCCAAGGTCAAGACTGTAGGGGTAAAATCCGCAATCAAGCCGGAATTTTCACTATGCGTGGCGTTGCACCGTGAACTCGCCGTTCCTGACGCGCTCGGGCAGACGCTCGGCGAATTTGGCAACAGGCTCTTCACCGTAGGTCAGTACAAATTCCTTGAACGCCGTGAAAAGGGCGGCCTGTGCCATACAATCCGCCTCGATGCCATCCAGGTCACCTTCCGCGAAAGCATCAAGCAACAAACGCAATGCGGCTTGCTTCTGAGCTGCAATCTCCTGCATTTCGATGGCATCGTGAAACTCAGCATTGATGGCGGTGTTCATGGCACGTTTGATTCCGGCGGGGTTCAGCCCGCAAACTGTTGTCTCTTTCTTAGGATGCCCATTGGTTTGCCGCGACCAGAGTCTTTCGGAAAGGTTAACACAGGCGTCAAAATGCAACCTGACTGACGACACGTCCTAACCGCTGTAACGGGATGAAATTTCCCGCGTGATTTGCTGCCCCTGAGATACCAGGCGATCAATGATGCGTCGGGCACTGTCGTTGCAGGTGCGATAGCTTGGCTGATGGCCTAGCAAGCCACGGTTGAATGCACCTGCCAATCTCTCCTTGCGCTGGATCGTCGTGCCTTCCAGCTCAACCAGCTGGGTCATGCGTTGACGCCAGGCATCTGCATCATCGCTCTTGCACAGTGTTCCCATATAGCTGAGCGTCCCCAGGACCTCGGCAAGGCGCAGCAGATCAGGCTCATAGGCAAGGGGTGTTGGCTCAGGCTGTGGCTCCTCCCTGGCAGGCGGCGCAGCAGAGCGGCCAGCGCCCTGCCTTTGCTGGGCCTCGGCAGGCCAGACAGACAGCACCAGAAGGATCAGCATAAGTCGCTTCATGCCGCCTGTTCTATGATACTTCTTGCCTTTGCGACAATGGCTGGCAGCCCTTTGGTTGTCGGCCAGCGGGCCACGTCCTCCGGGCGAGCCCAGACCGTTTGACCAATTTCCGAGGAAGACTGCGGCTCCCCGTCGAGCCAGACCGCCGCAAAGGCGCAAATCAGGGCATGAAAAGTCACGGTGCCGGAAGCGTCCCGAACGATTGCCTCGACGTGATCAACAAAGCCGACGATGCGCGCCGAGACACTGACCTCCTCCTGCAACTCGCGCAGGGCACATTCGGCCAAAGTCTCACCCATCTCCAGCTTGCCGCCGGGAAAAGTGAAAAGGCCCTTGGCTGGCTCAACGATCCGCTCGGCAATGAGCACCCTGCCCTCTCGAAAAACACCGACGGAAGCAGCGATCAAAGGACGTTGTTGCATCAGTCTTGGTGGGAGGATGACCGGACGCATGACGGTGGTCAGACGTGCTGGCCACCGTTGATGTGCAACTCGGCCCCGTTCACATAAGAAGAAGCATCAGTGCACAGGAACAGAATGGCCTTTGCCACTTCCTCGGTTGTCCCCAGACGGCGCATGGGAATCTGGCTTTCAACAATCTTGTGGGTACCGGGCGAGAGTATGGCGGTGTCAATCTCGCCGGGCGAAATGGAATTGACGCGGATGCCGAAAGCGCCAAAATCCGAGGCCATTTCCCGTGTCAATGCGGCAAGAGCGGCCTTCGACGTGGCATAGGCCGCACCGGCGAACGGATGCACACGTCCGCCCGCAATCGACGTGACATTGACGATGGACCCCTTGGCAACGGTCAGTTCATCCAGCAACCCCCGTGCAAGCATGATCGGCGCAAAGAAATTCACCTGAAACACACGGTTCCAGTCATTGAAAGCAGTTGTAGCGGCACCAAGACGCGCACC
This sequence comes from Hyphomicrobiales bacterium, assembly GCA_031372765.1. Taxonomy (GTDB): domain Bacteria; phylum Pseudomonadota; class Alphaproteobacteria; order Rhizobiales; family Beijerinckiaceae; genus JADCCX01. The sequence continues at coordinate 7,766 of JANMLW010000211.1, forward strand.
ACCGGGACCCTTGGGCGAAATGCCCGCGTTGTTGACCAGGGCATGCAACTTGCCCCCTTCAATCGTCAGCCGTTTCTTGATTTCCGCGATACCACGCATGGTATCCTCAGGATCTTCCAGATCAATCTGGACATGATCATCCGCACCCGAAGGCCAAGGGCATTTATCCGAAAATGGCTGGCGCGAGCAGGACAATATACGCCATCCCGCCTTGGCAAAGACCTTGACCGTGGCATGCCCTATGCCACGGGACGCGCCTGTCAGGAGCATGACAGGGCGCTTGCCCGGTTCAGTTTTTGGAATGTTCATTGGTGGCATGCCCATGGTGCTTGTCACATTTCCAGTCAGGAGGTCGGGTCAGGGATACAGGCGTATTCTGGTAAAGATTTCGGCAAGAGTATCCCGGCGAAAGACGATCCGGTCGTGAAGACGGAACGGACGATCATGCCAGAACTCCATCTGCATGGGGCAAATCCGAAAGCCTGTCCAATGCGGCGGTCTTTTGATGATCGCGCCATCATGCCGGATTTTCAATGCGGCGATGCGATCCTCGAAGGTCGAACGCTGATCGAGCGGACGGGACTGATCGCTTGCCCATGCGCCTATCTGGCTGTCACGGGGACGTGAGGCGAAATACGCATCGGCTTCTGCGTCACTCACCCGCTCCACCGGGCCGCGAACGCGCACCTGACGGCGCAGGCTCTTCCAGTGAAAGACGATTGCCGCTCTGGCGTTTCCAGTCAGCTGCTGCCCCTTGGCACTCTGCGTGTTGGTGTAGATGACAAAACCCCGCTCATCATGTCCGTTCATCAACACCATGCGCACATCGGGCTGTCCAGCGGCATCAACTGTAGCAAGAGCCACGGCATTGGGATCATTGATTTCAGCAGCCTTGGCATCGGCAAACCAGTCTTCAAACAAAGAAAATGGCTCCGTACGCTGTGTGAAGTCAGCCTTGGAAAAGTCAGCTGGGATAGAGTCACCGGACATTAACGATCACCTGATATTCTGTAAGAAGTGTTAGTTGGGGTCAGTTGCGTGGCGCGTCGCGTCTTTATCCATGGTGTATATAGTGCAACTTTCACAAGGGTGAAGGTAAATTGCGTGCGCATGATGTGCGCAACCACAGCGCTTGGCCTTTTGAATGCATGCAGCATCACCATGCCTTTCGAGGGACGTCAGAGCAGCAGCACCGTCAGCAGCGCTACGGCTGATGACGATATCATTACGGCCTCAATTCCCGCTCGCAAGTCACCATTTGAAACCATGGTACCAGGGCAGGTTTCCCCTCTTTCGCCGAAGCTGGACGAGGAAGACTGGCGCCGTGCCCGCGCATCGCTTTCCACCGCGCTGGATCCACAAGGCAGCGGCAGTGTCGTGCGCTGGGAGAACCCCGACAGCAGCGCAAAAGGTAGTTTTGGCCCCGTTGGTAATGCCTATCTGGCCAAGGACGATATCTGCCGGGTGTTTGTGGCTACTGTTTCAGCCAAGGCCCCTGAAGAATTGTTTCAAGGTAGCGCATGTCGGATCAGCCACGGCGAATGGCAAATCCGCGAGTTGAAACCCTGGAAGAAGCAGTGACACTGCTTCATTGCGTCGGTTTACCCTCCAGTCCATTTCGCATTGCCGGTTGCACATCCCCTTTTAATTTCCCACATAGAGGCAATAACCAAAGACCGGTTCCGGAGTTACCCTACCCATGCGCAATCCCTATGATGTGCTCGGTTTGCAGAAAGGCGCAAACGAGGCAGAGGTGAAAAAGGCGTTTCGTCGTGCAGCCAAACTGCACCACCCCGACCAGAACCAGAATGACCCACGGTCGACCGAGCGCTTTGCCGAAGTCAATGGCGCTTACGAAATCCTTGGGGATACAAGCAAGCGCGGGCAGTTTGACCGTGGCGAAATTGATGCGGCGGGAAAGCCGAAGTTTCAAGGCTTTGGCAGCGGACATCCAGGTTCGGGTCATCCAGGTTCGGGACATCCCGGCAGCGGTCATCCCGGATCAGCCGATGATATCTTCCGGCAGTTTCGCAACATGGGTGGTGCGCCCGGTAGTGGTGCCGGCGGCTTTGACGCCTCCGATATTTTTGGCCGCATGTTCAATGAAACTGCCCAGCGTTCGCGCGGCCCTCAGCCCCGCCCGCAACCGCAAGCTGGTGCCGATGCGCAGGTCAGTCTCTCCTTGACCCTTGAGGATATTGCCAGCGGAGAACCTAAGCGCATCAGATTGCCTACAGGGCGCGATCTGGACGTTGCCGTTCCTAAAAATATCAGTGATGGCATGACGGTGCGGTTGCGCAATCAGGGTTATTCCTCGCCCACTGGCGGTGAGCCGGGAGACGCGATGCTGACTATCCGCATCCTTGCCCATGAGCGTTTCACCATTGACGGCAGCGACCTGCGAACGCGGTTGCCCGTATCGCTGGAGGATGCTGTGCTGGGTGGCCTCGTAATCGTTCCAACCCTGGGTAGCGGTGTCGAGATGGCCATTCCCGCCATGACATCGGGTGGTCGCACGTTCCGCCTCAAGGGCAAAGGCATGCCGGGAAAAGAAGGGGTGGGTGATCTCTATGCCACTGTTGATATCGTGCTGCCAAAGCAACCGGATGCCGCCTTGACTGCCCTGATGCGGCAGCGCAAGGGCTTGAATTAAAAACAGAAAATTCTTTCGTATGTCCCTTACTCCTGATAATCTTCTCGCCGCTTTTGATGCCTTGAACATTCCGCATGTGACGGTGATGCATCCACCGCTTTTCACGGTTGAGCAGTCCAAACTGTTGCGTGGAGAGCTGCCCGGTGCTCACACCAAAAATCTTTTCCTGAAGGACAAGAAGGGCAAGCTGTTTCTGATCACCGCTGTTGAAAATACGGTCATTGACCTCAAGCGCCTGCATGAGACCATTGGCGGCAGTGGGCGGCTGTCTTTCGGCAGCGCCGAGCAAATGATGGAGCATCTGGGCGTCACCCCCGGCTCGGTGACAGCCTTTGCCGTGATCAATGATACCGCGTGTCAAGTAACCATGATCCTCGACGAGCGCCTGAAAACCTATGAGCAGATCAATGGTCATCCGCTGGTCAACACCATGACGACGGGTATCAGCTATGCTGACCTTGTCCGGTTTCTGAACAGCACAGGACATGGTCCGCAGGTTCTGAAGGTCGGCGAGGCACCATAATTACATGATGCCGAGGCGCAACAGATCCTGAATATGCACAAGCCCGATGGGCATGCGCGCATCATCAAGCACCACCAGCGCCGTTATCTTTCGGCTGTTGATGACCTCCAGTGCTTCGGCAGCCAGAGCTGTCTCGCGAATGGTGCGGGGATCACGGGTCATCACGGCGTCCACGGTTCTGGCCGCAAGATCGGGGCCCATATGACGGCGCAGATCACCATCGGTGACGATGCCAGCCAATGTGCCGTCTCGGTTGGTGACAATCAATGCGCCAAAGCCCTTGGCGCTCATCGTCGGTATGCAGTCAGCGAGCGTCGAGCCGGTGGCGACGATCGGCAGCGTATCACCGGCGTGCATCACACCACTGACAAACATGAGCTGAGCGCCCAATTTGCCACCGGGATGATACCGGCGAAAATCGTCAGCAGAAAAGCCATGCGCCTCCAGCAGAGCCACGGCCAGCGCATCCCCCATCACCATCTGCATGGTGGTTGAAGTGGTGGGTGCCTGCCCATTGGGGCATGCCTCGGTGGCCTTGGGCAGCACAAGCGGAATATCGGCTGCCCGCCCAAGCGCGCTCCCTGGGTTGGCGGTGACGGCAATGAGGCAAACCTTGAAACGTCGTGAATAGGCGATGATGTCAGCCAGTTCCTTTGCTTCACCCGACCATGAGAGCGCCAGAATCACATCGTCCTGTGTCACCATGCCAAGATCACCGTGGCTGGCCTCAGCAGGATGCACAAAATAGGCAGGGGTGCCAGTGGAGGCGAACGTTGCCGCAATCTTGCGGCCGACGTGGCCGGATTTACCCATGCCGCTGACGATGACGCGGCCCTTGGTAGCGGCAATCACGGCAACAGCTCTGGCAAACTGCGAGGCCAGTTCGGTCTCCGCAAAAGGGCCGGAAAAAGCCTGATGCAAGGCAGCAATACCCGCAAGCTCTATGCCGATGGTCCGCGCTGCAGAGGCATGCGCCGATAATGTGTCCGTGTTTTTCATGAAATACGGGCTAACACGGCATGGCCAGTGAAGCCAAGATGCAGTTCCCGCTCATCGTGTGACGGCACTAGCCAGAGACTTCAGATCAAAGGCCATATCGGCTGCCTGCTGTGGTGAAACCGAACGTCCTTCGCCAATCAAGCGCCTTGCCACCATATGGTCGGACGGACGGTTGATCGATTCGACCACTTTGAGCTGATCACCCTGAAAGCCGAAAACGGAATAGGCATTGCTCGCCGGATCACCCCGGATAACATGCTGTGAAAGGCTCCGGGCAACACCGGCAATCTGCAATTTCAGATCAGCCTGATCACTCCAGAACCATGGAATGGCGTTGTATGCCTCTCCTTTGCCTGCAATGGTGCGGGCAACAGATTTCGCCTGATCAACCGCGTTCTGCACGGATTCCAACCGCAGCATTCCATCAAAGAAGACGTTAGGATGGTCGTTGTTGTCGCCAACCGCAAAGATATGCGGATCATTGCTGCGCAAATGCTCATCGACAACCATGCCGTTGGCGAGCTGCAAACCGGCGTCCGCCGCAAGCCGGTCCTTGGCCAGCACACCGATGCCGACAATCACCACATCGGCAGGCAACCGCGTGCCATTGACAAGCTCGACGGAGGATACCTTGCCAAGATCTCCATGAAAGGCCCTCACACCTGTGTTCAGCATGAGGTCGGTGGCAAGCCCGCGGTGCAAGCTGGCAAAGGTTGCTGACACAGGCTCAGACACAGCCCGCGCCATGACGCGCGATTGTGGCTCTATGACCGTGACAGCAGCGCCCAGAGAACGGGCGACAGCGGCGAATTCCAGTCCGATAAACCCGGCACCGATCACAACGACACGTTTACCTGCTGTCACGGCCTGACGGATGGCCTCTGCATCCCGCAAATCCCTGAGGGCAAAGACATTGGCAAGATCATGACCGGGGACAGCCAGTGGCCGCGCTCTGGCCCCGGTTGCGATGATCAGACGGTCATATTCCAGCGCGCGTCCGTCGGTCAGCATAACACGCTGGTTTTGCCGCTCTATTCGATCGGCCTTTTGCCCCAGAAGCAAATCGATCCGGCGCTCGGTGTAGAACTGCTGGGCCCGTAGCATGATACTGTCACCGCTGGCATGTCCTTTCAGAAACGCCTTGGACAATGGTGGCCGCTGGTAGGGCAGAATGGGTTGCGCTTCAATCAGGCGTAACGTGCCGTCAAATCCCTCGTCACGCAGGGAAGCGGCGGCCTGGACCCCGCCATGGCCGGCACCAATGATGACGATATTGCGTGGGTGCAACATGGCTGAAGGTTAGGACAATTCAGACCCAAAACGCAAAGCTCTTTCGTCAGGCGCTGTGCCTTTTCACCACCTCGGCCACCACAGCCTCAGGCGTGATGCCAAAGTGCCTGTAAAGGTCCTTGCAGGGCGCCGATGCACCAAAGCTGCTCATGCCGACAAAGCCGCCTTCAGGACCGACAATCGCATCCCAGCCAAAGCGCACGCCAGCCTCAACCGCCACCCTGATTTTGGCTTTTCCGATGACATCGGCGCGGACATCATCGGGCTGCGACAGGAACAGTTCCATTGATGGTACCGAAACGACACGCGCTGAAATGCCCTTTTCAGCAAGTTGCATCCGCGCTGCCATGGCAAGTTCCACTTCCGAACCAGAGGCAAAAAGCGTGGCCACTGCCGCGCCCTTGCTGCCCGCGGCAATCTCGTAAGCGCCGGTTTCAAGCCGGTTGGCACGGCTGTTTTCCAGGCGCAACTGCACGAGATTCTGGCGGGTCAGCACAAGGATCGTGGGGCCAGATGTGCGCGCAAGGGCCAGCTCCCAGGCTTCCGATGTTTCCACCGCATCACAAGGGCGAAAAATGCGCAGGTTCGGCATGGCCCGCAAAGATGCAAGATGCTCGACCGGCTGATGGGTAGGTCCATCCTCACCAAGGCCGATGGAATCATGCGTCATCACAAAGACAACGCCTGTTCCCATTAATGCCGAAAGGCGAATGGCAGGGCGGCAATAGTCCGTAAAGACAAAGAATGTGCCCCCCGCAGGAACGATACCGCCATGCAGAACCATGCCGTTCATGGCCGCTGCCATGCCATGCTCACGGATGCCGTAGTGGATGTAACGGCCCTTCCAGGATTGGGGCGTAACCGACTCAAAGCCTTTGGCCTTGGTGTTGTTGGATGGTGTCAGGTCCGCTGAACCCGACAGCAGTTCAGGCAGAACATTGAATGCGACATCCAGTGCCAGCTCCGAGGCCTTGCGGGTGGCAACCGTAACAGGATTGGCAATCAAACCCGCGCGCTGCGCAGCAAAAGCCTTCGCCAAACCTGCCGGACGTATGCCAGCCATGCGGCGTATGAACTCGTTCTGCTTGCGGGTGCCGAGCGTGGCAAAACGCTCTTTCCATGCGGCATGAACACCAGCCGAACGCTTGCCAGCGGCGCGCCAATGCTTCAGTGCCTCGGCATTAACATCGAACGGCATGGCGGACAGACCAAGAGCCGCCTTCGTTGCGGCGGTTTCTTCCGCTCCAAGCGGTTCGCCGTGCGTCTTGTGCGATCCGGCCTTTTTAGGTGCGCCCCAGCCAATTACTGTCTTGCAGGCGATGAGTGTTGGCTTGGATGATTTCTGTGCAGCAACAATGGCAGCGTCGATCTCGGCTTCATTATGCCCATCGACACGGATCGTCTTCCAGTTGGCGGATTGAAAGCGCTTGACCTGATCGACCGAGTCCGAAATCGACAATGCACCGTCGATGGAGATGCCGTTGTCATCCCAGAAGACGATGAGTTTGGAGAGCTTGAGATGGCCCGCCAGCGCAATCGCTTCCTGGCTTATACCTTCCATAAGGTCCCCGTCAGAGGCGATGACATAGGTATAGTGGTCGACTGCTTTCTTGCCGAATTCCTGCGCCAGTTTCTTTTCCGCCATGGCAAAACCAACGGATGTGGCAATGCCCTGCCCCAGAGGCCCCGTGGTGGTTTCAACACCCGGCGTGTGGCCCACTTCCGGATGACCGGCCGTGTTTGAACCAAGCTGGCGGAAACGACGCAACTGATCCAGCGTCACACCCTCGACACCGTAGAGATGCAACAGGCCATAGATCAGCATGGAGGCATGTCCGGCTGAGAGGATGAACCGGTCCCGATCAGGCCAGGAAGGAGAGGCGGCATCAAAATTCAGATGCTTTGACCACAGGACAGTCGCCACATCCGCAAGGCCCATGGGCGCACCGGGATGGCCCGACTTGGCCTGTTCGACACCATCAATGGCAAGGCCACGCAGGGTATTGGCCATCAACTGGTGCTTGGGGGAATTGGTCATGACAATGATCTCTGGTGAAACGAATGACAACGGGATGGGGCGAAAAGACTGGTGAGATGAAAGAACTCAGCCCATACGCTGCGCCACCATTTTGCGCAATTGTGCCAGATCGGCTGCAAACTGGCGAATGCCTTCCGCCAGCTTCTCCGTCGCCATGGCATCCCCGTTATGGGCATAGCGGAAAGCCGCTTCTGTCATGGGTGCCGGAGCTTTCTGCTTCTTGAATGCCTTGGCATCGAGCACCTTGGTCAATGTGCCGGTATCCTTCTGCAATTCTTCCAGAAGGGCAGTGCCAATCGTCAGGCGGTCGCAGCCCGCAAGGGCGGCTATCTCGCCCGTGTTGCGGAAGGACGCCCCCATGACCACGGTCTTGTAGCCATGGGTTTTGTAGTAAGCATAGATATTACGCACCGAGACAACCCCGGGGTCGGTTTCAGCCGTGAACGTCTGACCGGTTGCCTTGACATGCCAATCCAGAATGCGGCCCACGAACGGCGAAATCAGGAAGACGCCCGCTTCTGCGCAGGCCACTGCCTGGGCAAAGGAGAACAACAGGGTCAGGTTGCAATTGATGCCTTCCTTCTCCAGTTGCTCAGCCACACGGATGCCTTCCCATGTCGCCGCCAGCTTGATGAGGATGCGCTCGCGCCCGATGCCGCGCCGGGCATAATCCTTGACAAAGGAGCGAGCCTTGGCAAGCGATGCCTTGCGATCAAAGGAAAGATCGGCATCCACCTCTGTCGACACGCGGCCAGGAACAACCTTGAGCAATTGCTCGCCAAAGTTCACAGCGATCCTGTCACAGGCCGCTGATATTCTGGCATCGGATGAACCGGCTTTTTTTGCAGCCCATGCCACAGCCTCATCTACCAGATAGGCATATTCCGGTTTCTGCGCGGCTTTCAAAATAAGCGATGGATTTGTGGTGCAGTCCTGCGGTTTGAACTGGCGGATCAGATCGATGTCGCCCGTATCGGCCACAACAGTGGACATCTTGCGCAATTGATCAAGTTTAGTTGGGGTAGCCGCCATGTTTCAAGTCCTTGCAGGCATTGCGACCGACAGGCTACTGGCTGGCCCAGACAATGCGCGCCATCCATAAGACCTTGTCCATAGGGATGACAAGGTCCGCGTGCTCGGGATTAAGCGAGCGCAATTCAACTGTTTTGGCGGTCTGGCGCTTCAATTCCTTGGCCATTACCTCGCCGTCCATGGTCTTTACAACGACGCGGTCATTGACGCGCACGCTCTCGTTTGGGGCAACGATCAAGCGGTCACCGTCCCGGTATAGCGGCATCATCGAATCGCCGGTGACCTCCAAAGCATAGGCCTGACTGTCCTGAATGCCGGGGAAATTGACCTCGTCCCAGCCATTGCCAGCCGGATAACCACCATCGTCGAAAAACCCACCTGCCCCCGCTTGCGCATATCCGATCAGCGGGAGGGACTGCTGTGGGCGCTCCTGACCTGTGGACAGGAGGGAAATGAACTCATCAACAGTGGCACCGGTCGCATCCAGTACCTTGGCAACAGATTCCGTCGAGGGCCAACGCAAATGCCCCTCTGCCGTCATCCGTTTTGACTTGTTGAACGAAGTAGCATCAAGGCCGGACTTTTTGGCCAATCCAGAAGCTGAATAGCCGTACCGGTGAGCAATGGCGTCTATCGCGCTCCAGACCTGATCATGCGTTAGTCGTGGCACGATCGCCTCCTTGTCTATTTTGACGCTTACTAGGACACTTATCCTTATTTGGCAAGAGCATAGGAAAATAGCACAACGATGGACCTACTTTGAGATCAATATACACGCATCGCCATGCAAGGTACTTGCAAGACCTGTTCTTTGTCCGTTACCGACCTGATATCTGTATGGCAGGCAAATATGACATTGATTTACAAGATTAGCCCTCGTGAGGCGTGGATAGCGGCTACAGCAGAAGGTGTTTTTCTGGGAGCCCCGATTGATTTGGCCGATGGTTACATTCACTTTTCTTCCGCACAACAAATGCGTGAGACAGCGGCCAAACATTTTGCCGGACAGGATGATCTGGTGCTTGCGGTGATTGATACGGCCAGACTGGGTGAAGGCCTTAAATGGGAGCCCTCACGCGGAGGGGCGCTGTTTCCACATCTCTATGCACCGCTTCCAATGAATGCGGTTGTGGCCGTGCATGATCTGCCCGTTGGACGTGATGGCTTTCATGTGTTCCCGGAGACTGCACAATGATCGGCAAGCTGTTTGGACTGGCGCGACCCTTCATCCATGCACTTGATGCCGAAACCGCGCATCATGCCACCGTGCAGGCCTTGAAAGTGCTGCCTTTGCCGTCAAGCTTGGTTGACGACCCCTGCCTGAAAGTCAGCGCTTTTGGCCTTGATTTTCCCAATCCTGTCGGCCTTGCCGCCGGTTTTGACAAAAATGCCGAAGTGCCTGACGCGATCTTGAAACTCGGCTTTGGTTTTGCCGAAGTCGGTGGCGTGACTCCCCTGCCCCAACCGGGCAATCCGAAGCCAAGGGTATTCCGCCTCGTAGAGGATGAGGCCATTATCAACCGCTATGGCCTCAACAGCGAGGGTGCTGCTGCTGTGCGCGCAAGACTAATGCTGCGTCGACACAGATTTGAAGGTGTTGGTATTGTTGGCGTCAATATCGGGGCCAACAAGGACTCGCAGGACCGCACGGCGGATTACGTGACACTGGTGCGTGAACTGGCCGATGTCTGCGATTATATCAGCATCAATGTCTCCTCGCCCAACACCCCAGGCCTGCGTAATTTGCAGGGGCGTACTGTGCTTGACGATCTGCTGGCAAAGGTTATCGACGCACGTGCCGCTTCAGCGGCAAAGACCGCGCCGCTTCTCCTCAAGATAGCGCCTGATGTGACCGAACATGATCTGGACGACATTGTGGACATTGCCCGCAGCCGCAAAATTGACGGCATGATCGTCTCGAACACGACAGTCGCCCGCCCAACGACATTGCAGGATCAGAAGCAGGCGCAAGAGACGGGCGGCTTATCCGGCAGGCCGCTGTTTGAGGCATCAACCCGTGTTCTGGCGCAGGTGTATCAGCGGGTGGAACGGCAATTTCCACTTATAGGTGTTGGCGGGATCGACAGTTCCGAGACAGCACTCGCCAAGATAGCGGCTGGAGCAACCTTGATACAGTTCTACTCAGCCATGGTGTTCAAGGGACCGGGCCTTGCCAACGAGATCAAGGCAGGACTGGTGGCCGCATGTAAGGCGCAGGGTGTGGAAAACATCACCGCGCTTGTGGGTATCAAGGCGCTAGAGAGGGTATAATGCCCTACGCCTTCCGTGCGTTCATCGCCCTTGCGATCAGCCAGATCGGAATGACCACCATTGCGCCATAAAGCGCAAACTCGGCGATGTTGCGCACGGCATCCCAGCCAGTGCCGATAAGGCCCTTGATCATGGCCTCAAGTCCACGGAACAAAGAGAGCGGCGACAGTCCGGCCCAGTGCAGCAGTGCCCCAACAATGACCGAGATGATAACCAGTTTAATAATGACGGTCGTTGGCTTGCCGCCAAGAAACCGGGACAGGGCGTCGTCGCTCATGATGATATCAGTCCTGCAGGATAGGTTTGACGGGGAACTTCGTCATCAACCTACGGCATGTGCATCACGCAGGAAAGCGGGAAGCTCATGGGAAGTGCTTTTTGCAGGTGCCGTCATCTTGGCGGCCTGTGTGGCGGAGGCAACCGCAGAAATACCGATGGCGCGGTAAAAGCGGGTTAATTCCTGTCGGCTGGCAATACGGCCACGTTCAGCAATAGAACTTTGTTGTTCAGTTGGCATGATCAAAAAAACCTGTCGGTCCCTTCTTTGGTTTGTCCGCGATATGCGGATCGATGAATGATTTGGTCAATAACGACGACAGGCTCATGGCCAGATCGTGGCTAAAATACTGTCGCAGCGATGAATATGAAAACTCTCAATCTTTTAGCAACATAGCGTTAACCCTGGATTAACGAATGCAAGCCGGCGCAATGATTTTTCCTGCACCGCTGATTTTAACGGCAATGTTTACAGGCTGTTTACGCATTCGCCCCAAAGTGAACCAAATCGGTACACCTGTTTTGGAATAGTATTGCCCATGCCAACCACCATTCTAATTGCTGACGATGATCCTATCCAGCGTCGGCTCCTGACGGAAATGGTAAAACGGGCGGGCTATGACCCCGTTGCCGTGGAGAGCGGTGAAGCTGCCCTCGCCCGGATCGAAAAGGGAGAGCCCGCGATCGATCTGCTCATCCTTGATCTGGTCATGCCGGACCTTGATGGCATGGGCGTTCTTGGTCGTTTGCGGGAGAAAAACATTGCCCTCCCGGTGATCGTGCAAACAGCCCATGGTTCCATTGAAACCGTGATTTCCGCCATGCGGGCCGGTGCATCCGATTTTGTGGTGAAACCGGTTGGCGCCGAACGCCTGCAGATTTCCATGAAGAATGCGCTGCGTGTCGATGCCCTGGAAGGCGAGTTGCGGCGTGTCAACCGCAGGGTTGCCAATGCTCTTACCTTCAAGGATCTGGTAACCCGCAGTCAGGATATGGAACGCGTTATTCGCCTGGGTGAAAGAGCGGCAAAATCAGCGATCCCGGTTCTGCTTGAGGGCGAATCAGGGGTGGGCAAGGAAGTCATTGCCCGCGCCATACAAGGCAGCAGCGACAGGCGTGGGCGTGCCTTCGTCACTGTCAACTGTGGGGCAATCCCCTCCAATCTGGTGGAAAGCATCCTGTTCGGTCACGAGAAAGGCTCGTTCACGGGCGCCATGGACCGGCATATCGGCAAATTCGTAGAAGCCAGCGGCGGCACGCTCTTTTTAGACGAGATCGGCGAATTGCCATTGGATGCGCAGGTGAAGCTGCTGCGGGCCATTCAGGAGGGCGAAGTTGACCCCGTTGGCGGCAAAAAATCGGTCAAGGTCGATATTCGCATTGTTTCGGCTACCAATCAGAACCTGATTGAGCTGGTCAAGCAGGGCCGTTTCCGCGAGGATCTTTACTATCGGCTCAATGTATTTCCGATCTCTATTCCGCCCTTGCGCAACCGGCGCGATGATATCCCAGATCTGGCTCGACGGTTTCTAGCGCGGTTTGCCGCCGAGGAAGGCCGCCCTATACGGGCGATTGCATCAGAGGCCATGGCGCTGATCTGCCGCTACGACTGGCCAGGCAATGTGCGCCAGCTCGAAAATGCCATGTTCAGGGCGGTTGTCCTGAGCGATGGTGACGAATTGACGGTTGCCGAATTTCCCCAGATTGCCACGCATGTCGAGGGCTTTGATGTCCGTATCCCCAGCCTGCCGCTGCTGACACCGGGGCAACCGATGCAAGCCCGTATCGTTCGCGAGATCGTTCAAGTGCCCGTCAATGATCCCAATGCCATCAGGATGGTTGATGAGACGGGCGACATGCGCAAGCTGGATGATATCGAGCGTGAGGCCATCAAATTTGCCATTGCGCACTATCGCGGCCAGATGTCGAAGGTAGCGCGCAAGCTATCGATTGGACGTTCCACGCTTTACCGCAAACTCAAGGACCTTGGCCTTGATGAGGGATTGACGGAGAACGGCGATAGCAATGAGGGATGGACAGGCGAGGACGACAAGGCCGCCTGACAATCGCCCTTCACGGGAGATTTCATATCCTCTATGCAGAAGTTCGGAAATTTTGATTGCCGGGGGCAAAATTGATCCGGATTTGCTACAGTGTGTGCATGACCGTCCTGCTTGCTGGTCAAGCAATACCCCTGCTTGCCTCTGAACTTGGCACAGTCCTGCGTTGCACGACTCTACAGGAAGCTGACCGCGTCCGTCAGGTCTGTGAACAGAATGCGGTGACCGACAGATTTTCAGTGGACTTGCCCGAGGCACAGCAACCGCTGGAAACAGGCAGTGTGCTGAATTCTGTTGTAAAAGTGCCGCTGCCAGAAACATCATCAGCTCACATTGCCTTTGCACCCGAAGATCTGGTGCTGCCAGAAAAACTGAATTCAGTACCTGCGATGGTGGCGCTGCCCGATATCCGGCTTCCAGAACCGGAATTGCCACCGCTTGCGCTTGTCATGCAGGATGTCAAATCATCCGCCGCCGCACCTGTCGAATCACCACAGCCGCAGATTGAACGAATGCCGGCCGATATCTTGCGTCACAGTGTTGCGCGTCTGAAAATACTGAACAGGCTTTCCAGCAAGGATGCAGCAAGCGTTGAACAGTTCTATGCAGCGCGCAACTTTTCACCTGTCTGGATCGAGAATGGTCAATGGAATGATCTGGCCAAGGCCGTCCGCGAACGACTTAGACTGGCGGCAGAGGATGGTCTTGATCCGGCGCAATATCGGACCGTTTCCGCCTTTCTCGGCGGCGGAGAACCACAATGGCCGGCGCTTGCTGCGGCTGAAATACAGCTCTCGGAGGCCGTCGTGCGCTATGGCCGGGATGCCGCCACAGGACAGGTAGAGCCTTCCCGGGTCCATGCCTTTATCACACCAAAACGTGTGCTGCCCGAGCCAGACCAGATACTGACCCGGGTTGCTACGGCCAAGGACGCCAGTACGGCCTTGCAAGACTATAATCCCCCGCACAAGACCTATCTTGCGTTGCGGCGCAAGCTGGCGGAATTGCGCGAAAGTGCTTCTGTGTCTTCAGGCGAAAGCATACCGGATGGCCCGGCGCTGCGCGTGGGCATGCGGGACGCGCGCGTACCGCTGATCCGGGCTCGCCTCGGACTTGGCTACGATACGGCGCCACTGTACGATCGGAATGTTTCCATTAAGGTTGCCGGTTTGCAAAAAGCCGCTGGTCTGCCGGTGACAGGCCTGTTCACGCCCCAGACACGGCGTGCACTGCTGGGTGAACTGCCAACCGCCGAAGAAGCCGAGATCATTGCCAACATGGAACGCTGGCGCTGGTTGCCACGCGAGCTTGGCCCGGATCATATCTTCGTCAATGTGCCTGAGCTTTCTGTCGAGATGCTGCGGTCAGGCACTGTTGTTTATGCTTCGCGCATCATTATTGGCAAGAATGACATGCAGACACCGGTCTTTTCGGACATGATGGACCATATCGTGGTCAACCCATCCTGGTTTGTGCCACCGTCGATTTTAAAAAAAGATCCGCGATATCTTGATCCTGCATGGACCCAAGCCCGTGGCTACACGCTAAGCAAGCGCGGCGATGTGGTAACGGTGCGCGTACCACCCAGTTCCTCCAACGCTCTTGGCAATGTCAAGTTCATGTTTCCCAACCAGCATTCCGTTTATTTGCATGATACGCCAGGAAGGCACCTGTTCAATGCACGGAACCGTATGCTGTCGAGCGGATGTGTACGTGTCGAAAATCCGTTTCGTCTGGCCGCAGCGATCTTTGAAGAGGATGGCTGGAGCGAAGAGCGTTTCAAGAAGCAGATTGGCGGTGCCGAGCGTGTGATGAAACTACGCAGGAAATTACCCATTCACATCGCCTATTTCACGCTGACAATTGACAGTTCAGGGCAAATGCTCCGCCATGATGATGTCTATGGACACAGCCTGAGATTGCGTCAGTTGCTCGGATTGTCGTGAAATTGCCATGATTGAAGGCGAGTGCCCACAATGGAAACTGTCAAAAATCCAACAAAATGTTTACGGTTAAGCCACGGTTAAGGCGATTGCAGGATATAAGGTCGTATCGGCAAGCGTCAGAACAATAATGAAGCAGCAAGGCTGAACTTTGCAGAATTGGCAAACAGGTTTCATCTCAGGGCGATCCCGGCGAATTGCGCGGGGTTTTTTGCTTGCTTTGATGGGCACGGCGATTGTCGCCACCGGTGTTACGCCCACACAGGATGCCATTGCCAATGGCGGCACACGATCCCTGACAATCTACCATGCGCATACCAAGGAACAGGAAACGATCACCTACAAGAGCTATGGCTCGTTCAGCAGTGCCGGTTTGCAAAAATTGAACTGGATGCTGCGTGACTGGCGGCAGGACGAACCAACACGGATGGATCCATTCCTTTTTGATATCCTGTGGGAGGTTTATCGCGCCTCAGGCTCCAGCGCCCCTATCCATGTCGTTTCTGCCTATCGTTCACCCGGCACAAATTCCATGCTACGTCGCCGCTCGCGTGGTGTCGCAAAAAACAGCCAGCACATGACGGGCAAGGCTATCGATTTCAACCTGCCTGATGTTTCAATGGCCAAGGTCCGTGATCTGGGATTACGGCTTCAGAATGGCGGGGTTGGGTATTACCCGCGGGCCAATAACCCGTGGGTCCATCTCGATACGGGCGGTGTGCGGCATTGGCCCAAGGTTACGCGTGACCATCTGGTGCGCATATTCCCCAATGAGCAGACTGTGCATATTCCCAGCGACGGCAAGCCGCTTGCAGGCTTCGAGACAGCGCGTGCCACGATCGAGGCGCGTGGCGGATCGGTTTCATCGGGCTATATCGACATCGCGGAAGGCCGAGCCACAGGCAAGACCCTGTTCCAGATCCTGTTTGGTGGTGGCGAAGGTGACGATGAGGATGTTGGCGCCAAGCGGGGAAGCAAACGGGGAACCGCCGTAGCATCGCGCCAGCGTACCCAGCAGGTTGCCTCAGCCCCGGCAGAAAGTCAGGAAGGCTCAACACTGGCCTTCTTCACCCAGAACAACAGCACATCAACGTCTGCACCAAGGGCTGAAATTCCTGCCGGTATACAGTCACGGCCTACCCGCCCGACGCCAGTTCAGGAACCCGAAGCCAAGAGGGAAGAACCTAGGCAGATCGAGGTCGCAGCATTGGCGCCACGCTCTTCACCTGTTTCCACTCCGGCTTTCCCTGCAAATGTACCCGCTGCTGTTCCGCTTTCAACCAAGGCCGAGGTTGATGAGGAAGACGGCAAACGGGTCAATGTCCAGTTGCCGCCACGCCGTCCCGCCAATCTGACTGCGCTTGCAAGCCTTGCCACACAAAGTCCTTCGCTCGTAACGGTCCAGCTGCCACCACGTAGACCTGCGACGTTGCTCGCATCGAACACCGAGGAAGCCAAGCTGGAAGAACCCGCCGAACCAACACCCCAGAAGCCCGTGCCTGAGAAACCGATTCAGGTGGCGGCCCTTGGCAAAGCTGTGAACATTCCCCTTCCACCGCAGCGGCCTGCGCAATATGTTACGGCGTCAACAACAGGGGTGCGTACGCAAGGCGCACCACAGGCTGCCACAGCACCGGCTCCAGTTTCTACTGTCGTGACAGCTTATGCACCGGCTTCTGCCATGCCGCGCATCATTCCTGCCTCACCCGTTACAACTTCGCTACCTGCCCCTGCCACTGTTGATCGCAAGGGCATGAACAGCCTTGTCTCGCAGATAGCGGCAGCCAGCAATACCGAGCGCGGCGGGCGTGTGGCACCCACAAGCGTGACCGCATTGACCGGTCCGAAAAGCGTGAGTGGCAGGTTTGAGGCTCACCAGCCCGCTAAACCCGAGGACAAGGGTTTCTCGGGATCCGCCATTCGCCCTATCGGTGGCTTCAAACGCGAAAACTGAGTGGGCTGATTTGCCTGTGCCTTTTGCACAGAACAATTGCGAACATGGCATTCTGTCTTTAAGGCCTTGCATCTGCCAGACCTTGCAAGGAATCGCCATGAAAGCCCGTGTCACTGTCACCTTGAAGAACGGCGTGCTTGATCCCCAGGGAAAGGCCATCGAAGGCGCCCTGAGGTCGCTGGGTGTCGAAGGTGTTGCCAGCGTCCGTCAGGGCAAGGTTTTCGATGTCGAGCTTGCATCCGGTGTTGATGCCACCAAGGCAGAAGCGGCGCTGAAACTGGCCTGCGAAAAATTGCTGGCTAACACCGTGGTTGAAAACTACCGGGTCGAGATTGCCTGATGGCTGGTCTGCACGCCCTGCCGGGATTTTGGCTGGCTGGCTGCATGGCGCTCGGTCTTGCCGCATGCGGTGGTGAAACCCAGCTGGCACCGGGCGTTATGGCTGTCAGTGGAGATCAACCCATCGCTGCGGGCGCGACACGCTTCACACTCCAGAACCCGAACACTGATAAGTGGACCCCCCGCATCAGGCAGGGCGCACCAGATGGTTCCGTCCGGTATGGCTTCACCTGCAATGTGCTGACTTGCCCCGAGCCAGCGGAAGTGATCGTGACAAACAGGCGCTCACCGACCACAAATCCTGATCCAAAGGCTCTTGAGAAGCTGGCGAAAGAAAGCATTCCGAAGCTGACAGAGGCCAGAAGTCTGGAATTGCAAGTGAGTACAGACAACAAGGGCAAGGCCGAAACACTGTCGAGCAATACGGTGCGCATCAATGATTTTCCCGCTGTACTGACTGAGACCAGGATAACAATCAGCGCCAAGGCGCGATACAACACGGTTGCAACAGTTTTCGCCGGACGTGTACTGGTCAACATCAATGCCAATGCCGGTGATCGTGCGACCGCCCGGCTGGCTGTCGATGAATTTGCCCGCTCATTCAAGATCGAGGAGGGACCGGCGCTCTGATCGCCGGTTGTCATAGCATGCATGCAGCCGTCATCACATTTCCAGGCTCCAACCGCGATGCGGATATCGCCCGCGCCTTAAGTAAGGTCGGGGTCAAGGTCACCATGGCGTGGCATCAGGACCATGCCTTGCCACACGGTACTGATCTTGCGGTTTTACCCGGCGGCTTCAGCTACGGCGACTATTTGCGCTGCGGGGCAATTGCTTCGCGTGCGCCCATCATGGATGCGGTGCGCAACCATGCAGAAAGGGGCGGTTTGGTGCTGGGGGTCTGCAATGGCTTCCAGATCGCCTGCGAGGCAGGACTTTTGCCAGGCGTGCTGATGCGCAACGCAGCGCTGCGTTTTGTTTGCCGCATGCAGCACCTGCGGGTGGAGCGCAACGACACGGCGTTCACGCGCGCTTATACGAAGCGGCAGATCGTTGAAGTCTGCATCGCGCATGGTGAAGGCAACTACGTGTGTGATGCTGAAACCCTGAAGCGCCTGGAAGGAGATGGTCTTGTGGCCTTCCGCTATTGTGCCGCTGATGGCGTAGTTGGTGGCGCTGCCAATCCCAACGGTGCCACAAGTGACATTGCCGGCATCTATTCAGCCAGACGTAACGTGCTCGGCCTGATGCCACATCCTGAAAACCTGATTGATGCAGCCGTTGGCGGCACAGACGGGCTCGGCCTTTTCCAGAGTCTGTCGCAGTTTACAGCAAAGGCTGCTTAACCGCGTCTTGCTGCACCACCCAGGGCCACAAAGGCCTGCCGGGGTGTGACCGGCGACTGCCAACCGCTTGCTCGCAGCCGTGATGCATCGACCCGCAATCCGCCTGTCATCCGATTGAAGGCATCTGCCTTGCCGGTCAATTTCAATGGTAAAGCGAAGACTTGCTGCGGCACTTTGAACAAGCGCCTTGGTTGCCCCATACCCTCGCGAATCCAGCCCATCATATCAGCCAGTGTCGGGTGCGGCTCATCCGCCACCACACGGGTCTGGCCTGAAAATTGAGCCTGCGAGACGGCCATGCTGACCGCAAGTGCAAGTCCTTCAAGACTCACCATCGCCTGGGGCTTGTCGAAACCATCCAGTGGCAGCGGCAGACCTGTCCTAGCGAGACGCAAAAGCAGATCGAGATTACCGCGCGCCTCAGGGCCAATAACAACGGCAGGACGCAGGATAACGGCATCGGCAAACGCCTGTCTGATAAGTCCTTCCGCTTCCAGTTTGCTCTGGCCATAAGCCTCCGTAGGCATGGGCGGGGTGTCCTCGCTCTGAATATCTGGGCTGGTTGAAGCAACCTGCGCCCGGATTGACGAAATAAACACGAACCGCTGGACGCCAGCCTGCCTTGAGGCCTCGGCCATACGGTGCGAGGCATCCCGGTTAACAGCGCTGTATTGGCTACCCGGAACAGCTTGACCGATATGAGCAATGGCAGCGCAGTGTATGACGGCATCAACGCCCTTCAGAAGCGGCAACCAGTCATCCACGGCCATCGATTCCAGCGGAGCGATAGCGGCAATGGTGATGGCGGGATGCACTTTGTTGGCGTGAAGGGCATTGCGCAATGGCAACACAACAGTGTGACCTGCCTCAACCAGACTGCGCGTAACCGCACGACCTACAAACCCGGATCCGCCCGTGACCAGAATGTTCACAACCGTGATCCGCGTCTTTGAAAATACACGATCGTACTGGCAACAAGCAGTACAGCCAGACCAAGGATGAGCCATTGTTTCGTCTCTGACGCACCAAGCGATACCCAGGCGAGCAGTGCCAGAGCGACATTCAGGCATAAGATAATTCCGCTCACCGTTGTATGTGACAACCCACCATCCACCGCGCGTTGATAGGCATGCTGGCGATGCGCCTCCCAGACCTTTTCGCTTCTCGCCAGACGTTTGCACAAGGTCAGCGTTGCGTCGCAGAAATGATAAAGCGGCAGGATGACCGCGGCAGCAAGCGCGCCATGAGCGGCGATATCATACAGCAATGCACCGCCAACCAGACCAATCGGCAAGCTGCCGACATCTCCCAGGAACAGGCGGGCGGGATGCCAGTTGAAGGGGATGAACGCGATCATCGCACCGGCAAAACACAGCGCTATCAGGCCGCCTGAAACACTGGCGTAACTGATTGTCGAGAACACATGTACAGCCACTGCCATGGGTAGGAACGCAGCCAGCGTGATGCCATCGATACCATCCATAAAGTTCGTCAGATTGACGAACCAGACACCGGCCAGCACAAGCAGCAACCGCTCAACAGGCAGAGGAAACATCTCCGGAAACAACCGCCAGCTCAGAGGGGCAAGACCAACCAGCAATCCAACTGAAACAATTTGTGCGCCAAGGCGCGGAAGGACGGGCAAGCCCCAAACGTCGTCCATTGCACCCGTTATCGCCAGTAAGAGTGAGGCAATCACCAAGGCCAACAACGCAGCGTCGACAGTCCCTCCAGTCATGGCGATGGTGCATGCGAGTGTTGCAACGACAATCGGAGCGCCACCGCCTTGCGGTATTGGCGTTTTATGGCTTGAGCGAGCATTCGGCCTCGCCATGGCATAGGCCCTGAACAACGGCTGACCGATAAAAAGCAGGAGAAGGGACAAGCCAAGGGACCAAAGAATTTTAGGGCCGAAGCCTAAAACCGCAAGGCAGACCACAAAGGTGATTGCCACCGTAGCTGAGACTGTTCTTTGGGAGAATGATCGATACCAGGACACTGCGCACACGCCTCAGACTTAAGGTTTCCATAAGGCCTAACGCTGCACTTTGCAAAAGCATCACGTCAAAATGGCCAGGACAAATCCTTTTGATACAATGCGTCGTAAATATATTTGGTCACATAATCTGGAGCCTTCAGTCGCAATGCGCAGCATTGATACACGGTCTTTTGAAAATACCTTTGCACTGGTCGTGAACAGTGCGGGAAAAGTTGACACTATGCGCCGCCGATCCCGTCTCAATAACCTGTTTGACGATCTGCGGCGTGACGAGCCGCTGCGTGATCCGGCTGAAACCATTGAACTGATCTGGGCCATCTGGATCAATCACAAGGACGACATGGCGGCACACCGCATGGGTATAGCACTGGACGCAATGGCCGCTGGTGCCACAGATCTTGCCAAGCCTGTTCTGGATGAGCTTGTTGAAAACTATCCTGACTGGGCAGAGGCCTGGAACAAGCGAGCCACAATCGCTTTCATAGAAGAACGCGACGACGAGAGCATCAGCGATATTGCCCGCACATTGGAACTGGAACCAAGACACTTTGGTGCAATCATGGGATTTGCCCAGATTTGCCTGCGCCATGGCCATACCGTGGAGGCAAAGGCCGCCTTCGCGGTGGCGCTGCGCCTCAACCCGCACATGGGTGGATTGCGCGATGTAATTGCCGATCTCGATGCACACGCCAAACAACTGCATTGAGCCTGTTGCACTGCATGACGAATCTGCTTTAGCGTCTTGAAATGCCCATTATCGTCATTGGTATTCTGCTTCTTGTAATTCTGATTTTTGCACCGACGTGGTGGGTCAGGCATGTGCTTAAGCAGAACCAGCAGGAACGCATTGACCTGCAAGGCACAGGTGCTGACATCGCACGACACCTGCTGGACAGGGCTGAACTCTCCCACATCACTGTTGAACAAACGGATCAGGGTGATCATTATGACCCCGGCGAAGGCGTTATCCGTCTTTCAAAGGAGCACCATGACGGTCGTTCGATTGCCGCATTGGCCGTCGCCACGCACGAGGTCAGCCATGCGCTGCAACATGCCAACGGTGACAGGATGTTCGCACTGCGCCAAAAGTTGGCACCCTCTGTCATCTGGTTCGAGCGGATCGCCCAGGTGGTGTTTTTCCTGATCCCCCTGTTGGGTGTCGTCATCCGCTCCCCCGTCATGGCGATAGCACAGGTGGTCTTTGTGGTGGCGCTGCTTGGCTGCCGCCTGGCCATGCATCTTGTGACACTCCCAGTGGAGCTTGACGCATCATTCGGGCGGGCTTTGCCCATACTTGAAGCTGGCAAGTTCATCCCCGATGAGGACATGCCAGCCGCCCGGCGCGTGCTACGTGCCGCAGCGATGACCTATGTGGCGGCAGCACTGATATCGCTGATCGATATCACCCGCCTCATCAGGATTTTGCGATAGACAGACAGAAGCTGTCAGAGCGCTTTGCCCAAGCGTTTTGCCAAGGCTATGGATTGGCACAATAAACTGGCGTAGAAGCCATTGAAACGCGAAACAGCGCATATTCTGCAACGGTGCAAACAGGCATGTATCTTCTTAATCTCTATGGTCGCGTTCTCAGACAACTGGGGCCAGAACTCAGACTGGGAATCCTGCTTTCAGCGGCCAATGTGCTTCTTGCCATCGCCGCTTTCGCCGAACCCATCCTGTTTGGCAACATCATCAATGTGCTTTCGACCCAACGCCCCGCCGGACAGGTGGTGTCCTTTGGCGAAGTCTCGACACTGATTTTTTTCTGGATCGTGTTTGGTGTTTTCACCATCGCTGCAGGCGTTCTTGTGGCTTTGCATGCTGATCGCCTGTCACACCGTCAGCGTCTGGCGGTCATGGCCAATTACTTTGAGCATGTCCTGACGTTGCCAGTTGCCTTCCACACGCAAACCCATTCAGGCCGTGTCCTCAAGGTCATGCTGGAAGGGTCCAACGGCATGGCGTGGCTGTGGCTCGGCTTTTTCCGCACCCATTGCGCCGCACTGGTGGCGCTTATCCTGCTGCTGCCTTTCACGGTCTTTCTCAACTGGCGTCTGGCCATGTTGCTGATCGTACTGGTGGTCATTTTTGCCGTGCTGCTGTGGTATATCATGCACAAGACGGAGCATTTGCAGGGATCAGTCGAGGGCTTTCATTCCAATCTGGCAGAGCAGACTTCGGATGCACTGGGCAACATTCCGGTCATCCAGTCCTTCACGCGCATAAAGGCAGAAACCGAGGCACTCAAAGGTGTTATCCACCAATTGCTGGCGGCGCAAATTCCTGTGCTTTCCTGGTGGGCGCTCGCTTCAGTTGCCACACGGACATCCGCCACACTGACCGTGACGCTGATTCTGCTTTATGGCACCTATCTGCACATCAATGGCCTTGCTACCATCGGCGAGATTGTGACCTTCATGGGCTTTGCAACCATGCTGATCGGTAAACTTGAAGAGGCAGTAGGCTTCGTCAACTCGCTGCTGATGCAGGCTCCCAAAATGCGGGAATTCTTCGATATAACGGATACGCTGCCGGCGGTCCGTGACAAGCCCAATGCCATTGAGGCACCACGCTTCAAGGGGCGCATCCAGTTCGAGAATGTCTCCTTCTCCTATGACGGCAAGAAAGCAGCCGTGAAAGATGTCTTCATTACGGTTGAACCCGGCGAGACAGTGGCGCTGGTGGGGGCAACGGGTTCTGGAAAATCCACAACACTCGGTCTGCTGCACCGCGCCTTCGATCCGCAATCCGGGGCTATCCTGATCGACGGTGTTGATATCCGCGATTATACCGTGAGTTCGTTGCGACATAACATTGGCGTCGTATTTCAGGAACCGATGCTGTTTGCCCGCTCGATCGAAGAAAACCTGAAGATCGGCAAGCCGGACGCTACCGATGAGGAAATTGCCAAGGCCATCGAGCGCGCACAGGCAACGGATTTCATCTCACGGCAGTCCGATGGTCTGATGACGATCGTGGGCGAACGGGGCCGCTCGCTTTCGGGCGGGGAGCGCCAGCGCCTGTCCATAGCACGGGCCATCCTCAAGGATCCGCCGATCATGATTCTGGATGAGGCGACATCGGCACTTGACGCCACGACAGAGCAAAAACTGCAAAAGGCACTGGATGAAGTGCGTATTGGCAGAACCACGTTCATTATTGCGCACCGTTTGGCCACAATCCGCAATGCCAACCGAATTCTTGTTTTTGATCAGGGTCAAATCATGGAATACGGGGATTTTGACAGTCTGGTCAAAGAGAATGGTAAGTTTGCCGCACTCGCCCGCGCACAGTTCATGGCCGGTGCCCAAGAGTTGCGTCCTGAAAAACCAATTCCTGCAAAGGCGTTTCCTGCAAAGGCGTTTTCCGCACGCGAAAAAACGCCGGTTACACAGAAAACCGTGTCGAAAAAGCAAGCAGCAACAAAGCCGAAAGCGCAGTAGCAGGGGGCTTCATTAGCGGTTCATTCACCAATCCCGTTTAGAACTGGTGAAGTGTTCGTCCTGGTGGAGTGTTCCATGTCCCGTCTGCGCATATCTGTATCGTCTGCCGCTGCGGGGCTTGTTTTTGCCGGCGTCCTGCTGGCTTCGGCCACAGCTCGGGCCGATGAAACAATCACGCTGATGTTGGACCGCGCCACGATCATTCGCGCACCCGAAAAAACCAGCATGGTGGTTATTGGCAATCCGGCTATTGCCGATGTGGCCGTGCAGAAAAACGGCATCATGGTGCTGACGGGCAAAAGCTACGGCGAAACCAATCTTCTGGCTCTGGATGATCAGGGCAAGCTGGTTTCCGAAAGCTGGTTGCGTGTGCAGGCTCTCAACCGCAACAGCGTGGTGGTCTACCGTGCGGGCGAGCCTGAAACCTATTCCTGCACACCACAATGCCAGCCAACCATCGCGCTTGGAGATTCTGACAAGCACTTCGGCAAAGTGGGCGGTCAGCTTGGCGCCCGCAATGGTCTGGCGGCAGGCAACCAGCCCAGTGGAGCGCGCTGAAAACCGCTCATAAAAAGCGTTTGTTAATCATCAACGTTCTTTTACAAACAAGCAGTCAATCCACTGCCCACCGAGAGGGATAGAGTAAGATATTCGCGCTATTCTGCTTGCTCTTGATGGAGCTTCAGGATGATGTTCAAAAATAGAGGCAACGCGAAGGGCCGGAACCGTTCTCGCCTGCTCATGCGCTTCCGCAAACAGGAAGACGGCGCAGCTGCCGTTGAATTTGCGATGATCGCATTGCCGTTCTTTGCACTGATCTTTGCTGTTTTCGAGCTTGCCATCTTCTTCTTTGCCAGACGCTATGTGGAAGATGGCCTGTTCAATGCCAGCCGCAAGGTGCTTACACAGCGCCTGCCTGCAGGCAATGTCTGCTCTGAGTTCAAGAAAGAACTGGCGGCAAACTTCACCAAATGGCTTGATCCGTCCAAGCTGGTGATCACCGCAAAGCCTCTCAGTTCATTCAGCGGCACAGAAGCAGCAGCGGACTTCGCTTCAGGCACCTGTGCATTTGGCGCACCCGGATCAGTGGTCGTGCTGAGTGTAACCTATCCCTATCCGTTCAACGGCTTCCGTTTCACGTCAGGCTCTTCAAAAATCGGCACCAACATTCCCCTGTTTGCAAGCACAGCCTTCCGTGTCGAGCAATAACCGGGAGCGATGAGGATGATGCACATGTCCATTCAGTCCATCCGAAACAGGTTTGAAGCCATCAAACGCTTCCGCCAGGAACAATCCGGCGTGGCCATCATCGAGTTTGCGCTCATACTCCCCATTATGGTGGGATTGTATTTCATGCTGAATGAAACCACCAACGGCATGCGCGCCGCGCGCAAGGTAACCATGGTGGCCCGCGTCATGGCGGACCTGTCCTCACGCCCGGTCGATATTTCGGACGCCTATCGCAATGATATCTTTGATTCAGCCAATCCCATCATGTCGCCCTATGATACATCTCTGGCTGGCTACCGGATTTCCAGCATCCGCTTTGATGGTGCGGGAAAAGGCTTCGTTGACTGGAGCGAAGTGAAAGGCACAGGTTATTCAGCCCATGTGCGCTGTACGCCAGCCCAGGCCTCGACCCCGCCGAAGACACAGATTTCCGTGCCGGCTGGTTTGAAAATTGCCAACTCTTCCGTCATCCTTGCAGAGGTTACATTCAAGTACAAACCCATCATCGGGGTAACGATCACCGGCACTATCGATCTGGCAGATCAACTTTACATGCGACCAAGGTCAGGTGAGTTTGTCACCCGCAATGGTGTTGCGTTGGCGATATGCACCTGATTGGTGTGCACCATATGGGCGATAATTAAATTGCAGACTTGAATGTCAACCGCCCATTGGTAAACTGATTTACGCTTTACCAACGGGACACTGATGTGCCGAATCGAAAAAATCCGACACGTGTGGTTTTTGATATTGGCAATGTCCTGCTCGATTGGGATCCCAGAATTCTCTACCGCAAGATTTTTGCTTCAGAGACCGAGGTCGATGATTTCCTGACAAGGGTTCTGCCGCCTGAATGGAACCGTGAGCAGGACAGGGGCCGAAGCTGGGCAGAGGCAGAAGCCAGTCAGATCTCGCTTTTTCCTGACTATGCCAATCAAATCCGGGCCTTTCGTGCGCGCTGGCATGAAACCGTGCCAGGCGATATCGCTGAGACAGTTACAATCCTGCGGTCCCTGAAGGCGGCCGGCGTGCCGCTTTACGCCATCACCAATTTTGCCAGTGACACCTTCCGCGAGGCGCAAAAACGCTTCAGCTATCTGGCAGACAGTTTCATCGATATCGTGATCTCAGGGGATGAGAAGATCATCAAACCTGATGCGGCGATCTACCAGATTTTGCTGAAACGCCAGGGCCTGGATGCCGCTGACTGTGTATTCATTGACGATAGCAGGGCCAATGTGGAGGCTGCCGCTGCACTTGGTTTTTACGCGCTCGTCTTCACGTCGCCACAGCAGTTTGCAGATGATCTGGGGCAGATCGGCTTTGATGTACCTGCGATCTGATCAGGCCGATTTGGCAAACAACTCCCGGCCAATCAGCATACGGCGGATTTCGCTGGTGCCCGCGCCGATTTCATAGAGTTTGGCATCCCGCAGCAACCGGCCTGTCGGATAGTCGTTAATATAGCCGTTGCCGCCCAGCAGCTGAATCGCATCCAGTGCCATCTGCGTCGCTTTTTCCGCTGCAATCAGGATGGCCCCGGCTGCATCTTCCCGCGTGGTTTCGCCCCGGTCGCAAGCCTTGGCAACAGCATAAACATAGGCCTTGCAGGAATTCATGTTGACGTACATGTCCGCCACCTTGCCCTGAACAAGCTGGAATTCTCCGATTGCCTTGCCGAACTGCTTGCGGTCATGAATGTATGGCAGGACAACATCCATGCATGCCTGCATGATGCCCAGTGAACCGGCCGCCAGCACAGCGCGCTCATAGTCCAGTCCCGACATCAGGACATTCACGCCCTTGCCCAGATCAGCCATGATGTTGTCTTCCGGGACCTCACAATCCTGGAACACAAGCTCACCGGTTTCCGAGCCGCGCATGCCCAATTTGTCGAGCTTCTGGGCGATGGAGAAACCCTTGAAGCCCTTTTCGATAATGAAGGCTGTGATGCCCCGCGGGCCCGCATTCATGTCTGTCTTGGCATAGACGATCAGCGTTTCGGCTGATGGACCATTGGTTATCCACATTTTAGAGCCGTTCAGGATGTAGCGATCACCCTTTTTCTCGGCCCGCAGTTTCATCGAGACAACATCGGAACCCGCACCGGTTTCGGACATGGCGAGCGCACCGAGATGCTCTCCAGAAACGAGTTTGCCGAGATAGCGCTTTTTCTGCTCATCCGTACCCCAGCGGCGCAACTGATTGACACACAGATTGGAATGCGCCCCGTAAGACAGACCAACGGACGCTGATGCCCGCGAGATTTCCTCCATGGCAACACAGTGCTCGAGATAGCCAAGGCCTGCACCGCCCCACTCTTCTTCTACCGTGATGCCATGCAGGCCGAGAGCACCCATTTCTGGCCAAAGATGACGGGGAAACCAGTCCTCCTTGTCGATCTTTTCAGCCAGAGGCGCGATCTTGTCTTGGGCAAATCCACAGACAGATTCGCGAATCGCATCAGCAGTTTCGCCAAGATCAAAGTTGAAACCACGCGCTGCGTTGGCGATCATGTGTATCTCCCTAAAGTGCCCCGATTATATAGCAGTAATACTGACCTATTTGAAAGCGCCATGATTGTGTTGGACAAAGGATAGGACGTCACTGCATGAACTGGCAATGGACATGAATGATACTGACCGCGCCAACAACCTCCCCTGGCCACCTATCCTTTATGGTGTCGCACTGCTGCTGCCGTGGCTGCTCGATACGGTGCTCCCGTTGTCGCTCCCATCAGCGGGTTCAACTATCGACCGTGTCGCGGGGGATGTCGCCATTGGCCTTGGCTGGGCACTGATCGCCACAGGTATTACCGTGGCCTATCTCGCCATGCGCAGCTTCTCCGCCGTTGATACGCCCGTCAATCCCGCCGGCAGGGCAAAGACGCTGGTTAGATTTGGTCTCTATAATCGCACGCGCAATCCGATGTATCTGGGAGTGATGATCGCATTTGTGGGACTGGCACTCGCCACAGGCAATGTCTGGCGCTGGCCGGTGTTGCTGCCTTTGTTCCTGGGCTTGCACAATCTTGCGGTACTGCGCGAGGAGCGCCATCTGGCGGCACGCTTCGGTGAAGACTGGATGGCATACAAGGCAAGCGTACCGCGCTGGTGGTGAGCGTTACGATCAGGCGCTGAACATCCGCGGATTACGAGGGTCTATCCGGCGCAGATCATCCTTGCGGATGGTCAGTCCCTGCCGGTCAAAAAATTCCAGCACGAGAATAGCCATCTTACGGCCTATCCCGATCTGATCCCGGAAGGCAGCCGCATTGAACCAGCCATCAGCGCTGGTTTCAGCCGTCTTCACAGCAGCTTTTGCCAGTTCGGCTACCGCTTCGCGCAGCAGGAAATGATCGTTTGCCACTTCATCGACATCGCCGCGCAGCGCCAACCGTTTCAGCAATCCGCGCACGGTGTCCTCACGGCGATGCAACAGCAGCGCCAGTTCATTGACGCGTGGCGGCTTGAAGCGATCATCCCCTGATAAAAATGGTCGCATCGTCTTCCACAGCGCTTCATGTTCACCTGACAGGCGCGGGGTATGGACAGGCATCCGCAGGAGATCACCAGTGGCGGCAATTTCGCCACGCTTCAGAAGATGCGCTGCGATGGCAGAAAAGGGCGCTGGAGCCAGTCTTTCAGGCAATGCAAGACGCAGGCGATGTGCGCTTAGCCCAGCTTGATCAGGCAGCCTTTCATGATGGTTTGCCAATTCCATTTTCAGGTGCCGCACGATGGTGAGATATATGCCGGGATCGAACAAGTAACCAAGGTCCTCTACCCTCAGCTGAAGCAGATTGTGGGCTGTCACGACGTCGGTGAAAGCATGCGCGTCAAGAGCGTTGTCCGCCGAGAAATGCTCGATGCAGACGCAGTAAGGTGCATGCTGAAGCATATCCGGCAAAGCGAGTACTGCCCCCTGCATGGCAATCGATTCCAGAAAGCGCAATCGCTCAGGCTGGCGATACAGGCGTAGCGGGGGATTGATATCGAGCACGACACCGCCACCGATTGTCCGTGTGGCCGAGGCATCCCGCAGGATCACTCTGTCCCCGCCCCAAAGGGTGGCTGGCTTGTCAAGTTTCAGCCGTGCCAAAACGGCTTTACCCTTGTCAGAAAGAACATTCAGTCTGCCCGTCCAGGCCCCTGCACCGCTGTGGATATGTACGGGAAAGCTGCCAGTTTTCGGTATTTTCTCGCCCCCTGCCAGACACAGGCTTACATCCAGCAGAAGGGTGGGACGGTGCAATGCAGGGGCGACGAGCACATTGCCACGGTGGACATCATCCTTGGCAATTCCAGCAATGTTTATGGCAGCCCGGTCCCCGCGCCGTGCAATTTGCGCGACCTTGTTCTGTGCATGCAGACCACGCACCCGCACTGACTGGCCTGATGGTGACAGGATCAAGCGTTCATCTGGCTGAACCCTGCCAGCACCGACGCTGCCCGTCACAACCGTTCCTGTGCCCTTGACTGTGAACGCTCGATCAATCGCCATACGAAACGGTTGGCTTATTGCCTGAACCTGTTTGCAATCATAACTTTCAGCCAACGACTGAAGCTCCTGCTTGAGGTCATCAAGTCCCTCGCCGCTATGGGCTGACACAGGAATGATCCGCGCCGCTGCAAGGGATGTACCGGCCAGAAGGCTGCGCATTTCAATTTTACGCTGCACAACAAGGGCTGATTCAACCAGGTCGATCTTGGTGAGGACAACAACACCCGATGAAATGCCGAGCAAAGTGGCAATAACCAGATGCTCGCGGGTTTGCGGCTTGATGCCCTCATTGGCAGAGACCACCAGCATCAACGCGCCAATGCCGGTTATGCCCGCCAGCATGTTGCGGATATACCCTTCATGCCCCGGCACATCGACAAACCCGATGCTGCTGCCATCCGGCTGTGCCCAATAAGCAAACCCTAAATCAATGGTGATGCCGCGGCGTTGCTCTTCTTTCAGACGGTCAGCATCAACGCCGGTGATTGCCTTCACCAGCGCTGTTTTGCCATGATCAATATGGCCTGCCGTGCCGATGATCACGCAGTGGCTCGCAAGGCCTGAAGCTGGCTTATGAAGCGGTCAGCATCGTCCAGGCAACGCAGATCAAGCAATAACCGGCCATCGTGAATGCGCCCGATGACGGGTGTGGGCAAGGACCGCAAGCGTCTGGCCAGCGTGTCAAGCGCTCGCCCACCAGAACCCCTGGCGGCAACTATCGCGAGGCCAGCACTTTCCATGGTTTCCAACGGCAAAGCACCCGAGCCAATCTGGCTTTTGAGATCAACCACACTCACCAGCCAGTGATCACCCAGTGCAGTCTGCATGGGAACCCGCAATATTCCTGCCAGGATCGCAAGCTCCCCTCGCTGTCTTGTGAAAAACTTCAATGTTGGCAATCGTTCCGCCAACGTGTCGGGGTTACGATAGAGCTTGAGGGTTGCCGCCAGCGCAGCCATACGCAGCTTGTCCACCCGCAAAGCCCGCTTAAGAGGGTTGCGGGCGCATTGGCTCACAAGATCCTTGCGACCGGCAATAATACCAACTTGAGGCCCGCCCAGCAGCTTATCGCCCGAGAACAGCACGAGACCAGCCCCGTCTCCTAGCGCATCCTGCACAGTGCGTTCTCGTGCCATGCCGTAACGCGCAAGATCGACCAGTGTACCTGATCCCAGATCATCAATCAGCGGCAGCCCATGATTATGCGCCAAAGCCGCCAGCGCCTTTGGCTCAACCTCCGCGGTAAAACCCTGGATGCGGTAGTTGGACGTATGTACTTTCATGATCGCAGCCGAGCGGGATGAAATTGCATCGCTGTAATCATGCGCATGGGTGCGGTTGGTGGTGCCGACCTCTTTCAGCCGCGCTCCCGCACGCCGCATGATATCAGGAATACGAAACGAACCACCGATCTCGATCAGTTCCCCACGCGAAACGATGGTTTCCCTGCCAGCGGACAAGGATGACAGCGCCAGCAGAACGGCCGCCGCGGCATTGTTGACAATCAGGCAATCCTCGGCACCCGTAAGTTCGCGCACAAGGTCACGCACGTGATCGTCCCGCTCACCGCGCTTGCCAGTCTCTATGTCATACTCAATGTTTGTTGCTTCCCGCATGGCCGTAGCAACAGCGGTTATGGCCTCTTCAGGAAGGATGGCACGTCCCAGATTTGTGTGCAGAACAGTGCCGGTCAGGTTGAAAACAGGGCGCAATGTTGGCACATCAAGCTGCAAAAGTCGGGCAAAAGCAGCATCCGCAACATCAGTGGCATCATGCTGGCCTGTCTCAAAATTTATGTTGTCCCGCAGGGCTGCCAATACATGGCGAACAGCCCCAGTGGTCGCATTCTGCCCGTAACGGGCAATGGAAAGTTGTCCCTGCGGAGTCTGACACACAGATTCAACAGACGGAAACGGGCTTTTTATGGTCGTTGCGTGGGTATTCCGGTTTTTTTTGGCTAAATTCGTCATCTCAATGCAGTTCTCAATCATCTGTTGCATCAGTTCAACAGCCAGATATCGCAACGCAGGATAATGTTCTATTCATTCAATCTGGGGAATGGGGCCCGCGTGACAAGTTTATCGAGCCAACGCACGGTTGATCCGGCTGAGCAGGCAGCATTGCTGCTGTTCCGGCTTGGCTTTGCCATGCTTTGCATTCTGTTGCCAGTCGTCTCGATTTTCTCACGCCGCGCCATGGTAGTGGTGGCTCCCATAGGCGCTATCGTCATGATATCAGCGGCCCTTCTGATGAAGAGCAAAGCGGATTCTCCCGCACGCTTCCTGCAAAGCCTGATGCGCCCCTGCGGCCTTTCTGTGCTGTTCCTGCTGGGCTGGGCCACGATCTCGCTGCTGTGGACGCCATTTCCTGAAGCCGGTGCCGAGCGCCTGTTCCGAGTGGCTGGCACTGTGGCACTGGCAATGGGGGCTATCCTTGCCATGCCGGAACGCATGCGGGCTTCCAACCTCTATCTGCTATCAGTGGGTGTTGGCCTTTCAGCCATTCTGGCGCTGCTGGCAGGGCTGGCCAAGTCGCCGCTCTATGACGAAACAATGCTGGAGCGCGCAACAATCCTGATCACGCTGCTGGCATGGCCTGCTGTCACCTGGCTTTCGATGAAACGGCGCAGTGTGCCCGCTATGGCGATTGCCGGCAGCATAGGCGCACTCGCCATCCTGTTGCAGGGGCCACAGGTTTTGCCCGCCTTGCTTGTAGGGGCTGTTTTGCTTGGCGGGGCCATGAATAACCTTCGGGCCACAGCCACCGCGTTCATGACGGCCGTAGCCATGCTGATCATGGCCGCGCCGCTGATTGCCTTGCTGCTCTCGCTGCTCACACAACAGGAAAGCGGGTTTGGCCGCACCATGCAGATCTGGGCTGAGGTAATCGTTGCCGAGCCTTCCCGCCTTCTCACCGGGCACGGTGTGGAAACGGCCTTGCGCAACCGCATATCGCTGGCGCTCGATATGTCCGCGCCCAAGAGCCTGCTGTTTGAAATCTGGTATGAATTTGGACTGCTTGGTGCGCTGTCAACGACAATGGCGCTGGTGTTCGGCATCAATGCGGCATCCCGCCTTTACGGCGTCATCAGCCCGTTTGCACTGGGGTGCATGGGCTTTGCCTTTGCACTTGCAGTTATGGGCCTTGGCACATCACAGACATGGTGGCTGACAGCGCTGGCCACAACGGCAATAGCCTTTGGCGCTGTCGTCAATGGGGCATACCGCAACGAGCGCCCCCATGCACCGACGGATGCGGCCTGACTTTGGCCATAACGCTGCATTTTCTGGGTACCAAGGGCGGACCGGCCATTCGCTCCGGCGGCCCTTCACCAACCGCACATCTGCTTGATGTGGATGGCAAGCTCTATGTCATCGATTGTGGTCTGGGCGTGACACGCGGCTTTGTCGAGACAGGACATTCCCTGAAAAATCTCTCGACAATCCTCATAACGCACCATCATTCCGATCATAATCTGGAGTTTGGCAATCTCATCCACACCGCATGGACAAGCGGCTTGAACACGCCGGTAAGAGCTTACGGCGCAAAAGGACTGGCCGCGATGTGGCCGATGTTCTGTGCACTCAATGCCTATGACATCACGACACGCATCGACGACGAAGGCCGCCCTCCCCTTATCGACATGGTATGTGCTACGGATTTTGCCGATGGACCGGTTTTTGATGATGGCAGTGTTTCCGTCGAGGCCTTGCGCAACCTTCACCCGCCAGTGACGGACAGTTTTGCGTTGCGGTTTTCAATCCGGCGGGGCGACACGCTCCGCACCATCGTATTCTCCGGTGATACAGCCTATCTGCCCGGCATGGCCGATTTTGCCAGAGATGCTGACATTCTTGTGCATGAGGCGATGTATCTGCCCGGCGTAGACCGGCTTGTTGCCCGCACAGGCAACGCAGCACGCCTGAAGCAACACCTGAAGGCAAGCCACACATTGGTTGAGGATGTCGGCCGCATTGCTCAAGCAGCGCAGGCGAGGCATCTCGTGCTCAACCATCTTGTGCCTGCTGATGATCCGGAAACCACAGCAGCCCATTGGGAAGCTGCCGCCAGAACCACATTCGATGGCAAGCTGACCGTATCGAAAGACGGGCTGGCTATCCAATTGGCGTAACGAATCTACTCTGCCTTCTTGATCGAGCTTGTCGTATCAGGCACCAAACCGGGCGGCATCAGGCGCATGGGAGCGCGCCCCGTCGGCTCAGGCCGGATCACGCCTGTATCACGTCCTGGAAGCGGACGGGCAGAATAGGCTGGAACAGGGGGCAGAGGTTGCGAAGGCGCTGTGACAATCCGGGTATCAATCTTGGGCTCAGGTTTG
This sequence comes from Hyphomicrobiales bacterium, assembly GCA_031372765.1. Taxonomy (GTDB): domain Bacteria; phylum Pseudomonadota; class Alphaproteobacteria; order Rhizobiales; family Beijerinckiaceae; genus JADCCX01. Next base: position 42,004 of record JANMLW010000211.1, read on the forward strand.
AGCATTCGGCGCGCGCCGATATCAAAACGCCCGTCTTTCCAGTCCTGAAACTGCTTCTCCGTGCCGTAGAAGGCGTTGCGGTCCACATCACCAATGATACCTGGCACGCGACCCGTGGCCGTGAACTGCCAGAACTCCCAAGGGCGATTTTCATAACGCACATGGGGCTTTGCAGCGACTGAACGTATCCAGAAAGGATAATCGTCGAATTCGGTCGTGCCTTCCAGCACTTCCTCATGAAAGGTGATATCGGTGTAGATGATTGGCTTCTTGCCGTAATGCGCTTCGAAAGCGCGCAGCATCTCGCGCATCTTGGCACGGGCAGTGGTCACAGATGTGCGCGGACAACGCGAAAGATGGTTCCACTCGACATCAAGCACCGGCGGCAGCGCCTCTGGGTCCTTGGGCACATTGCGAATGAACCAGCGAATCTGATCCTTCGCGGGGCGGCACCAGTAAACAAAGTGGTAGGCACCCCGTGGCACACCATATTCCTTGGCCCCGTCCCAGTTATCACGGAAGTTATAATCAAGATGATCACCGCCCTCTGTGGCCTTGATGAAGGCAAAGCGCGTGCCGGCATTCTTCACCTGCAGCCAGTCAATATCGCGCTGGTATTTGGACACGTCGATGCCCTGCACCGCATGCTGCCGCGCGGCTGCAACACCGTCATGGGGGGCGGAGTCGCCCTTGCGCGGATAGGGATTCTTGGCATACACCGACGTGGAACCAGCTGCCATCACCACGAAGGCCAGGCCAAGCACAACCGCAACCACCCTCGCCGTTAAGCGGACCACTTCCAACATGACGCAACCCTTGTTGTTATTGTCATGTTTGACAGATCGACGGTTAACGCCGGTTTACCTTTGAGCGTTAAGTTCGGGAGATGATAAAGAAGACGTTAAGGAAATCTCTCACACTCCAAAATCGCCCTGATCAATCTTGCGTTCACCCACCATCGCCTCGCGTTTCGATTTCTTGAACACCGTGGAATTAACCCATGGCAGATGCGGTTTCTTGCCATCGAACAGGTCCTCGATGGTAAGAATCTGGATGCGTGGAAAATCCCCCAGCGCTTCCGTCTTGTAGATGCCCGCTGTTGCGGCTTCGATCCGCATCTTCGAGGTAGTATCCTCGAGCGACAGCAGGATACCCACTTTCGCCCGCTCGCGCTCGATTGTGGCGATGAGATCGCGGATCATGCCGACGCCGACATTGGCACCGCCCTTGACGGAAACAACGGCCTTCTCAGTCATCCTGCCATCAGGCTTGAAATAGATGTAGCCATCCACCCCGCCATCGGCGCCCTTCCTGCCACCCTTGTAGGGCACGGCCTCGATCATCGACAGCGCCCAGAACTGGAACTGGTACTTGTCAGCCTCAGCCAGCATTCGGGCGGCCCCGGCATCCTTCGGCAGGCCCAGGATATCGAACTGTGCCAAGGGAAAGGCCTCGGTCAGGCGACGCTTGATCAGGCCGATGGCCAGATGCGTGATATCGATGCCGACCCATTTACGGTTCATCTTCTGCGCGGCATGGATGGTGGTGCCGCAGCCGCAGAACGGATCGAGCACCACATCGCCCTCGTTCGAGGAGGCTGCAAGAATGCGCTCCATCAGTGCGTGGGGCTTTTGCGTTGGTTATCCGTGGAGTTCCTGCGCTTGCGCCGAGATTGGTGCAATATCAACGTTCATATCTTGAATACGAACACCACGTTCAATCTC
>JANMLW010000225.1:0-7817 GCA_031372765.1 Hyphomicrobiales bacterium
AGCTTCAGTGTTCAATTTTTACCACCTGCATTTGCGGGTCTGGATTTGAATGGTGAAGCCGATGTAATGAAATGATCGCAGCCATCAGCAAGTGCTAAAACATAGTAAATAGCGTCGATGAGTTTCAATGCAAGAAGGCCACCGCGCTTCGCAGCTTGCCTGGCCAAACACAATGGACAGAGGTTTCTTCGGCGAGGCAGTTCACATTTTGCAGGCATAACAACTGGTATGGAAAGTTGATCAGCCGTCGACCGTTGACTCGCCCTGCCCTCACCCTTCACAACCACCCCATGTGGACAGCCAAAACCCCCTTTGCACCGCCGGGCACCAAGATCGAGCTTGAAGAAGGCGCAACACTGACGCCCAAGTTCGATGCGTACGGTCTTGTCTCAGCGATAGTCACGGACAGCATTTCGGGCGACGTTCTCATGCTCGCCCACATGAACACCGAAGCGCTGCAACGCAGCATATCGACTGGCGACGCGTGGTATTTCTCACGTTCCCGGCAAAAGCTCTGGCGCAAGGGTGAGACCAGCGGCAACACGCAAAAAATTGTCGAGATGCGGGTGGACTGTGATCAGGACGCCGTGCTGATCAAGGTGGAGCAGCATGGCCCTGCCTGTCATACCGGGCGCAAGAGCTGTTTCTACCGCAAGGTTTCACTCGGTGCGGACGGCGGCAAGCTGATCAAGGACTGACTTTAACCGTCTCAATAATATCGTCCAAAAAATTATCGCCCCTTGAAAAGCGGCTTGCGCTTGTCCTTGAACGCTGCCCTGCCTTCTGCGTAGTCCTCGCTGGCAAAGCAGGCATCAGCCAGCTGTTGCAGCTTCTGCATGGGTAAGGCGCCTGATAATCCAGCCGCTGCATCAATGGCGCGCTTGGCGGCCATGAGCGTCATCGGAGCACCCGATACGATGGCTTGCGCCAATTTGGCGGCTGCCGCATCAAGCTCGGCTTGGGGATGAACGGAGCCGACGAGGCCAACGGACAAGGCTTGCCCTGCACTCAGGCGGCCTGCGCTGAAAAACAGCCGCTTGGTCGCCTCTGGCCCAATCAGCGCCACAAGGCTACGGAGTGCAGCTGGGGGATATCCCACACCCAGCATGGCGGCAGGAATGGCAAATGTGGCATCATCCGCCGCAAGACGAAGATCGCAGGCCGCTGCCAGGCCGACACCAGCCCCAAAGCAGAAGCCGTGTATCATCGCAACAACCGGCTTGCTCAAGCCGGTGACCGCTTCAAAAGCCCGCACATTGTCCTGCTCGTAGGCGCGGCTGCCCGCTGCCGTTGCCCGTAGTGTATCAAACTCTGCGATATCCGCACCTGCACAGAACGCCTGATCACCCGCGCCGCGCAGAATTACGACGCGCACATCGGTATCAGCGTCCAGTGCAGCAAAAAGGGGCGGAATGGCCTTCCAGGTAGCCAAATCAATACAATTGCGCCGATCTGGCGCTAAAATCGTCACGGTTGCAGTCGATTGCACAACATCGGCGGCGAGACGGGGGGAACCTGTCGGTATCGATCTGGTCATCATTGCCTCGCATCAGCTCTTCACATTCAGCCCAGGAACCCTTACCTCTGCCATGAAGCAGTCTCAAGACATGAGGGCACCATGCCACAGCTCAATCAAGGACGACGCAGTAACCTCGAGGTTGTCGACCCGCTATGGTCGCGATTGAAATCCGATGCCGAGGCCATTCTGGCAAAAGAACCAACCCTGAGTTCTTTTGTGCTGGCGACAGTGTTGCAGCAACCGGATCTGGAGGCTGCCGTCATCCATCGCATATCAGAGCGTCTGGACCATCCTGATTTGCCCGCTGCCCTCATCCGCCAGACGTTCACCCAGACATTGCGCGATGACGAAACGCTTGTGAGCTCCATCCGTGCCGATATCCTGGCTGTGCTGGACCGCGATCCAGTTGCCACACGTGTCATTGAGCCCGTGCTTTATTTCAAAGGATTTCATGCCATCGAGACACACCGGTTGGCGCATTACCTGTGGACGCATGGGCGGCAGGATCTGGCGCTCTATCTTCAAAGCCGGTCGTCCGTGGTTTTCCAGACCGATATTCACCCCGCTGCAACATTTGGCAAAGGCATCTTTCTTGATCATGCCACGGGCCTGGTCGTCGGCTCGACCGCTGTTGTCGAGGACGATGTGTCAATCCTGCAGGACGTGACACTTGGTGGAACCGGCAAGGAACTGGGGGATCGCCATCCCAAGATAAGGCGCGGCGTGCTGATTGGTGCAGGCGCCAAGATTCTGGGCAACATCGAGGTGGGTCATTGCGCTCGCGTTGCGGCTGGTTCGGTGGTTCTGCACTCCGTACCGCATAACACCACGGTTGCTGGCGTTCCGGCAAAAGTGGTTGGCGAGGCAGGCTGCGCTGAACCGGCTCGCACTATGGACCAGATCCTCGGCGACATGCTCTGATACACCGGCTACGACAATGTTTGGAGGTGTGCTTTCTGACTTGCTACCGTTTGCAGACCGTGGCACTCCTCCCGCCTGAAATCGACGCGGCGTTTTCCGCGTCAGAACTGACAAGAGGCATGCCGTGGACAAGACAGAACTTCTGAAGGTTGAAGGATATCTTCGCCAGACATTCAGCAACGCCGCCATCAAGGTGCTGGCCCGCCCGAAGAAAACAGATTCGGCTGAAGTCTATATTGGCGATGAGTTCCTCGGCATCGTATTTCTGGACGATGAGGACGGTGACAAATCCTACAGCTTCACTATGTCCATTCTCGATACGGACCTGGAATAGAACCCTTCACGGGCCAGTCCACCCAGCGACAAGGCGCTTGACGCCTTGTTCCAGCGCTTCCCATTGGGTCAGGAGGTCAGGAGAAAACCTGACCTGGATATCAGCCCCTGACTGGCGAAACCGCCAGAGGCAGACCTCACCGATATCTTCAGCGGCTTTTAGCTGCTTTCTGCATCGGGCAGAGAAGCGTCGGCCATCAGGTGGTGCCATGAACACCTCCTCGTCACCGTATGGGCTGTCAGGCGAAAATCGCCGCATGATCAGTCCACCGGGATTCTCCCAGACATCAGGCTCCAGAAACCGTCCATAGAGGTCCTGTGGCCGTTCGGCAGGATCAATGACACCATCACCCCGCATGATGGCGAGAAAGACCTTCTTCTGAGCCTGCATCTGCTGGCTCAAGGATGTTGGCAATGGACTTTCTGTTGATTTCATCTCTGGAAAATCCGCAACAAGATCAACCCTTTCGGTCATTGCGGCGCGCGGCAGGACACGGCTGCGAAAATATGTAGCTGGAATGCTCAGGCGCAACCCCTCAATCGTGACAGGCACGATCCTGACAGCGCCGGACCCATCCTCGGCAGGTTTGGTAAGGCTATAAAGTACAATGCCAGCCCCGGCCCCTGTGAGGGCCAACAAAAGCACTGCCATCAAAATACGGACCGGAGTCATGTTTGTCCCTGATGCGCAATCTGCGCGCGTTCACCACGTTAGATGATTCGGTGTCTGTCCCATGTCTGAACACTTGTGATTTCCGCTCCGTTAACGGATGATAAACCATCTGTTGCGTTGTGGAGTTGCGTCATGGCCGGTTTGGAACCTGTTCATCTGGATGCGTTGCGTGCTTTGCTGTTCGGTTTTGCCCTCGCGGGTATGCTGGCAAGCGCCTTTCAATACCTCACCGACAAGCCTGCCAGTTTCACCTTACTTCAGCAGGGCGGCTGGTCGGCTCTCATGTCGGTGCCATTTGTCGTCATGACCGCGCCATTCATCATCCTGCGTAACACCATCCGCGGACGCAAGTTTGAACGCAGATCCGTGTTCTTTGTCTGGCTGGCAACGGTGATCGCCTGCCTCTGGAGCATGGCGGCTGGCCGTTTCATGCTGGATGTCGTGGCTCGTTGGATTCTGTAAGATCATGCCATCCTATCGTCTTGACACAACAACACCCGAACTTCCCGCTTTAGGCGACCACTGGATTGCGCCGGATGCGCATGTCATCGGCCGCGTGCGAATAGCAAAAGATGTTGGCATCTGGTTCGGTGCCGTTTTGCGCGGTGATAACGAATGGATAACGATCGGAGAAGGCAGCAATGTTCAGGAGCATGCCATGCTGCACACCGATATGGGCTTTCCACTGACAGTCGGGCAGAACTGCACCGTTGGCCACCGGGCTATCCTGCATGGATGCAGCATCGGCAACAATTCTCTCGTTGGCATGGGCGCGATCATTCTGAATGGCGCAAAAATCGGCAACAACTGTCTCGTTGGGGCGGGAGCCTTGGTCACCGAAGGCAAGGAGTTTCCAGACAATTCTCTGATTGTTGGATCGCCTGCAAAAGCCATCCGCAGGCTTGATGATGAAGCCGCCCGACGCCTCCTGCAATCAGCCCGCAGCTATGTCGCTAACTGGAAGCGCTTTGAATCAGGCCTCGAGATCGTTTGATGTTTTATCGAACATTCGCGGTGAAAATCTTCATGTCCACATTGCCCAAAGATACCCAGCGATTGGGGTGCTCCTGCGCCTGACGCTTGATGAAGCGGTAGCCTGTCTCGGTCCACAGCTTGACCTTGGCTTCCTGATTATCCAGCACGAAATCACCGCGGTCTGTCTTGACTGTCAGGACCGCGTGACCGTCGCCCTTTTTGTCGCGCACCACCGTGATCAGAAGTGATTGCCTGTTCCAGCCTGCACTGATCAACTGACGGCGCTTTTCAAGCACGTAGTCTTCGCAGTCACCACGACCGGTTGTCGGGTAAGACCAGCGCTCGGCCACACCCCATTGATCGATATCGGTGACGGGTTCCACATCCCTGTTGACGGTCGCATTGATGGCAAGCAACTCACGCCACCGTCGTTCATCCAACGGAGCGTCAGCGCTGCGAAGCACAGGCACCTCACAATCGCCACGGCCTTCCTGCGTGCTGCAGAACTGCACCCATCCGATAGGCGGCGTTGAATCACCATTGATCTGCGCGTAGGCATGACGGCTGTCCTGCGCCGTGGCTGTTGCCAGCGGTGTCATCACACCCGCCAGCAATGCACCTGCTATCAGCACTGTCTTGATCGTCATAACCATCGGACAACTCCCGTTCTTGAGGAGGACAATGGCAGCAGGAGTTTCCCGGAGGTTTGCAGAATTAGCAGCAATCTGGAGGCTTTGAGTTCAATCTTTTTCAATGGATTGGAGAGGATTGGGTAAGTTTATGAATCCTCACTCCAGCGGTATTAACCATTCAAGTTATTGAAATACATGTTCTTTATTGAAGAAAAGGGATATGAACAGCTCGAATTGTCTGTTTCCGGCAACGCCCTGTTCACAATGGCGCTTAAGGACCGGCTCACCCTGCTTCAAGGCAGCGTACTTTTGCATCAGGTCAAAAACCGTTCTAGCGATTGGCCGTCACGATCGTGCTGTCGACACCACCCAGTGACACCCACTTGTTGGGATGCTGCTCCGACTGTCGCTTGACGAACCGATAGCCCGTATCAGCCCAGGATTTTATCTTCGCTTCCTGGTTGTCCAGCACGAAGTCACCCCTGTCGGTTTTCACCGTCAACACGGCATGGCCATCGCCCTTCTTGTCGCGCACCACAGTGATCAGCAGCGCCTGACGTGGCCAGCCCGCGTCCAGCAGTTGCCGACGCTTTTCGAGGACGTAATCCTCGCAGTCACCCTTGCCTGACGTTGGGTAGGACCACTTCTCGATCGTGCCCCACTGCTCCAGATCGGAGACAGGCTCAACCGCATCATTCACATCGCGGTTGATCTTGACGAGTTGCTTCCAGCGCTTGTCATCCAGCAAGGCTGGGATGGCTGGCAGGGCACGAACCAAGCATTCATCCGGATTTTCACCACAAAACTGCACCCAACCAATGGGAGCAAGCGTTTCTGTCGTCACAAGGGCAGCTGTTGTCAGCGGAAGTGATTGTGCAGACGCTGGCGTGAAACCCGCCAAAAGCATTCCCAGTCCAATAAAAGCTGCCTTACGCATCACACCGCCGCCTTAAACCTTAACGATGTGTTAATGTGTAATGCAGCTGAGGACCAGCGGCAACAAACTCCTTAACAAAGGGTTAATGGGCGGATTCTGCCCGTATCGAAGGCTATAAATGCAAAAAGCCCGCATAATGCGGGCCTTTCAAGAACACGTTTGATGATGAACCTAGAGCGAAACGGAAACTTCCGTATCAATCTCGAGTGCCGTAAGCACGCGTCCAAACTCGACGGCGACGCCTCCCTCGAACATGCGAACGACCTTGGCGGGCATCTTGCCGACCACGATGCGCTGCCCCATGGCAATCTTGAAATCGCCGGAGAGACCTGCACCCGAAGTTGATACGTCGATCATGCGGGCGACAAACTGCTGGCCTGTATCCAGTGTGATGACGGTCCGTGAATTGCGCGGCTGAATACGGTCGTGACGACGGTCTTCCGGCAAACCAAGGATCTGGCGGTTGGCAAGCCATGTCAGCTGCGAGGCCAATTTGTCGCGTTTGCGTACGGTGGCTGAAAAAGCAATTGCGAATCCGTTGGGAAATTGCCGCACCACAATGCCTTCGACACGGCCGAGCTGATCAAGGTAAATGACCACCCGCTCGCCCAGGTTGCCTGACACCGGGCCAAGCACGGCAAGACCACCGGGGGAAATATCGATTGTCTGGCAGGGATACTCGCGCCGGGATTCCAGCATGTAGCGTCCCATGACCTCAACCGAGACGCGCTGGTGACGGCGACGCTCGACAGGTTTTATCGATTGACGGACGGATGTTCCAAACATGACAGCTGAAAAACCTCTTTGTAGGGTTAGCTTGCCGCCAAGGTGTTAAAATGAACTTAGGATGAAGAAAATTTCGACATCTTTTTTGAATAGTGCTGGATGCATGGCTTATTGATCACGTCCACCTGCAATCAGGCGAAATGATCTGCGGCGATCCAGCAAACTGGCTACATTCACAGCAGGTACACCAAACGTTGCTGTTGATGAAACCACACTATCGATCATCCTGATGCTCAAAAGGCCCATTTCTTCGATTTGCAGGCCAACTTTGCCAATTGTTGCAGGCATAGGGAACAGTCCGCCCAGCAAACGCAAACGGTTTCGTCCACCGTGACGCAGGGGCAGGAGCATCAGTTCATAGTCGTAACTCTGCTGGTCCGTACCCCGTGCGCGCACCCCACCGACAAGGGGGCAAGAATCCTGAGCTACACTTGCCACCATACGGGCAGCATCCATTCTGTCTGTTGCGCGCCACCATCTGCCGAATGATTCCTCGCGCAATTCGCGCCCTGCGAAAGCGGACAGCCGTGTTCCCGCAACCCTGTAGTTCCAGCTGCCATCCAGATCCGCGCCCAGGATAAAGACATCCTGAAGCAGATGGCCAATCTCGGATGGCTCAAGATCATTGCGATCGGGAATCACAGGGCCCCGGCAAAGACTTTTCCAGTGGCTGAACAACGCACGCGAACCATCATGTCTCATATCAACGCACTCACACTATCCAGCCTTCACTATCAGACGCCAACTGTCCCCTGCTGGCACGACAATGACCGTGGCAGCGGCTTACCCTGCCATGGTTTGCAGCCTTCGTGCCAACCCGAAGGTTAACCTTAACCAATTGTCGTTGTTGATATTTTTTTAACCTCTGATACCCCTGTTGTCACTGGTTTCGCTGCTTTTGCAGTGGAAAAGCTCCATACACTGGTTTTTCAAGTGATAGGACATGACCGGTATCTGCGATTGCAGAACCGCATGTTAACACTTTGAGACCCTCGGGAGAGCGGAAACGCTCTCCCTTTTTTTTGACCTTTGATGAGCTGA
>JANMLW010000291.1:0-7541 GCA_031372765.1 Hyphomicrobiales bacterium
CCACAGACTGCCAGCACCGGCTCGCACCAGGCGCGGTCCGTTACAAAATATTGGCAGCGCAGAATTTGCGAAAGCGAAGAGCCGGCTTCCTGCAGGACCTGATCAACCGTCTTGAAGATATTGCGCGTCTGTTCAGCGGCGTCGTCAGGCAAGATCATGGTAGAGTAGTCATAGCCGGTTGTGCCCGAGACAAACACAAGGTCGCCATCGACCACGGCACGGGAATAGCCAAAGCTGCGCTCGAGGGGGGAGCCGGTGGAGATGAGCTTGCGGACCATGTTCTATTTTAAGGCAGGATGGAGACGCGGGTCCAATGCAAAGGATTTCTGTTTTACATCACCATATTTGTGGGTTGCCAGTTGTGGATTGAAGATAATATTCCAGCTTTCTGGTGAAACGACGCTTGGCAACAAAACAAAGGGATGTTTTGAAAGAAGTCCATCTCCAAATGCCTGCTGCCCCACACTGGGGTATGATGGTACGAGACAGTTTGGATTTGGAACATCCTCTTTGTTGACGATCAGGCAATCCCTCACATCCAGTATAACAAATGACGTCATGATGTGGGGCACAGTGTTGAGGGTTGGGAAGCCCTTATGGACTGCCACTTCAAGTATGGCCGTCGCCGGATCAAGAGCGGCATAGACAACAGGAATTCCTTTGGAGTTCCATCTGCCACCAAAAAGTCTGGCACCTTTGCCGCTGTCCCACGTTGCGGCATGGTGTGCCGCATCCAGCCGCCACCCGGTAAGCCGTTTGGATGTGCCAGCAAGAGCTTCAGGCAATGACGTCACGTATAGACACCGTGCTCAATCCGGCCGAGTATTGTTTTCACCATATCGACGCCTTCAGGTGTTGCCAGCAAACTGATAGGGGTTCGTTGATCAAGGGCTAGTGATGGCTTTTGAAGCCAATTTTCCGCCTCTCTCTGCGATCCAAAAACATATGACGCCTGTGCCACAATAGAAGCAAATGTCCACGTCCGACCGCTTAATGCCGTACTTAAAGGTTTGTCCGAAGAAATTTTAGCTCTCTGGTGGGTACGAAGGCTTACGCCAATACCAAGCTCCAAGGCGTCAGCCTGACTGATGGTTTCAAGTCTCGCCAGAAGTTTATCCAGTGCCTGGCTAGGGAGGCCTTCAACGATGCGATCATGAACGTCCGTAGGAGTTTCCAGCTTTCTTCCGATGGTTTTTGTTCCGCCTATCAAATCGATAGTCCGCGCCAATGGACTTGCAGTCAGGCTCACAACGCGAATACCGGAGGCGGTTGATATTGCCTTCATGCGCATTTGCTTCACCTGAACAGTGGCGTTCCCGGCTGACTTGAACCGACCCTTACGGCTTGGTGATGGCTTGAGATCAACATTAATCAGGCGCGCCATATGTCACTCCAAAAACGACACATGTCTTAGTTCATCCGTGTTTTGCGGTCAATCTCTCCGTGGTATCTTCCAGATAGACTACCGCCCCCGAAGCGCCTGCAGAACCTTGCCGCCGGGACGTCCTGTGCGGGGCATGCCCAATGATACCTCTATTGCTTCGATGGCGGCGCGGGTCTTGGCACCCACGGCACCGTCCGGCTCCCCCACATCATAGCCCTTGGCTGTCAGCAGCCGCTGCATTTCCCGCCGCTCGGCGCGGGATGTGGGCGGATCATCCGTCGGCCAGCGCTGCTGCACGCCGGGGCGGCCGCGCAACCTGTCCGCCAGCAGGGAGATTGCGAGCGCATAGCTGTCCGCACCATTGTAGCTGAAGGCTGCATCGTAGTTGCGGAATACCAGAAACCCCGGACCGCCACGGGCGGGATAGACCAGACCGGCATTACCGCCACCCGATAAGCCAGAGCCATCAACCTTTGTCAGTCCACGCGAGGCCCAGGATGAGACGGGCGCACGGGATGTACGCCCCACGGGCCCGCCATAACCTGCGGGAACACGCACCTCGTAACCCCAGGATGCGCCGCTGTTCCAGCCAGCCTTCGCCATGAAATTGGCAGTGGAATGCAGCGCATCGGGAATGGAATCAACCAGATCCCGCCGTCCATCACCGTCGCCATCCACCGCGAGGCGCAGATAGGTAGTGGGGATGAACTGAGTATGGCCAAAGGCGCCAGCCCATGATCCCACAAGCTGATCCTGACGAAGATCACCGCGCTGGATGATCTTGAGTGTCGCCAGCAACTCGCCCTTGAAGAAGGCATTGCGCCGTCCGCCCAGACAGGCCGCTGTCGACAGTGCTTGAGGCAAGGACCATTTGCCCCGGACCTGTCCGTAGTTGGACTCAACACCCCAGACAGCCACGATGGTATGACGGTCCACGCCGAACCGGCTTTCAGCGGCAGCCAACGTGGAGGCATGTCGCGTGAGCAAGGCGCGGCCTTCTGCGACACGCTCCTCATCCACCAACGCGCCCAGATAATCCCAGATCGGCGTCTTGAACTCAGGCTGGTTATTCATGGCCTTGATCACGTCCATGTCAGGTTTCACACCACCCATGGCGCGGTCAAACACCGCTGCCGAAATGCCCTGCTCAAGCGCCTGCCCACGGATGCCTGCAACACAGGAGGGAAAATCCGCCTGCGCTGGCAGCGCTCCGGTAAACATCATGAACAACGCGGCGAACGCTGATCTGGTGGTGCGGGCGGGGTGAACCATGTCAGGATGCTCCGAATCGACACCCTGTTGTAGCGGAACTCAGGTCAGCTTTGAATCGATCTTATTCAACGCCAGATGCCGAGTTTCTGCTTGCGGGCAGCCGCTTCCGCCACCAGAAAACGCTCTTCCGGCTCGGCCTCGGCCTTGGCCCAGCCCTGCCGCACCATCTGTTCGGCGATGTCGCTTTCACCAATCCGGCAATACCCTTTTTCCACGCCGTCGGATGTAATGCCGGCCCGAGAGCAGGCGACGGCGCGGCCTTTAACCAGGAGTTGCAGATAACTGACCGCACGATCCGCACAGGACACTGCAAGACCGTCTAGCCTGCGGCATGTCCTGTTGCCGTCGGGCAGCGAAAGGCCAGCCAGACGCACCACCATCTCTCCTGCCCGCAACGTATTGCCATCCATCACCTCAATGGCGGCATGTACCGCCGGTTTTGGTGTGACGATCACATCAGGATCGGGCTGGGAACGCCAGCGACGGGTAGGGGCCGTGCTTGTGACATCACTGTGCAAAAGCGTGTCATGATCCGTTACAGTTTGGCCTGGCACACGCTCGATGCTCTTGGTTGAAATGATATCAGGGGCCGTTGAAACAATGAGACGTGAAGGATTGATTTCAGTTTGAGACTGCTTGAGGTCAGGGGACATCATCAACCCCAACACGGCGACTCCAGCCAGTGCACTTACCCGCAAGGTTGCCATTTTCTGCTGTGATGCATCGCATGCAGCGGCGATTGCAACCCGCCATGTCCCCTGTTCCACATATGCCCGGCGCATGATCATCCTCCGCTCTTTGAAGACAGTGAACAGTGTCTCAAGACAAGGGCGGGTTTTTTCGATCATTCAAATTGTACATAACCGGGATTGCCGCATTTCAATGTAAACGAGCGGTGATGATCCGACTAACAAGTCATGAATCCAGAGTATCCAATTTGATATGGCAAATTTCATTTAACTCTTTTGCGAGGAATTCCGGAAGGTTTACCTCTCCATTGACGTTTGAGGGGCATTCTTGCTCTTGCCTGCAGAACGCGGGTCGGGAGCGATCAAATGCGTGGTCCAGCAGTAGCCATGGTCGGAATTGCCGTCCTCATCGGAGGGGGTACTGTCATCGGTGGGCGCTTCTATCTGGAGCGCAACAACCAGCGCGCTACCAAGACAGTGGTTGCAGCACCCGCCAAACCGCTGAACACGACCACCGTTGTTGTGGCGTCGATGCCGCTGCGCTTTGGCATGGAGCTGTCATCAGCGCAGCTTAAAGAGGTACAGTGGCCAACGGATGCCGTTCCAGCTGGTTCGGTCAGCAGCATCGCGGAATTTCTGAAGAGCCCTGAAAAGCGCGTTGTCATCGCTGCCATGGACCCGAATGAAGCCATCCTGTCGGGCAAGGTTACTGGCCCTGGCGAACGGGCCACACTCTCCGCCGTGATTGCACCGGGCATGACCGCCGTAACGGTTCCGCTGTCTGAAACCCAGGGCGTTGCTGGTCTGGTGATGCCGGGCGACCGGGTGAACCTGGTGTTCACCCGCACAGTCGACAAGGATCAGAGTTTCACAGACGTGCTGTTGCAGAATGTGCGGGTGGTTGCGGTTGACCAGATCATTGACCAGCGCAGCGAGAAGCCTGCCAACATCCGGTCGGCCACACTTGAGGTGATGCCGCAGGATGCCAAGCGCGTGGCTCTTGCGGGCGCTGTCGGCAGCCTCTCCCTGATGCTGCGCAAGGCAGGCGAACTGAGCGGTGGAGCGATGGGTCGTGTGACGGCAAAGGACCTGCTCTCGGGTGCGACGCAGGACAGTGACACAACTGCCAGCCATGGACGGCGCACCACCACAGTCAAGGTGACACGCAACGGCAAGACCGAAGATTACACAGTTCTCACAGACAAGACACGCTGAGAAACAGCGGACCAGATGGGCGGACGGATCACGATGTTGAACACAGGAAAAATCTTGCACGTTAAACTGTTGCAAGTGGCGCTGCTGGGCCTTGCCCTTGCATCCGTCACCCTCAGCGACACACAGCATGCCATGGCGCAAACCCGTCAGGTCCGGCTTGCAGCTGGCCCCGCATCAGTTTCCGTCGTGCATCGTACCTCGCAGACGATACGGACCGATCAGAGCTTTACGGATATTGTTGTTGGCGATCCCGATATCGCCGATGCGGTACCGCTGACTGACAAGTCGATCTATGTACTGGGCAAGAAGGTTGGCATCACCAGTGTCTCCGTCTATGATGCTGACAAGAAACTTGTTGGTGTGATCGAGATTGATGTCACACAGAACGCGCCCCGCGCCGCGCAGGAAATTCGCCGCAATGTCGACGGTCATGTGCGCGTTGGAACGGAAGCCGGCAAAATCGTCCTGAACGGTCAGGCAAGGGATGCGGTGTCGGCTGACCGCGCTGCACGGATAGCCCGCAGCCATGGTGGCGATGTGGTCAACCAGATGCGTGTAAAAGGGCCTCAGCAGGTCATGCTGGAGGTTCGCTTCATCGAGCTTTCACGACAGGCAGGGCGCGATCTTGGTGTCAGGTTCCAGGCAAGCGGCTCGGACGGCGCGGCGAGAAGCGGCAAGGGTCAGATCGGAATCCTTGGTTTTGCAGCCGGGGCAACGGCGCTGGCCTCAGGCACGTCGGCTGCGCCTTTTGGCACCATCATCAGCAATATGGTGCGCAATGGCACCAACATTGATGTCCTGATCCAGGCGCTTGAGGAGCAGGGCGTTGCCCGCCGTCTGGCGGAACCCAATCTTGTTACCATGTCAGGAGAGAAAGCGAGTTTTCTTGCAGGGGGTGAAATCCCCATTCCTGTCGCTCAGACAGGGGGACAGATTTCCGTTGATTTCAAGAAGTTCGGCGTTGGCCTCACCTTCACACCCACGGTTCTGGCGGACAGCATGATCAACCTGCGCATCGAGCCAGAGGTCAGCCAGGTTGACCCAACAGCCGAGTCCATCAAGATCGGTTCCATCGTTATCCCCCGCATCATCGTCAGCCGCGCTTCCACCGTGGTCGAACTGAAAAGCGGCCAGAGCTTTGCCATCGCCGGTCTGCTGCAAAGCACCAACACCGTGCTGACCGAACAATTGCCATGGATGGGTGAAATCCCGGTTGTCGGTGCGCTGTTCCGTTCCAAGAGTTTCCAGCAGAAGGAAACCGAACTCGCCATTATCGTCACGCCCCATCTTGTCCAGCCCGTGAGGCCCGGCCAGAAGCTGCGCACGCCACTTGACGGCACGCGCCCGCCGACTGACGCCGAGGTCTTTATTGGCGGGCGCTCGGAAGTGCCAAGCGATGGTTACCCGCGCAAGGGCCCGGTCGAACCGGTCGCCGCTGCCCATCGCAGTGCCGGCGGGGGTCATATTCTTGATATAGCAGGAGCGACCAGCCATGGCCGGTAAGATAACCAAGTTGCTGCCCGCTCTTGGCGTGGCACTTTCCCTCGCCGCCTGTGACAAATACATGGACCGCCGCGACACCGTGACCTTTGGTTCAGGCGATGCCGTGGCTTTCAACAAGGCTGCGCAGATCATCGATCCATGGCCGCAGTCTGCCCGCACCATAGAGCATGGCATGAGCGGCGAACAGGCGGAAGCAGCGATGGAAAACATGCGCCGTCGCAGCAGAAGCGGTGAGAGTGCAAGTACGGCCTTGCCGCCGGCGCAGACCCAGTCAACCGCGCCCAAATTGCAATAATCAGAACCAAAGCCACCCAGGATAACCGATATGTTTGCCGCCAAACCACACAATCATGACCGCGAGGGAGAGATCGTCCTGATCTCGCCCGATGCCGCTTTCATCGAAGCCGTCAAAGGCGTGTTCGGCGCCAATGGTCGGCTGAAAATGCGCATTGCCCATCACATCAATGATGAGACAATCGACTTTTCGGCAGCGCGTATTGTGATCGCTGATCTTGATGCCCGCAACCGGGATGATCTTCTCGCCTTGCAAGCCATGATGGGGCGGCTGGCTGCGCGTGCGCCTGTCGTGGTTGTCACGGAAGCCTTTGACGAAGCCGTGGCACGCTGGCTGCTGCAAATCCGCGTGGCGGATTTCCTGCGCAAACCTGTCGATCCGGTGGAGCTGGCCCGCACCTGTGTCAAGGCCATGCAATCGGAAGCACCTGTTTCCGGCTCTCGCGAGGCACAGATCCTCTCGTTCCTGCCTGCCGCAGGTGGAGTTGGCGTGACAACGCTGGCCATCCAGACAACGCTGACACTGCTTGCCGGCAAGAACAAGGTTTCGGCCTGCCTTGTCGATCTCGATTTCCAGAGCGGGTCTTGCGCCTTTCACCTTGATCTGGAGCCAAGGCTTGACCTTGATGCCATCGGCCCCAATCCGCAGCGGCTGGATGCCCAGTTGTTCGAGGTCATGCTCTCGGCCCATCCCTCGGGCATGATGTTGCTGGCGGCGCCCAACCGCCCGGCTGAGCCACGCATGCCGGACGCTGCCGTGGTGATGAAACTGCTTGATCTGGCCACCAGCCGCTTTGATTACGTCGTGCTGGATATGCCGCGTACCTGGTTTCAGTGGACAGATGCGGTTCTGTCTGGCTGCAACAAGATTTTTGTCGTGACAGAGACAACGGTACCCGGTCTCAAGCTGGCCTCCAATCTTTCGAATGCCATCATCTCGCGCCTTGGTAGCGAGACGAAGCCACGCGTCATCGTCAATCGGTTCGAGCAGCGGATGTTCGGGCCCGGCCTCAAACGCACAGATCTGGAGGCGGCTCTGAAAGAGAGTTTTGCCGGCACAGTCAGCAACAACTATAAACTGGTGCGCGAGGCCATTGACCGCGGTGTGCCGCTTGATGCCGTGCAAAGCGGCAGCAATGTCGCGGTTGACCTGCGCAAGGTAGTGATGGCGGAGATCGAAGCAG
>JANMLW010000008.1:0-3440 GCA_031372765.1 Hyphomicrobiales bacterium
GCCCTTTAGATTTTTCACACCGGAAGTCGCACGCATCCATTCTGTTATGCAATCCGTATCATGAGAAGATGAACGCCAGCCAGTTTTCTTGCCCTAGGAAATGGCCAATTAGGGTCAATTGATGTCCATAGCGGTTTGGTGTGTGCTCATTGCAGCGGTATTGCCCATTGTCTGTGTGGGAATCGCTAAATTTCTGGGCGGCAGCTATGATAATCACGATCCGCGCAGTCGCGCGTCGCATTATGAAGGCCTGCCCAAACGAGCCTATGCCGCGCATCAGAACAGTTACGAGGCTTTTCCGTTTTTTGCAGCGGCAGTGTTGCTGGCGGAAATGAAAGGCGCGCCCCGCGGGATGGTCGACCAACTCGCCGTACTGTTCATTGGCGCACGTCTGGGTTACATCCTCTGCTACCTGATGAACTGGGCTACGCTGCGGTCAATCGCGTGGTTTGTGGCTTTCGCAAGCGCTATAGCGATTTTCACGGTGGTGTTGTGGCAATAACGCGAAAAAAAGCATCTGGTGGGCCCTGTAGGACTCGAACCTACAACCAGACCGTTATGAGCGGTCGGCTCTAACCATTGAGCTAAGGGCCCTTGCGAACCGGATATCGCGACAGGATGAACCGCGTCAACTGTTGATCGCAATCGTCTCTCGCAAACAGCCGATTAACCTTTTCCCTGAACCAGTGATTCACCACATCCTGCGATGCCTTACGTAAGGTAACGAATAGGTTGCTTCCTTCAGTCAAATTGTAGCCAAGCGCACATGGTTCCAGATGATCACAAGATCATGCCTTGTGTGCATTGTGCGGGTTGCGTCCATGCGTGGGTTTGAACAGGATATTGAAACGGCAGCTTATCAGCGGGCAGTCATTACGCCGAAGCCTGCCTCAAATCCGCTCAAGCGGATAGAGGATTTCGCGGTCGATAACATGCTTGGCCTTGCCCTGGGCAGCGCAGGAGCCGTCATGGGCCTGGCGGTGATGCTGTCGGTTACGGCTCCACCGATGTCAAATCTTGAAACTGTTGATCCCTTGACAGTTGGTTCCGTGGATATGCCCTTGCGGGTGCCCAAGGCGCAGGAATGGCGCGTTTCACGCAAGCCAACAGAAATGGTTGCCCTCCAGGCACCCCAGTTTGACCGTGTTCCCTCCCTCTATGTTGCACGCAGCAACACCAGTGGCGACATGGAGGACACGCTTTTGTGGCAGACCGCCTCACAGCATTTGCCTGAGGCACGGGTGACACTGATGCGCCGCAGCAATGGCGGCACAGCGCAGTCGCTTTTCATCGAGATGACACGTCAGCAGGCCGAGCGTGGCCTTGGTGTGGCACGCGCTGGCACTCCTGGGCCGTTGCAGACCAAATTCGGCACGTTTGAAGCATCCGACATGATTTTCGCTGACGAAAACGAGCGTGAACAGGCCTGTCTCGCCTTCCGCTCCGGAGCAAGCAAGACAACCATCGCGATTTCCGGCTGGTTCTGCGCACCAAAAGGAGCGGTTGTCGAACGTCCGGAAGTGGCCTGCTTCATCGATCGGCTGTCGTTGCTCAAAAGTGGTGATGACAAGGATCTGCGCCGGTTCTTCACCGAGGCCGAGCAGCGCCGCAAGCCCTGCCCCACCATGCGCATTTCCACGGGTCGCAAGCCGACATGGCTGGATGTGGATGGCAAGGCACCTGCCATGCGCGATGAAGTGACAGGCAGCATCAGCAACCAGCGCAAGAAATAGCCAGCTCAGGAAAGAGCGCCGTTAAGGTCAACAGGGGGATCGGCTTTCCCCATGGCATGATCCGCAGTAAAGGGTTGGCACTGTCACCACGGGCCAATCATGCGCAAGCGCACCTCTCTCACTGTTCTGGCTGTGGTTCTGGCCCTGTTTGGGCTAGGCTTCAGCGCGTTTTTCCTGTCGCGTCTGCCCCGCACGCTCACCATAGCGGTTGGTCCTGCCGGACTTGAAACCCACCGGTACGTGACGGCTCTCGCAAACTCAGCCCTGGAGGGTCGCGAGCGCATCCGCTTCAAGGTCGTTACAACGGCTGGCGCACAGGAAAGCGCCCAACTGCTTGAGCGTAGCGGAGTTGATCTGGCGCTTATCCGCAGTGACTATGATTTGCCCCCCAATGGCCAGACATTGATCGTCAACACCCGGCGCACGGTCGTGATTGCCGTGCCAAACAAGCGTACCGGCGGAATCCAGAAGCTCAGCGATCTGAAGGGCAAGCGCATTGCCGTCGCCCGATTTACCGATCCCAACATTCCGCTCATCCGCAAGTTGCTTTCCGTGGTGGATATCAGCGAGAGTGAGATAACACTGATCGACGCTGAGCCAGAGGCTGCTACAGAAATACTGAAGGCAAACCGCGCAGACGCCATTGTGATTGTGGCGCCCCGGATTTCACCGGTGATGACTAAAACCATCGCGGACATCAACAAGGCAATCCCTGGCGGCATTCGCCTGCTTGCCATTGAAGAGGCACAGGCGGCTGCAGACAGAATCCTTGGGCTTGAAACGATCGAAATTCCGGTTGCCGCCTTCGGCAATGGGCTTCCGAAGGAGGAACTGAAGTCCGTTGCGGTCAGTTACCGGATCATGGCACAGCGCACGATGTCAGACGATCTGGCAGGCCGGACAGCCAAGACACTGTATGATCAGCGCTCGCGCCTTTCAAGGCAGGTCCCCATTGCCTTCAGCGCTGAACCGCCTGATGGCAAGACAGGCGCGCGCATTCCCGTACATCCCGGTGCAATGGCCTATTTCGACGGTGAGACGAAAACATTCTACGAGCGCTACGGCGAATTGATTTTCACGGGCCTGTGGGGAGCATCGATCCTCGGGTCAGGTCTGGCCGGGTTCATCGCCTGGCTCGGCCGCAAGCGCCATGGCGAGGGCAGCAAGTTGGTTGACGAGATCACGGCGCTAACGGCCTCTGCCCGCACTGCCTCAGCGGCTGATCTGATCGGGATAGAGGCACGCGGCGATGCTATTGTCGCCCATCTCGCCCGGTTGCGGCAGAATAACCATGTGTCCGACGCCATGGTGGAGAGTGCGTCGCTCGCGCTCGATCATTTCAGGAGTGTGGTGGAGGGGATACGGGGGTGAGCCTTGTTCCTTCTCCCCTTGCGGGAGAAGGAAAGCGCACGACTTGCCGGGCGCTGTACCCTCTGCCATCTTCGCATCATGCGCTACGCCATCGTCGTCGAGAAGCCCGGGGCAAGCTACTCCGCCTACGTGCCGATCTGCCGGGTTGCATCGCGACAGGGGACACCGTGGCGGAGGTTGAGCATGAAGTCCGCGAGGCCATCCGGTTTCAGACGGAAGGGTGGGGGAGGAGAGGCTGGTTGTGCCCAAGGAAGTGAGTGTGGTGGAGTATGTGGAGGCGTAGAATGGAGTATGATACTTCAGCTTATCCCAAATATTAAAGAAACAATTTCTTCA
>JANMLW010000028.1:0-32111 GCA_031372765.1 Hyphomicrobiales bacterium
GCCAAGGGCGAGGGCAAGACACGCACCGTAGTGCTGGTGCCAACGGCTGCCCATGGCACAAACCCCGCCACGGCAGCGCTCATTGGCTTCATCGTCAAGGAAATTCCAGCCGATACCGATGGCACCGTGCGCGTTGAAGAAGTGAAGAAGCTGCTGGGGCCAGATGTGGCGGCAATCATGCTGACCAATCCGAACACGTGTGGCATCTTTGAAAAAGAAATCGTCGAGATTGCCAAGGCCATGCACGATGCAGGAGCCTACTTCTATTGCGACGGCGCGAATTACAACGCCATCGCGGGCAAGGTGCGCCCAGGCGATCTGGGGATCGACGCCATGCACATCAACCTCCACAAGACCTTCTCGA
The DNA here is from genome assembly GCA_031372765.1 of Hyphomicrobiales bacterium. Taxonomy (GTDB): domain Bacteria; phylum Pseudomonadota; class Alphaproteobacteria; order Rhizobiales; family Beijerinckiaceae; genus JADCCX01. Next base: position 365 of record JANMLW010000028.1, read on the forward strand.
CACCCCACGGTGGTGGCGGTCCAGGTTCCGGCCCGGTTGTGCTGTCCGAGCGTCTGGCTCCCTATGCGCCGGTTCCCTTCGTGCGCATGGTCGGCAAGAGAGCCGTGCTGATCGAAGACCCGAAGAAAGCCGGAAAGGGCCAAAATGGTCAGAAGAATTTGCCCTTTGGCCGCATGACAGCCTTTCAGGGCCAGATGGGCATGTTCGTGCGTGCGCTGGCCTACATGCTCAGCCATGGTGCCGATGGCATCCGGCAGGCCTCAGAGGATGCGGTGCTGAATGCCAACTACATCAAGGCAGGCCTGAAGGACGTGATGTCATTGCCGTTTGGTGATCAGCCCTGCATGCACGAAGCGCTGTTTGATGTCGCCTGGCTGAAAGACACCGGCATTACCACGCTCGATTTTGCCAAGGCGATGATCGACGTAGGGTATCCTCCCATGACCATGTATTTTCCGTTGGTGGTGCATGGCGCCATGCTGGTGGAGCCTACCGAAAGCGAGAGCAAGGCGTCGATGGACCTGTTCATAGCCACCTTGCGTGATCTGGCCATCAGCGCGAAAAAGGGCGAGACGGAGCGTTTCATCGGTGCACCGTATCATGCTCCGCGCCGCAGGTTGGACGAAACCCGTGCTGCCCGTGCGCCTATCCTGAAATGGTCACCGCCTGCCCCCATCGCCGAAGCGGCGGAGTGAGGGATAGTGCAACAGCTTGACTGAAACCTCATACTGAGGTGCGCGGAAGCATGGCGTCCAAGCCTCGAAGCATGTGGTACAGACGCAACCATCCTTCGAGGCTTCGCTGTGCTACGCACCTCAGGATAAGGATCGCGGCTTCATTCCCGATGCATCAAGCAACGTTCTTGTGTGATGCCTTGGGCAGTTTTTCGGCCATGCCATAGAGCCGTTCGCGGCGGTCCATCTCGTCGCGGATATCATCGGGCGTGATGCCGCATTCGGCCCACAGCACGCAGAGCTGATAGAGCACATCAGCGCTTTCCTCGATGACCTCGCTGCGCTTGCCCTGAAGTGCGCCGATACCAACCTCGATGGCCTCTTCGCCCAGTTTCTTGGCCATCTTGCCTATGCCGCCCTGAAACAGTTTGGCTGTGCGCGAAACAACGGGGTCACTGCCACGCGACAGCAGTACGGCCTCATAAAGGCGGTCAATCGAATCTGACATGGAGGCAGCCCCCGTCTGCAAATCAGTGGACAACACAAGGATATAACGGGCAAAGTCTGGACTTCAATCGTTATCAATATGTTAATCAAGCACTAATTGAGATAGTCGGCAAACCTTATTTTATCCTGATATCAGTATCAGGCGCCGAAAAACCCCTTCATTTTCTTGAAAAAGCCATCGCTCTCCGGCTGGGTCTGGGCAGAACTTTCCTTCTCGAACTCCGCCAGCAACTCACGCTGGCGGCGCGTCAGGTTCTGCGGGGTTTCCACCTGCGCCTGAATATAGAGATCGCCCACATCCTTTGAGCGCAAAACAGGCATGCCCTTGGTGCGCAGGCGAAACTGCTTGCCTGTCTGGGTGCCTTCGGGAATCTTCACCAGAGCCTCGCCACCGTCCAGTGTCGGCACCTTGAATTCGCCACCCAATGCTGCCTGTACCATGGATATCGGCACACGGCAGAACAGGTCCGCCCCATCGCGCTGATAGAAGGGATGCGGCTTGAGACCGATAAAAATATAAAGATCGCCCGATGGTCCGCCGCGTGATCCCGCTTCGCCTTCATTGGAGAGGCGGATACGCGTGCCATCCTCTACACCAGCAGGAATATTCACCGAAAGCTGGCGCTCGCGTGTGACACGCCCGGCCCCGCCGCAATGCGGACAGCCTTCTTCGATGACCTCGCCACGCCCTTGACAGGTGGGGCAGGTCCGCTCGATCGCGAAGAATCCCTGGCTGGCGCGCACACGGCCCTGTCCTTTGCACGTCGGGCATGTCTTGGGCTTGGTTCCAGCCTTGGCGCCCGTGCCGCTGCAAGGCTCACAGGCAATGGCGGTTGGCACCTTGATTGTGGCCGCCTTGCCCTTGAAGGCCTCATCCAGCGAAATTTCCATATTGTAGCGCAGGTCAGCACCACGGTTCTGCCCGCCGGGACCTCGCCGTCCACCGCCGAAAACATCGCCGAACAGATCCTCGAAAATATCCGACATCGAGCCGAAGCCCTGACCTCCGCCAAAACCGCCGCCGCCGCCCTGCTCGAAGGCAGCATGGCCCATGCGGTCATAGGCCGAGCGCTTCTGCGCATCTGACAGCACCTGATAGGCCTCGTTCAGTTCCTTGAACCGGGCTTCCGCCTGGGCATCGCCGGGATTCTTGTCGGGGTGATCCTGCATCGCTTTCTTGCGGAATGCAGCTTTCAGCTCAGCCTCGGTGGCGGATTTTGCGACGCCGAGGATTTCATAATAGTCGCGTTTCGACATCGCGCGTATTGCCTGACTCTTTGAACGGGATGGCGCGGTGACGCGCTCTTTCCAATCACATGGTTGCTTGATCAGGAAAATTCCAGATTACAAGACGAGGAAAAGGCCCTACAGCGTTGCACCCGCGACAACAACTGCAAGTGGCCCGTTACTGACGTGTTTTTGCAACGGTTGCCACAGGAATGTCTCTGGGTGGCAGCGGATTGCCATCTGTGGTCAAAGCCTTGCGCGGCAAGCCCTGTGTCACACTCTTTTTCTCCACAGGACTGCGGGACACAGTGCTGCCTGTGATGACAGGATCAACAGCATCGCGCTTGGCCAGCACCAGGGATTTTGCTGGCTTCACACGCGCAGCCATGGGGATCGCTTCCGGGCTGAACGGACGGACTTTCTTCTTGCCATCAAGCGTCGTCAGGGCAATGCCTTCTGGCGTATCCAGACCATAGATATCCTCGCGGAACTGCACCCTGCCCTGACCGTCGCCGTAAGCTGTCAGATAGACCCAAGCCACCGGCACATGCTTGGTCAGCTTGATCTGCGTGCGCAAGCCTGCCTCGATATCCCGGTCAAGGGCTGCGCGGTCAATGCCCTGATCAGTCAGAAGCCATGCCGCAAGGTCGCGCACATCCGATACACGCGCACAACCAGAAGAATGGAAGCGGATATCCTGCTTGAACAGTTCCTTTTTGGGTGTGTCATGCAGATAGACAGCCTCGGTGTTGGGCATGTCGATCTTCAATTGCCCCAGCGAATTTTGCGGGCCCGGATCCTGTCGGAGCAGGAACTGCGGGTCTTTTTTCGATGTCCATTCCACCGTGTTGGGATCAACTTCCTCGCCCTTCCAGTTAACGGTGCGAAGATTGTTCTTGTTGAGGTGCAGCGGGTCTTTGCGCAGAGCCTTGACGATATCATTGCGGATGATCGAATTGGGCACCGTCCAGTGCGGATTGAGGTTGATCGACGAAATACGTGCGGAAATAACCGGAGACTGCCGCTCCTTCCTGCCGACAACAGCAAGGTGTCGACGCTCGACCCTGCCATTGGCAACGGCTTCCACCACAGCGCCGGGGATGTTCACCACAACATAGCGCGAGGCAAACTTGAAGACATTGTTGTTCAGCCTCTCAAGCGAGGCCTTCAATTGCTTGAGTCGGACCTCCGAAGGAACATTGAGCGCAGCAAAGGTGAGTTTGCCGACAGCCCCGGTTTCCGACAGGCCGTGCCGGGCCTGAAAGCGTTTCACGGCGGCGGTGGTCGCTGCATCAAACTGGCTGGATGCCGCACTGGCATTGTCAAGATCACCCGAGATCGCCAGACGCGCCTTGAGTATAGCCACAGGCGCGCTTTCCATGCCCTGCTTCAAGCCGCGGGCTGTATCGGGCAATTTCTGCCACCCACCTTGGGCGACAATCTCCTCATAAAAACGCAGGCCGCCTTGCGTACGCGCCACGGAATCAGGACCGAAAGCCGGTTCGAAGTCCGTTATATCCTGCGGTTTGAAGGCATCAACTGCCGCTGCAACCTGCAAGGGTTTTGGCAAGGCTTTCGGCAATGGTTGGGATGGCACGGATTGCGGACGCGGCGGCTCAGCCATGGCGGATGATGACCAACCCGCCATCAGCGCCAACACCAACCCCAATCCGAGGCGGCTTTGCTGGGACATGCCCACTCCTACTGTTACGCAACACACAAGGCTGAAAAATCAGCTGAAACCTCAAAATAGAACAAATCTGCGAAAGAACAGTTAACCATCAATCTTTTGGGTTCTGCGGGCAAAACCTTCAATTGCAGCTGCAATTGCCCCTTGCCCAAGAGACCAACCCGCGAGATGATAACGCAACAAACACAGACTTGGCTTCAGGAGTGCTACAGATGACAGAAGGCGCTACGCCCGATAGTCGACCAGGAAACGGGCTTCCGGTGACCCCGTTTCCGCAACGCAAGCCCGAACGTCTCATCGCCTTTGACCGACACGAATTGCAGATCATCATGGGACTCTATGGCCGCATGGTCGCAGCCGGGGAGTGGCGCGACTACGCCATGGACTTCAGCCGCGACAAGGCGGTTTTCTCGATTTTTCGCCGCACCTCGGAAATGCCGCTTTACCGCATCGTGAAAGACCCTGAACTGCGGCTCAAGCAGGGTATGTACTGCGTGCTGGCACCGGGCGGCCTCATTCTCAAGCGCGGGCAGGAATTGGCACAGGTCATCCGCGTCATCGACAGACCGCTACAGGCTGTACGGGCCTGAAATCACTCTATTCCGCCAAACCTTTCAATCTGTAGAGCGCGGCCAGGGCATCGCGCGGTGTCAACTCATCGGGCTGAATGCTGCCCAAGGCTTCCCGCAGTCTGTCGGTTTTCTTCGTCGCAACTGATGCTGCCTGTTTGACCGGCAGGTTGGCAAACAAGGGCAGCTCTCCCAGCAATCGATCAACCGGAGCCTGCCGCTCCCCTTTTTCCAGCTCTGCCAGAATGGACTTTGCCCGCCCGACAACCGCAGGAGGCAGGCCTGCAAGTTTCGCTACCTGAATGCCATAGCTCCTGTCAGCCGCTCCGGGTACGACCTCGTGCAGGAACACCACATCGCCGTCATGATCGGTGACCCGCACGGTGACATTGGAGAGACGGTCCAGCTTCGTCGCAAGCGCTGTCAACTCATGGTAATGCGTGGCAAAAAGGGCGCGCGAACGGTTGGTGGCGTGCAGATGCTCAATCGCTGCCCAGGCAATTGACAGGCCATCGAAGGTTGCGGTGCCGCGACCAATCTCGTCAAGAATGACCAGACTGCGCTCGGTCGCCTGATTGAGAATGGCGGCTGTTTCCACCATCTCGACCATGAAGGTCGAGCGTCCACGCGCCAGATCATCCGCCGCACCCACCCGGGAGAACAGCCGGTCGATGACACCGATATGGGCGGAAGTTGCGGGCACGAAACTGCCCATCTGCGCCAAAATCGCAATCACGGCATTCTGCCGCAGAAAGGTGGATTTACCCGCCATATTGGGACCGGTCACCAGCAGTATTCGCCCCGAGGTGGCATTGTCAGGCGGCGAGAGATCGGAATCATTGGCGATGAAGCTCTGCCCGTCGCGCCGCACGGAGTCCTCAACAACCGGATGCCGCCCAGCTACAATATGAAACATCAAAGAGGCGTCAACCTGCGGACATGCCCAATCACGCCGATCCGCCAGTTCGGCTAGAGCCGCCGACACATCAAGGATGGCAAGCGCATCGGCTGCCTTCTGGATAGCGCCCTGCAGGCCAAGCACGAGCGCTTTCAGTTCCTCGAAAACGCTAAGTTCGATGGCGGTTGCGCGGTCAGCCGCGCTGGCGATGCGTGATTCCAGCGAGCCCAGTTCAGCGGTTGAAAACCGCATCGCACCCTGCATGGTCTGGCGATGAATGAACAAGGCATTGAGGGGTGGCAGCAGAAACCGCTCTCCATCCTTTTGCGGCACCTCGACAAAGTATCCCAGAAAATTATTGTGCTTGATGCGCAGGGTGCGCGCCTCACCGTCGTCAGCGTAGCGCATCTGCAACCCGGCGATCACCCGGCGTGAATCGTCCCGCAATGTCCGCATATCCTCAAGTTCGGCTACATGCCCGGCACGGACAAAGCCGCCATCACGTTTCAGCAGGGGCAGTTCATCGGCCAGTGTTGCCTGCAAGGTTGCGGCCAATGCGGGATCAAGTTCGGCCAGACTGGCCGTTGCATCCTTGAGTTCCAGTGGCAGATCATGCGGTATCAAACCGACGATCATCTGTGCCTTTTCGGCCCCGTCACGAATGGCGGCAAGATCACGCGGGCCTGCGCGGTCCATCGCAAGCCTGGCCAGGGCACGTTGCATATCAGGGGTGTTCTTCAATGCCGCCCGGACACGTTCGCGCAGCAAGGCACCACCATGGAATGTCTGCACGGCAGCCAGTCGCGCTTGTATCTGCGCCACACCGCGCAAGGGTCCCGCCAACCGCTCGGCCAGCAGACGGCCACCGGCAGGCGTTACGCTCATGTCGATGCAATGCAGAAGGGAACCACTCCGCTCGCCACCCAATGTGCGGGTCAGTTCAAGATTGGCACGCGTCGCCGCATCAATCTGCAAGGCCTGCCCGCTGCCCGTGCGGGAGGGCGCCGCCAGTGGCGGGCGCACACCCAGTTGCGTGCGCTCGACATAGGCCAGCGCCGTGGCGCAGGCGATCATCTCGGCACGGGAAAACTGCCCAAAGCCGTCCGTATCAGCCACACCAAAGAAGTCAGAAACCCGGCGGGCCGCGCTGGCGCCGTCGATGCCATCACGCGCCACACGGGCAACCACGGCGCGCACCTCGCGCCATAATCCGGCTATTGAAGGATCGTCGCGAATGACATCAGGCAGCACGATCTCGCGGGGGTCGATGCGGGCGATTTCCGCGGCCAGTGTTTCACTTTCGCATTCGCCGACCACAAAGCGCCCGGTTGAGATATCCACCTCGGCCAGACCATAACTGAATCCTGCGTCATCGCGGCGTATGCGCCCGATGGCCAGCAGCACCGAGGCGCGGGCGGGATCAAGCAATGCCTCCTCGGTGATCGTGCCTGCTGTGACGAGTCGCACCACATCGCGCCGGACGATGGCCTTGGCACCGCGTTTGCGCGCCTCGGCGGGGTCTTCCAGTTGCTCGCAGACCGCGACGCGATGCCCGGCGGCGATCAGGCGTTGCAGATACTCGTCAGCACGAATGACCGGCACCCCGCACATCGGGATATCCTGCCCGCCATGTTTGCCGCGCTTGGTCAGAACGATGCCAAGGGTGCGCGAGGCGGCCTCGGCATCATCGAAGAACAGTTCGTAGAAATCCCCCATCCTGTAGAACAGCATGCAGTCAGGATTGGCGGCCTTGATCTCGATATACTGCGCCATCGACGGCGTGGTCTTGCTGTCAATCTCCAGCACAGGCACACCTGTATCATACGCCGCCTGCGGATTTTCCTGATCAATCATTGTATGGTGATAGCAAACAACATCGGGCTGGCGACTCGTGAAATGCCGTTCTTGACAGGAAAGATGCTGCTTAAGCCGTGACGCTGCGCCGTTTACGCCGTCCCATGGGCAATGCAGCCACACCGGCAACGGTCGCGCCACCAAAGAAGCCCAGTCCAGCGAAGAACAATCCCTCCAGTGTCAGCGGCATGGCAGGCCTGAAATCCTTCATGGCATCCCTGGCAATCTTGCCGTCATAGTCTTTCACCATAGCCCCCACCCGCGTCAGCACATCAGGCGCATTCATGGCTGTCTGCTGCCTGTCGAGCTGGGAAAACCGCTCGATTGTCCTGCGCATGCTTTCGCTGCGGGCCACGATGAAACCATCGGGCGATTGCGCCAGGCGGTTCAGCCCGGTGGCCCTGTCAAGACCAGCCTTGCCGGCATCCTGATCAAAATGGCTGACAACGGCACGCAGTTCTTCAACCGCCCCGCCAAGCCGCTGACTGTATTGCTGGGCAAACTCGGGTGCCTGCGAGGCCAAAGCCGCACAAAGCCCCCCGGCAAACATGCTGACCGTGCGTCGGATCATCTGCGCCTCATGTCGATATCACGGCGTATAGGCCAACTGTTTGAGCGCGTCACGCACATCATCATCCGTGACATCGGCCATGGCCTTGGGCACCTTGCAAGCGGCGGTCTTTTTCAGCGGGATCATGACAAGGATCACCGTCTCCTGACCCGGACAGCCGGGATCAGTGCAGACGATCTCATTGACGCTGATGCCGACATCCGGATTGTTGCCCATGGCATCGAACACAAGTGCCTTCACCCGCGCATTGTGTGTGCGGTCAATCGGCTTGGGCCTGATGGTCATTTTCCACATGTCACTTCCATATGGGTACAAAACGCCTCACGGCAATGTCAGGATGCCGGCATACCCATCAGCCGCACCCATGGCGAGGCGTTTGCCAGCGGCATCCCAGGCCATCGCCGTGATGGCTTTTGCCCCCTCCGCAACCTTGGGTGCACGTACCAGAATTTCGCTGGCATCGGTGAGGCGCACCAGCATGACATAGCCATCCTCGTATCCAATGGCCAGGACAAGAGAAACGGGATGGAACGCCACCTGACTGACCCGCAAGGGGCGCACGCCGCATTCGCGCGGAGCCTTGCCCATGGGGCCATCCTTCCCGGCAAATGGCCAGATGATCGCCGCCTCGGCTCCTGATGTTGCCAGCCAGTTGCCGTCATGCGACCAGCTCATCGAGCGTGTTTTGGCGGGATAGCCCGTCATTCGCATGTGGCCCTTGTCGCTGATGCGCCATCCGTGCAGGGCATTTTCCTGCATGGATGTGACGACAAACCGGCCATCGGGCGAAACCATGGCATCGATATGCGAGCCTTTCCACACCAGTGGCTCCGGCTCCGTGCTGGTATTGGGAAACCACAGGCTGGCCCCGTTGTAATGGGACAATACCAACCGATAGCCCTTTGGCAGAAAGGCCAGTCCACGCGCCGTTGTGGGAGCACTTATCTGACGGATATCGCCTTTGGCGCTGCGGGCAGTCACCAGCTTGCCCGTCGACCATGCCACAGCGCCATCATCTGCCGCGGCAAGCGCATCGATCCATTTGCCCCTTTCATCACCGAGAACTTCTGACTTCCCGTCATGAGAGGTACGGACAATGCGCCCGTCTTCGCCGCCCGACAGCATACCCTTTTGTGAATGGAGCGCGACAAGCATGCCATCAGCATGCGCCTGTACACGGCGCGTTTCGGCGCTGACCCTATGAATGGCGCCTGAGGTTGAGGCAAAAACAGCTTTATCGCCCGCAAATCCGCAAGCCAGCAGATGGGCATCAAGTGTTTGCGAAACAACGCTGCTGGAAAGATCGGGAGGGGAAGCCATGGCTGCTCGATACAAGAAACAGGCAAGAGGTCAAATGGAGAGAGCGCAGGCAACCATAATACCGGTTCAGAACTTGTCCAGCTCCCGCCCCTTGACTTTGCTCAGGCCATCCGCATCCTTTGCACCATCAGGCGCATAGTATCCGGCGGCCTTTTTCGCTTCCATCTCCACCGAGGCATCCTGCGGCACCATCTCATCCGGAATGGGCACGCGCTCGCCGATCTCGATACCGGAATTGACCATGGCGTCGTACTTCATGTTGGACATCGACATCAGTTTGTCGATGCGCTGAATACCCAGCCAATGCAGGATATCGGGCATGAGCTGCTGGAAACGCGCGTCCTGCACACCGGCCACGCATTCCGTCCGCTCGAAATAGGTTGAGGCGCTGTCGCCGCCTTCCTGGCGCTTGCGGGCATTATAGACCAGAAACTTGGTCACTTCGCCCAATGCGCGGCCTTCCTTGCGGTTATAGACGATGAGCCCTACGCCACCTTTCTGCGCCTCACGGGTGCATTCCTCGATGCCGTGAATGAGATAAGGCCGGCAGGTGCAGATATCCGAGCCAAACACATCCGAGCCGTTGCATTCATCATGCACACGACAGGAAATGCGGTGCTTGCCCGAGGACAGCTTGGCAGCGTCCCCAAAGATATAGGCGGTCATGCCGCCGATCGGCGGAAAGAACACCTTGAGGTCGGGCCGCGTCACCAGTTCGGGAAACATCCCGCCTGTCTGCTCGAAAAGCTGGCGGCGCAAATTGGTCTCCGATGTGCCGAACCGCTCGGCAATGCCCGGCAGATACCACACCGGATCAACCGCGATCTTGGTGACGGCAATATCGCCGCCCTCCTTCATGATATCGCCATCGGCCTTGATATGGCCTGCTGCCATCCGCGTCTGAATTTCCGGCAAGGTCACCCGCGCCTTGGTAATGGCGATGGTGGGGCGAATATCGGTGCCTTCGGCGATTTCGCGGGCGTAGACCTCAGCGGGCATATGCCCCCATGGATCCATCGAGACGATCTTCGACGCATCAAGCCATTGCGGATGCGGTCCTATTTTCACAGGTGGATGCGTGTTGTGCAGATCAGGCCGGGCCAGCGGATTGAGCGCGCCGGACGAAACGGCCAGGGCGCGGTAAAGCGAATAAGCCCCGCCCACGGCACCAATCACGTTGCGATCGGCAGGGCGTGTCACCGTGCCGATCAACGGGCCACGTTCCTTGGGATTGGCGGCACCCCAAAGAATGGGAAAACGCGCCTCTCCCGGCTCGGGATGCGAGGTGAGGCGGATGTGGCCTGTGCGGTTGACGCCGGTCATGCGGGCTTGCCCTTCGTAACTTTCGCTAAAGGCAGCCCAGAACGCGCAAAGCCCTCACGCATTCGGAGGGCTTCGGTGATCGGGCATACGCCTTCGATCTGATTGAAGATGCGGGCATATCAGGATTTCGTCAAGGCCGATCAACGCTTCGGCTGCGCCTGGGCCTTCTTGTCCAATGTCTGCATCTGACGCCAGCTGTTGTTCTGGGCCGTCATCGAACGCACGAAATCCATGTTGGCAGCAGCATCGGCAGGAGCCAGATCCTTGGAAGCCATCTGTTCGGAATCACGGTATTTACCTTGCAAAGCCAGCACAAGTGCCAGATTTCCCCTCACCCGGGGTGATGCGGCCGGATTGTTTACAGCCTGACGCAAGATGGTTTCAGCTTCGCCCAAGCGGTTGGAAAGGGCATAGGAAAGACCGAGATTGGATAGGATATTGGGTTCACCCGGTGCCAGTTGCAGGGCCGCCTGATAATACTGCTGCGCATCAGTGTGCTTGCCCATCTGGTCGGCAATGGCCCCTTGCGTCGAGAGCACGCGCCAGTCCGGCCTGTCAGGCGCATGAGCGCGGGAAAGCACTTCCTGTGCCTCACCGAAACGGCCACCATCTGCCAGTGCCTTGCCAAGCGCTGCGGCCACCTCGCGGTCCGTCGGATTTTTTACGGCTGTTGATTGCAATACAGCGATGGCCTGGTTGATCTGGCCAATGTCACGCAGCATCTTGCCATAGGCGAGCGAGGTGCGCTTGTCACCGGGGCGCTTGTCATACTGGAGGCCCAATTGCTCCGCCGCTACGCGCTTTTCCGCTTCAGTCATGCTGCTGGTGTTGCGACCGATGGAGCCGGTAATATCCCCGCCATCGCGCTTGAGGCAACCACCAAGTGCCAGCGCCAGACAGGCAACCGTGGCCAGCCTGGCGGTTCTTGACCGATTGGAGGTTATGGGAGAAGCACGCGACACCATGGTCATGGTCCACAACAGGAATGATCAGATAATTGTATTTTGTTAACCCTAATGCATCGTTAACCGCCACGATCCTGCACCGATTATTCGCATTCCCTTGTCCGCAAGACGAGCCGGTGGGCGTGAACCCCTTGCAACTGTCACATATCTCGCCCACATTCGGCGCACGTGCAGTCTGACGGGTTGCCGTCAAAAGATTCAGGGAGACAGTTATGGCCAATACAGCCACCGCAACGCCGGTCGTCATCAAGACACCCATGCAATATCTCGACAAGGCTGTTGGCGCACTGCGTGATCTGGGCTTGCAGCCGTCCAAGGTGGAGGATGCGCCCATCAATGCGCTGCTCGAAAAAATTTCCGATCTCGACAAGGACAAGATCGCGGTTATTGCCCGCACCCTGGGGCAAGCCTCGGTGTTCAACGATGTTGTGCGCGAGCAGACAGCCGCCATGGATATTGGCACGCGCTATCAGGATATCGCCGAGAGTTTCAATTCGATCCGGGATGATTCCAAGAAGATGGTCGACCAGATTGCCGATGGCAAGATCGACATCCTTGAGCGTGTTACCAATGTCTGGATGAAAATTTCACGCGGTGACATCGCCGACCGATTTGACAGCATCAAGAAGAAGTATCTGGAAGTTACGGCCTCGACCAAGGACCAGATCAAGCGGGAGGGTATCATCCTTGATTCCTACCGTGATTTTCGCGGTGCCCTGAAGCAGTCGGAAGTCATGGCGCTTGAGGTACTGAAAACGGCAGAGGAAAAACTGACGGCCGAGAAAAAGGCGCTGGAGAATGCATCAACCGCCGTCTCCGGTTTCGCTGGCACCGAACCGGCTGACCGGGCCCGCCTGGAGATGATCCGCGATGAACATCTGCGCCGCACGCAGGACGAGGACAAGCGCTACCAGATTTCCAAGGACCTTTCGGACAACCTGACCATTTCCTACAACACCTCGGAAGTGGTGATGGCGCGCCTGATGCAGACCACCAATGCCAAGGAGCGCGTCTATGCCCAGGCTGTGATGTTCTTCTCGACCAACGACAGCGTACTGACCGCATTGAAAGCGTCGTTCACCGGCATGTTTGGCCTGCACGAGTCGACCCAGACACTGGAAGTGATGAAGGAAGGCATGTCCAAGAGCCTCGAAACCCTCGGCGATATCGGCGACAAGGTGCAGGAATCAGCTGTGCGTGCCGGATACGGACCGACCATCCGCGCTGATGCCGTGAAAAAGCTGGTGGACAGCGTTGTCGGCTTTCAGGAGCGCTCCATCGGGATTGTCGATGAAATGCGCAAGCTGTCGACGCAGAATGCCGCTGAAATCCGCGATGCGGTCGAGGATGGCAAAAAGCGCATCGCCAAACTGGTGGCAGAAGGCAAGGCACTGGGGGTTTAAGTTCGGAACGGTCCTTCTCCCCTTGCGGGAGAAGGTGGCCTTCGCGTTAACGAAGGTCGGATGAGGGGTTTCGCCAACATGAGCCATTTCATTTCCGGTAAAAAAGTGCGCAGCAAGAGAGCTTCGCAAGACCCCGCATCCGCCTGCCAGCCGGCAGGCACCTTCTCCCGCGGGGGGAGAAGGAGGAGCTAGATTGAATGAGCACAGCAGTTTCAACGTCCCTTGCCGCGACAGATGCCAAGCCCAAGACCCTCGATGAGGTGATGCTGGCGATGGATGTGGTCGATACCTTGCGCCATCAGGATAAACTGGTGGAACGCGAGCTGGACGAGACACGTCGCGAAGGCGACCTGCTGGAGCGGTTGCGCTCTATCTACAAGAGCCAGGGCATCGAGGTGCCGGATGAAGTGATCCGGCAAGGTGTTGAGGCGATCAAGCAGGACCGCTTCGCCTATACGCCACCAAAACCGGGCATTGGCGTCAGCCTTGCCAAACTGTGGATTGCCCGCAGGATGATCGGCAGGGTTGCCGGAGCGATCCTTGTTGTGCTGGGCCTTGGCGCGGGTGGCTGGTGGTTTGGTGTGGAAGGCCCCCGGCGCGCCGAAGTGGCGCGCATTGAGCGCGAGATTGTCGAGATCATCCCCCGTGGCCTGATACAGGGCCATCAGGAAGCGCTGGCCGAAGCGAAGGTAGAATCTGCCCGCACAAGAGCCAACCAGCTTCTGGCCGATGGTCGCACGTCTTTGGCGCGCCGCGATGCTGCTGGTGGGCGCAAGGCCATTGATGAGCTCGAGGCGCTGCGTTCCACCCTTACACGGGACTATGCGCTGCGCATTGTCTCGCGGCCCGGTGAGCAGACAGCGGTATGGCGTGTACCGCAGCGTAACCCCAATGCCCGGAACTATTACGCCATTGTCGAGGCTGTCGATGCCAATGGTCGTGTTCTGCCCCTGCCCGTCCAGAGCGAGGAGGACGGCAAGACTCTCACCGTCACCAAGTTTGGTGTGCGCATTTCACAGGACGTGTTTGAGGGCATTGCCCGCGACAAGCGCGACGACGGCATCGTCCAGCGCAGCCGTTTGGGTGAAAAAAAGCGTGGCGAACTCGACGTGACCTACACCATGCCCGTTATGGGCGGATTGATTACCGCGTGGTAAACCCAAAATGATTTCAGGCCGTGATGCGCTCGCCTCCATAGAACAGGTCATTGCCAAGGCCCGCACCAGCGAAACCACGCTGGACGCCAGTCTGCGCTCCGCCGAGGAGCAGGCCGCCCGCTTGCGGGCTGAGCGCGCTGCGGCCTTCCAGCAACTCGCCCGCATCCGGCTTGATGCCTTTGCCCAGGAAGGCGTGGTGCAGCAGCTTGACCATGCCGAGCGCCGGGCACTGGATATGGTCAAGGACCGCACCGCCCAGCTCAAACAGCAGGCAACCGCACGGGCAGCGCTTTTCAACGCGGTGCAGACCACAGAGGCTGAACGCCACCGCAAGGCCGGCGTGCTTGAGCAGGCGTTGGCCGGACTGGAAGCCGTGAGAAGTGCGGCCCAACCCAAAATTCGCGCCTCCGCGGCCTGGAAAGCACAGGAAGCGCGCATTGCTGCCGCTCTCAAGGTGGTCGAGGAAGCCGACAAGAAAGCCACTGTTTCAGAGGCGGACCGCGAGGAAAAGCGCAAGCCTTATGAGCAGGATGCGCTGTTCATGTATCTGTGGAAGGCGAAGTTTGCCCAAGCTGAATACGATGCCGGATTTCTTGCGCGATTCTTTGATCGTATGATCGCCAAGAAGGTGGGCTATCCCGATGCCCGCGCCAACTATGCCATGCTGAATGAAATCCCGCTGCGCCTGCGCGAACACGCCGAGCGGTGCAGGGGTCAGGTCGAGAAGGAACGTCAGGGGCTTGTGAGCGCGGAAAGTGCTTCCCTTCGCGAACTTGGTGCCGGTGATCTTGTGACCAAGGTGGAGACCGCAAGGCAGACTCTTATTGTGGTGGAAAAAGACCTTTCAGGTAAAAACCAGGCTTTGGCGGAATTCGAATCCCGTACCGCCGCCGCCGCTCAGGACCCTGCCTATGTCAACGCCGTGACGATTCTGGCGGAGGCTGACAGCCAGCAGGACATCCGCGAACTCTATGCCGAGGCGGCCAGTACCCGCACCAAGGATGATGAGCGCGCCGTTGGCCAGATTGAGAAGATCGACAAGAAGCTGATGCAATCCGAGCGCGAGATCGAGACAATCCGCGCAGAAGCTCGCGATATGGCGCGGCGTCGGGCAGACGTCGAGCGCGAGCGTGATCACTTCCGGCAGCGTGGCTATGACAACCCCTACGGGGGCTTCCGCAATGAAGGCATTCTGGGGCAGGTGCTGGGTGGCATCCTGCAAGGCTCGATTCAAGGATCCATCCTGCGCGATACCCTGAGGGACGGCTATCGCCAGCGCGAAAACCCATGGGGCAGCGGCCCGGTGGTGCAGGTTCCCGACTGGACGAATTCCCCCTCGCCACAATCGGGCGGAAGCTGGGTGCCACCATGGCTGGATAACAATTCCAGTGGTGGTGGCAGCTGGCTCCCGGGTGGATCAGGCGGCGGATCAGGTGGTGGGGACAGCGGAGGCTGGGGCGGCGGTAGTGGCGGCGGCGGAGATGGTTTCTCCACGGGCGGTGATGTCTGACCGGAACAACCGCGCCGCATAAATCTTGACGCCAAGGGCAGTGGCAGTCCCAGCCAGTGCAAACACGCCCCAGACCCAGCCGTGCAGACTGCCTGAGACAATGCCGGAGAAGAAGGCGCCGATGTTGCAGCCAACGGAAAGCCGCGCACCAAAACCCATGATCAAACCTCCGGTCAGCGACAGCAGCAAGTGCCTGAGCGGCAAACCGCCCCGGACGGCAAAGCGCCCGGTAAGGCCCGCAGCAAGCATGGCACCGGCAATGACACCAAGATCGATCACAGAGGCCGCATCAGAAAAAATGCTCTTCTCCAGAACATCTGGATTAGCCGCCCAGTGGCCCCAGAAGCTGACATCCTCGCCTGTGAAAGCGACAATCTTGGACCCCCACAGGGCATAAGCCGAGATCAGCGCCCAGGGACGTCCTGAGAGCAACACAATGAGGATGGCTGCGATACCAAGGCCGATGGCTCCCCACAGCATCGGCCAGCGACCCAGCAGGGCAGTGCCAGCGGTATGGTCCACCAGCAGGCCTTCAAGGTGGCCGCGGCGACGCATTTCATAGAGTGAGGCCAGTGCAATCATCGTGCCTGTGATGGCAAGATGTACTGCCACCGCACCGTAACCGCCAAGGCTGTGCGTCAATGAAACGGTCGGAATGATGGTCCAAAGGGACCATATGTCGAAGGTTGCGGCCGCCGCCGTGACACCAATCACAAAGCCGACAATGGTGACAACCGAGCGCAGGCTGCCGCTGGCAGCAGCGAACATGGAGCCAGAGGCGCAGGCACCGGCGACCTGCATGCCGATACCAAACAGGAAAGCGCCCAGAATGACTGCGATGCCAACCGGGGCCAATGCGCCGCGATAGGCACCGTCACCAAAGGCAATCAGGGGCAGGACAACCGCACCGACGACAGCAAACATGAGAAGCTGCACACGCAGACCGTGGCTGCGCCCTTCCATAACCAGTGCCCGCCAAGAGGCGGTGAAGCCAAAGGATGCCTGTAACAGGGACACCCCTGCCAGCGCGCCTGCCAGTGCCAGACCGGCGAAGGCAAGACCGCCATGAGCATGGCCAGCCAGTGCAAGGGCCACGAGCGCGAGCGAAGCAAGAAGCGTTGGAATGGGCTGCAGAGCGCGTGTCATGGCTTAATTCCACATAATAAAAATGATTTTACTTTTATAATATACATTTTTTGTAGATATTTACAAGAGACGTAAAATACATTAAATTAATGTTATATAATGCCCTCTTCTGACAACACGGCTGACAGGCTTGTGTGGGGATGACATTGCTTGTTCAACAATGTTAAATCCGCAAGATGATCACATATTCCGCTTTTCGCCTGCAAGGCCGTGTTGAAGGCCTCTTCAAAACACATACGGCCAGGCACTTTGAAACTGAAAGTGTCGATCAGCTTGGACTGAGCTTTGGTGGCATAGATGGCGACCGGCATGGCGGCTATACCCGCAAGTCGGGTGGCCGTGAACCGTGGTATCCACGCGGCACCGAAATGCGCAACGAGCGGCAGCTCAGTCTGCTCAGCCCACAGGATATGACCGCGATTGCCTCAGGCCTTGGTGTGGACACGGTGCAGCCCGAATGGATTGGCGGCAATCTGCTGATTGGTGGCATTCCAGACTTCACGCAGTTGCCGCCACGTACCTGCCTGTTCTTTGCGGGAGGCGTAACCATCCGCATTGACGGATTGAACGTACCTTGCCGATTATCGGGCCGGGCCATTGCGGCGCATTATCCCGAAAAGAACAATCTCGATCTGGACTTTGTCAAGGTGGCCCGCCACCTGCGCGGGCTTGTAGGCTGGGTAGAAAAGCCCGGTACAATCACCATGGGCGAGGCTGTTGAGGTGCGCGTGCCCGAGCAGCGCCTCTACGAGATCAATCACCCAGCCATTTGAACTGCAACAGCAGGATGCGCTGTGCCACGGAATAGTTGTCATCCGACAGCAGCGTGAATACCGTTTCACCCCGCATGTTCTTGTGAATAGACAGGCCCTCCATGTTGTCGACATGGAAATCCGCGCCGTGCGCCTGGAGCAGAACGTCCCCATCAACAAGGGCTTCCGGTTTGATATCCACCGTTTTGATGCGCCGCAAACGCATCGCCACGCCGCGCAGGGGCGTGAAAAAACGCTCCAGAACAATCAGGTCCCCACTGGGCAGAAAATCAAGATCGGTGACATCAAAGCCGTCACTGCGCTTCAGGAAAAACCGGAAACTCTCGTCCCCTTCGGCCTGCATGACAAAGCCCTCGGTCGCATCATCCGCACCCGATGACCGCTCGGACAGGCCGACAAGACGTCCAGCGTGAATTGACCCTTCAGGCATGATGCCCATGGCCTCGATGCCACGGTTGGGAGGCCAGCGGCGCACGAAATCCGGCAACCGACGAAAACGGCCTTTGGCGCTCAATCCATCCTGATTGAGATCAAATGCCAGAATGGTATGATTCCGCTCGATACCGACATAGGCGGTGTTGCCAGCCAGTGCGAGGCTCTCGGCGTCCCACAGTCCCATGTCCTTCGCACGCTGGCCATCAGGCCCCAGAACGGGCGCAATCGTCACATTGCGCAGACCATCGGGCTTGCCATCCTTGTAGCTGATCTGGCCGCGTATCCAGTCACCGGTATCTGTCACGGTCAGAAAGCGCTGACCGTCGGCACCCACGCGGATGGCGGAAAGACCACCAAAATTCGGATGATGCCCGCGCATTTCAAACCCGCCAACGTATTCCAGTGTGCCAAACCGCGTGATATCTGCCGCACCGCGCCTGAAATGGGGAATGGCATAGCTGGTGACGGCAACCGCTTCCGGCACGCGGTGACGCGACCCGCTGGCACCGCCCTTGCCTGCCAGAAAGGCCAGCAGCACAACAACCAGAATGGCCGCCGCACCCGAGACAGCCCTTACAAGCCAGCGTGCTGACGATGCCATCAGTGCAGCCTGCCGCCGGATTTGCGCGGCGATGCCGTGCGGATGGGGGTCAGTTTATCGTCAAACAGTTCGGCCAGTTTCTCGGTCATCACGCCGCCCAGCTCTTCAGCAACAACGATGGTGACAGCCCGGCGATAATAGCGCGTCACATCGTGGCCAATGCCGACCGCGATAAGTTCCACTGGCGAGCGTGTCTCGATCTCTTCGATGATACCACGCAGGTGCCGCTCCAGATAATTCCCCGGATTGACCGACAAAGTGGAATCGTCCACCGGCGCACCGTCCGAAATCATCATCAGTATCTTGCGCTGTTCGGTACGCGCCAGCAGGCGCTTGTGCGCCCAGTCCAGTGCCTCACCATCGATGTTCTCTTTCAGCAAGCCCTCACGCATCATCAGACCCAGATTCTTGCGGGCGCGTCTCCACGGTGCATCCGCACTCTTGTAGATGATATGGCGCAGATCATTGAGGCGTCCCGGAGCCGCAGGCTTGCCACCCTGCAACCAGGCTTCGCGTGCCTGGCCGCCTTTCCACTGCTTGGTGGTGAAGCCCAGGATCTCCACCTTGACGCCGCAACGCTCCAGCGTACGCGCCAGAATATCGGCACAGGTCGCAGCCACTGTAATGGGGCGGCCTCGCATCGACCCGGAATTATCGAGCAGCAGCGTCACCACCGTATCGCGGAAGTTCGTGTCCTTCTCGCGCTTGAAGGACAGCGACTGGTAGGGGTCCATGATGATGCGCGGCAGACGCGCCGGATCCAGATATCCCTCTTCCAGATCAAAATTCCAGGCACGGTTCTGCTGGGCCATCAATCGGCGCTGCAGGCGGTTTGCCAGACGCCCGACCACGCCCTGCAAATGCGAGAGCTGCTTGTCGAGGTAGGAGCGCAGGCGGTCCAGCTCCTCGGCATCGCAGAGTTCTTCCGCCTGAATGGTCTCGTCGAATTTCTGCGTGAAAGCCTTGTAGTCGGTGATGCGCGGATCACCGCCCGCGTGCATCGGCGGGCGCTTGGCCTCGGCAGGCTCCTCGGAATCACCATCCTCCATGTCTTCCGACATGTCACCGGGTGGGGCATCGGCAGCCTCAAGCGCACCTTCCTGCAGTTGTTCGGAGGCTTCATCCGTCTCCTGCATGTCCATGCCCTCCTGGGACTGGTCCTGCTCCGGTTCGCCGTCTCCGCTATCGTTGTCCTTCTCGGAATTGTTGTTGTTGTCCTCGTCGTCATCCGTCTGATCGTTGAACTGGGCTTCATCGGCCATGTCGAGTTGCTGCAATACGCCTTGCAACGCCTTGGCGAACTTTTGCTGATCCTCGATGGTGCCAGCAAGGCCGTCCAGTTCCTTGCCGGCTTTCTGCTCGATCATATCCCGCCACAGATCGACGATCTTCTGGGCAGGCTGCGGCGGCTTGAGGCCGGTCAGGCGTTCGCGCACCATCATCGCCACGGCATCCTCGAAAGGCGCATCGGCCTTGTCGGTGATGTCATCAAAATGACCGCGATAATAATGGTCTTCCAGCTTGGCGGAAAGATTACCCGCCACACCCACCATGCGGCGTGCGCCGATGGCCTCTACGCGGGCCTGCTCGACAGCATCGAACACGGCGCGCCCCGCCTCGTTTGTCGGGGCCATCTTGCGGTGCAGGCCGGTGTTGTGCAGCGCCAGCTTTAGCGCCATGGAATCGGCGTGTCCACGCACGATAGCCGCTTCCGCCGGTCCCATCTTGCGCGGTGGCTCCGGCAACCGCGCCTTTGCCCCTTCACCGTGGCCCACGAGCGAGGGCTTGTCGGTGGCGAAGGTCACCTCCATCTCGCGCGTCTGCGCCAGAGCGCGCAGGGCGGAGGCCACGGCCTGCTTGAACGGCTCGTTGGGCTGGGGTGCGGGCTGGCCCGGCTTGCGGTTGGACGAAACGGACATGGAAAGACTCACGGGAAAGCGCTGTCTGGCGAAAGTATTCCTGACCTACAATCAGACTAGCGCAATGTCACGGGGTGATCGGCCAATGCACGGTCCACTGTGACAAAACGCATGCCCTCGATCTGGGCTTGTGCGAGCAGGAGCCGGTCGAAGGGATCGCGGGTGGGGGGAAGGGGATCGGGTTCGGCGACGGCGTGCTCTGATTTGAGCATCAGAATTGAAACATGCTGCTGGTTGAGTGTGGTGACCATTTTATTCAGTGGAACCCTCGAGCTTAGCTTCTCCAGCCGTACCTTGATGGCTATCTCCCAAAGGCTCACGACGCTGGCGCGATTGAGTGTGTAAGGCGATCGAATGACGTCGACGAATTGGGGGAAGTCACGCTCCAACCGTCGTTCCATGACACTCAACAAGATATGGGTGTCCAGTAGCAGGATCATCCAATATCACGCGGTTTGGGCTCGGGCAGAGGGTGCAGAAGGAAATCCTCAGGCAATGGGTCATCAAAGTCGTCCGCCATGACAAACAATGGGCCTTCGATACCGAGGGACTGGAGATAGGCCTCACCAGCCTCATAATTGATCCCGCCTTTTTCTTTATGCGGCACAATATCAAAAACAGGCTTGCCGTTGCGCGTGATAACGATGCGCTCACCGGCCTCGGCGCGACGGCCAAGCTCGATGAATTTGTTTTTTGCGTCGCGGGTTGAAACGGTATTCATCAATGCATTGTAGCCACATGTGGCTACAATTTCAAGCCTCCCTCAGCTCAGCGCCACATTCACCGTGGTTTCCTTCAACTCCACACCAAAGGCCCGCTGATAGAACTCCGCCACCAGGCCGCGCTCCAGTTCGTCGCATTTGTTGAGGAAGGTCAGTCGGAAGGCATAGGCGATATCCTTGAAGATTTCGGCATTCTCGGCCCAGGTGATGACCGTGCGTGGGGACATGACGGTGGAGAGATCCCCGTTGATGAAAGCGTTGCGCGTGAGATCGGCCACGCGCACCATCTTGTTGACGATGTCCTTGCCTTCCTTGCCGGTGTAATGCTTGGCCTTGGCCAGCACGATGTTCACCTCGGCATCATGGGGCAGGTAGTTCAGCACCGCCACGATGTTCCAGCGGTCCATCTGCGCCTGGTTGATCTGCTGCGTTCCGTGATAAAGCCCCGATGTATCGCCCAGACCGATGGTGTTCGCCGTGGCAAACAGGCGGAAAGCTCCGTGCGGACGGATGACGCGGCTCTGGTCCAGGAGGGTCAGGCGACCCGCGCTTTCCAGCACGCGCTGGATGACGAACATCACATCCGGGCGCCCGGCGTCGTATTCATCGAAAACAAGGGCCACATTGTTCTGGTAGGCCCAGGGGAGGATACCATCCTTGAACTCGGTGATCTGCTTGCCATCCTTCAGCACGATCGCATCCTTGCCGATGAGATCGATACGCGAAACATGGCTGTCGAGGTTGATGCGCACGCAGGGCCAGTTGAGGCGCGCCGCCACCTGCTCGATATGGGTGGATTTGCCCGTGCCGTGAAAGCCGGTGACCATGACGCGGCGGTTATGGGCAAAACCCGCCAGAATCGCCAGCGTGGTGTCCTTGTCGAAAAGATAATCAGGATCGGTATCAGGCACCGCCCCTTCCGCCTTGGAATAGGCAGGAACCATCATGTCGGAATCGATGCCAAACACCTTGCGGACAGAAACCTTGGTGTCGGGTAAACCAGTCGCAGCAGTCATCATTCATTCTCCAGTCCCGCATCCTTTGCCGGTTGCAGGCACAAGTTTCAAGCCCGACAAGACGTGTTGTCTCAATCCAGTTGCCGCACCTGATCAGGGAGATCGGGAAAAGGCGGGAGCGTCAGACGTGGCCAGCTGATCGCAGCGTATTATAAGCCTTGAGAATCTCACGCAATTTTTCTTCACGTGATCGATCACCGTTATTTGCATCAGGATGCAGCTGTTTCACCCAGCTCTTGTATTTGGCACGTATCTGTTCGGGTTTCGCCGTGTCATCCAGATGCAGGATGTCGAGCGCCTTGAGCGCCAGTTTGCCATACAGTTTTTTGGTTTCTTCCGCCGGAACAGGCTTTTGCTGACGCGTGGCCTCGCTGAACATGCCCAGCGGATCATTGGTTCCTGGCCCGTTGGTAGAGGTGGAACCGTTGCCCTTGGCCTTGACCCCGATGGTCCAGGTTGGGCGATGACCGGTCAGCGCGTCTTTCTGGAAATCCGAAATCGCATTATCGGTCATACCTTGAAAATAATTGTAGCCCTTGTTGTAGGACTGCACGTGGCCAAGACAGAGATAGATATACTGTCCTTCGCGGTTGCGCCCCATCGGGGCCTTGTAGTCACCCGGATTCTGGCAGCCCGGATGCTGGCAGGTGCGTTCAGCCGCGCGCGCTTTTGCCTCCGCTTCTTCGGTGCGGATTCTTATACGGGCAAAGAGGGGCGACTTCAAATCCATGCAGTAGGGGTGTATGGGGCTGGACAGACGCTTCGGCAAGAACCTAGACGTCGCAGCGTGTTAAAATTTGCAGGGTAGCAGGGTGCATGACGGACATGAAAAAAACGATAACAGACAGCCTCACGCAGGCCTTCTCACCCAAGTCCCTTGAGGTGATCGACGAGAGTGACCAGCACGCCGGACATGGTGGTTGGCGCGAGGGGCAGACCACCCACGTGCGTATCCGCATCACCAGCGCCACTTTCGCTGGCAAATCACGCGTTGCCATTCACAGGGAGGTCAACACGGCTCTGGCCTCAGCGTTCGAGGCGGGCCTGCATGCACTGGCGATCGAGGCAAAGGCAGTGTGATCAGCGTTTCTTGCGCAGCCGCACGATCACGTCGATCTTTTCGATCTCCATCCCATCGGGCACTTCGGGCAAGTTGGTGACAGACAAGCCAGGACCCGGAATATCCATCATGCGGTCTTCCCCCTCGATGAAGAAGTGATGATGGTCCGAGGTGTTGGTATCAAAGTAGGTTTTGGCACCATCCATGGCGACCTGACGCAGAAGACCGGCTTCCTTGAACTGGTGCAGGGTGTTGTAGACCGTTGCAAGAGACACAGGCACACGCGCCTTGGTTGCTTCCTCGTGCAGTGCTTCCGCACTGACATGACGGTCACCCTTTCCAAACAGCATCCAGCCCAGCGCTATGCGCTGACGCGTCGGGCGCAAGCCCGCTTCGCGCAACCGCCCCTTGAGCGAATGCACGGGACAGCCCGAACGCTCAACAGGAAGAAGCTCTTTTATCGTGATCTGATCCATGCCCATCTGCACTGATGTCTATTCCCTCTTGAATAGCCATTCATTGGCGGGCATTCAACCCTTTCAATCGGTACGCTTGCAGCAAATGCACCAAAAGGGTTTCAATTCTGATGACATTGCGCGTAGTTTTCATGGGAACGCCCGACTTTGCCACGCCAACCCTGTCCGAAATCATCGGCCAGGGACACGAGGTGGTGGCCTGCTATACCCGTGAACCTGCCCCGGCAGGACGCGGCATGGAACTGCGCAAAAGCCCGGTTCATACCATGGCTGAGCGCTTTGGCATTCCGGTTCATACGCCCAGAACGTTGAAATCCGCCGAGGCGACGGCTCTTTTTGCCAGCCTTCAGGCAGAAGTGGCCGTCGTTGTCGCCTACGGAAAATTGCTGCCAAAAGCCGTTCTGGATTTGCCGGATCTTGGCTGCCTCAACCTGCATGGCTCCCTGCTGCCACGTTGGCGCGGGGCCGCCCCTATCCAGCGGGCTGTGATGGCTGGTGACGCACAAACCGGTGTTATGGTGATGCACATGGAGGAAGGGCTTGATACCGGGCCGGTTGCAATGGTGGAACATATCAGCATCGGACCTGAAATGACATCGGGCGAAGTGCATGACCGGATGATGCATCTGGGCGCTGACCTGATGGCGCGGGCACTGGCCGCCCTGTCGCGGGGTGCGCTGGGCTTCAGGCCTCAGGCAGCCGATGGCGTGACCTATGCCCACAAGATCGAAAAGGCCGAGGCGCGTATCGACTGGACGAAACCGGCCACAGACCTGCACAATCTGGTGCGTGGGCTTTCCCCCTTCCCCGGTGCCTTCTTCGAGGCCGATTGGGGTCAGGGCCCAACGCGGGTGAAGATTCTGCGCTCAAGCGTTGATGCCCGATCTGGCCAAGCCGGAACGGTGCTGGATGATGCGCTGTCTGTAGCCTGTAAGACAGGTGCCTTGCGGTTGCTTGAGGTACAGCGCGCCGGCAAAGGACCGATGACGGCCACCGAATTCTTGCGTGGCAGCGGCATTGTTGCGGGAACACGGCTGCTCTGATGCCCCGTTTCAAGCTCACCATCGAGTATGACGGCACACCCTATGTTGGCTGGCAGGCCCAGAAAAACGGTCATTCAGTGCAGACAGCGCTCGAAACCGCCATTCTGTCCATGACCGGAGAAACAGTACGCCTGATCTGCGCCGGACGCACCGATGCCGGGGTACATGCCATGGCGCAGGTGGCACATGTGGATTTGACACGCGCGTGGCGGCCTGACAGCCTGCGCGACGGCCTCAATACCGTTTTGCGCCAGCAAGACGAACTGGTGAGCCTGATCAATGTCGAGGCAAAGTCCGACAGTTTCAATGCCCGCATGGGCGCGCGCAAACGGCATTATCTCTACCGCATCATCAACCGCCGCCAGCCTTCCCCGCTGGAATACCGCCGTGCCTGGCATGTTCACCGGGAGCTTGATGTGGAAGCAATGCACACCGCCGCGCAAAGCCTGTTGGGCCATCATGATTTCACGACCTTCCGCGCCTCCGGTTGCCAATCCCACACGCCGATGAAGACACTGGACCAGCTTGATGTTTCACGCGACGGCGAGATCATTTCCATACGTGCCTCGGCCCGCTCTTTCCTTCACCATCAGGTGCGGCGCATGGTGGGATCACTGGAGATGTGCGGGGCCGGCAAATGGTCCGCCGATGATCTGTCTTCTGCGCTTGAGGCCAGGGACCGCCAGCGCAGCGGACCGCAGGCGCCACCCTGGGGATTGTTCTTCACGGGAGTGGAATACGTGGATTGAAATTATCGGAATGTCTCGTCGAAGGCATACCCTGCACCGCGCACAGTACGGATCGGGTCGCCCTCTGCCCCTTTGGAGAGCGCCTTGCGCAAGCGGCCGACATGCACATCGACCGTGCGGTCATCAATCTCGGCATCCCGGCTCCAGACATGATCAAGCAATTGATCGCGCCCATAAACGCGTCCGGGTGATCGCATGAGAAATTCCAGCAGGCGAAACTCTGTCGGCCCGAGCTTGACCTCGCGAGCGCTGCGTTTGACCCGCCTCGTTCCCCGATCGAGGCTGATATCGCCGATAGCCATCACATCCGCGGCGATAGCGGGATTGGACCGCCGCAGCAGGGCCTTGGTACGGGCCATCAATTCCGCCACGGAAAACGGCTTGACCACGTAATCATCCGCCCCGGTCGCAAGTCCACGAATGCGCTCGCTTTCTTCACCGCGTGCGGTCAGCATAATGATGGGGAGCGCCTTGGTTTCCTGACGCTGGCGCAGACGGCGGCAAAGCTCGATGCCTGACAGGCCAGGCAACATCCAGTCGAGCAACAGAAGGTCCGGCACTGTTTCGCGCAGTGTAACCTCCGCGTCATCGCCCCGCATTTCCACACTGACATCATAGCCCTCGGACTCAAGGTTGTACGTCAGCAGGGTGACAAGCGGTTGCTCGTCTTCCACGAGGAGAATGCGCGGTTTCATCACATTCCTTCTCAGGTGTCTGTTTCAATGGACATCATCGACGCGCCGTCGTCGCCTTTTGGTCTGGCGGCTGTCAGCGTATCGCCGGTCACGACGTAGTAAATGCGTTCGGCAATGTTGGTGGCATGGTCGCCAATGCGCTCGATGTTCTTGGCAGAGAACAGCAGATGGGTGCAGAACGAGATATTGCGCGGGTCTTCCATCATGTAGGTCAGCAATTCGCGAAACATGGCGTTGTAGAGCTTGTCGATGCCGCCGTCGTTACTCCAGACAGCCATGGCCGCCTTCACGTCCTTCTGGGTGTAGGCATCAAGAACATCCTTGAACTGCGCCAGTGCCATAAGGCTCATGTTGCGCAGACCCGAGAGCAGCGTTTTGGGTGGAAACTGGCCTTCCATGGCGATGATACGCTTGCCGATATTCTTGACCAGGTCTCCAACGCGCTCGATATCTCCGGCGATCTGCGAGACGACGAAGATATCCCTGAGATCAACCGCCATGGGTTGACGTCGCGCGATCGTCAGAATGGCCCGCTCATCGATATCACGCTGCAATCCATCCAGCCGTGCATCCATCAGGATGATGTTCTGCGCCAGTTTTACGTCGCGCTTCTCCATGGCTTCCAGAGCGTCCGAAAGCATCTTCTCCGCAATGCCGCCCATTTCGGCAATCTTGCGCTGCAAGATCATGATTTCGGCGTCATAGGCGCTGACGATATGGTCGGTCATCGCAATACCCTCTTGTCTTTCCAGATCAGCCGAAACGTCCGGTGATGTAATCCTGCGTGCGCTTGTCGCGCGGTGTCGTGAAAATTGTGTTGGTAGGCCCCTCCTCCACCAACGTTCCGAGATGGAAGAATGCGGTCTTTTGCGAGACGCGGGCCGCCTGCTGCATGGAGTGGGTGACGATGATGATGGTATAGTTGCGGCGCAATTCGTCGATCAGTTCCTCGATCTTGGCGGTGGCGATGGGATCCAGCGCCGAGCACGGCTCATCCATCAGGATCACCTCCGGGCTGACGGCAATGGCGCGTGCGATACACAGGCGCTGCTGCTGGCCTCCCGAAAGGCCCGTTCCAGTCTGGTCAAGCCGGTCCTTCACTTCTTCCCATAGGCTGGCGCGCCGCAGGCTTTCCTCGACCAGTTGATCAAGATCGGCCTTGCTCTGGGTCAAGCCATGAATGCGGGCACCATAGGCCACGTTCTCGAAGATTGATTTCGGGAAAGGGTTCGGCTTCTGGAACACCATGCCGACACGCGCACGCAACTGCACCACATCCAGAGCCTTGTCATAGATATCACTGCCATCAAGCCTGATATCGCCTGTGACCTTGCAGATGCTGATCGTATCATTCATGCGGTTGATGCAGCGCAGGAAGGTTGATTTGCCACAACCCGAAGGACCGATGAAGGCAGTCACCGCCTTCTCGGGAATATCGACGTCAAGATCCTTGATGGCATGCTTGGTGCCATAGTAGACATTGACACCCCGCGCGGTGACAGCCGCAGGTGCCGAAGCGGCGGCTGATGCAGCCTGGAGTGCCTGGAATTCAGGTTTCATGGTCATATCCATTTGTGCTCACGCCCATTACCAACGCTGTTCAAACTTCTTGCGCAGCCAGATAGCCGCACCGTTCATGCAGAAAAGAAACATCAGAAGGACGATGATCGCCCCTGCCGTCTTGGCCTGAAACGCCGCTTCGGGCAAATCCGACCATAGATAAATCTGCACCGGCAGCACCGTGGCTGATTCAACCAACGACTTTGGCACCTCAACGATGAAGGCAACCATGCCGATCATCAGGAGCGGCGCTGTCTCGCCCAAGGCGTGCGCCATACCGATGATTGCTCCCGTCAGGATGCCCGGCATGGCCAGTGGCAGGACATGGTGGAAGACCGCCTGCTGATGCGACGCACCAAGACCCAAAGCAGCTTCCCGGATGGAGGGCGGAACAGCCTTGAGAGCTGCACGGCTGGCAATGATGATTGTCGGCAAGACCAGCAGCGCCAGCACCAGCCCACCAACAAGCGGTGATGATCGCGGCATATCGAAGGTGTTGAGGAACATTGCCAATCCCAGCAGACCAAAGACAATGGAAGGCACAGCCGCAAGATTGTTGATATTAACCTCGACGATGTCGGTCAGGCGGTTCTTGGGTGCAAATTCTTCCAGATAGATGGCTGCTCCCACGCCGATTGGCAGGCAAAGCCCCAGCGTGACGAGCATAGTCAGGGCTGATCCGATGAGCCCCCCCAGAATACCGGCCTGTTCAGGCTCGCGCGAGTCGCCCGATGTGAAGAAGCGCCAGGCGAAACCACGGGACACCAGCCCCTCGTCCTTCATGCGGTCCAGCCAGCTGATCTGTTGATCCGACAGCTTGCGGCTGCCTTCGGGGGTGTTCAGTGTCACGATCTGCCAATCGCCGGCTTTGGCATCGGCATTTGATTTCAAAGGAATCAGGACAGTTCCGCTGATGGACTTGTCACCCAGTTCCGTGACCTTGATGACACCGCCATTGAGGCGAAGCAGCACAGAGGCCGTATTGTCCCCGATCTTCTCACTGCCACCCGTAGCCAGTCCACGACGATCAAGATCTGCCAACCGCTCGACTTGCCGGTTGATCTGTTCTTCCAGCGACGCACGCCGATCAGAGGCAACAGTCTGAACGGCGGCCTTGACGCGCATGACTTCCAGACGCGCAAGATTGGCGGCCCGCGTCAGGTCACTGCGGATGCGGCTGACATCATCGACAAAATCGCTGCCGCTGGAGGCAAACTGCACGTCTCCCGTGGTGCCGCTGACAGTACCGTTGCCGCGACCGGTGCGCTCCAGCCGCTTTGTCACGCTACCCTTGAAATAAAGATCGGCATCATCCGACAACAGCACACTGGCCTCGACCGGCTTACCGATAAGAGATGGATCAGCGATGATCCTGTTACGGATATCGATGTCAGCTCCGGAACTGATGAGTTCGTTGTATAGTTTGCTGCGCTGGGCGCGCTGCGTCACCTCAGGGAAATAGCCCGCCACGCCAGACCGCACGACAGCCATCCAGTCGCCCTGCAACAGGGATGTCCGATCCGTCTTGCCCTCAGCCGCCACCTGTTGCGGTGTCGCCGTCAGTTTCATTGTCAGGCGATGCTCGACGAAGGCAGGCGCACCCTTGATCACGATATCGGACACCAGAAATACGATGAACGCCGCTGCAAAAACAATGGCCGCGACGCCAAAGAACTTGAAGCGTCTTTCGGCGGCATAGCGCTTGCGCACGAGGGCCTGTGCCGCCGTCGAGGTGAGGTCATGCCTGCGACGGGGGGTATTGAGAACAGCGTCAGTCATATTGTTCACGGTACTTGCGCACGATGCGGAGGGCGATGATGTTAAGGATCAGCGTGAAGATAAAAAGCATGAAGCCCAGCGCAAAGGCCGACAGCGTCTTGGGACTGTCGAACTCCTGATCACCGACAAGCAATGTCTTGATCTGTACCGTGATTGTGGTGACTGCTTCCAGGGGGTTCCAGGTGAGATTGCCCGCCAGGCCCGCAGCCATGACCACGATCATGGTTTCACCCACGGCCCGGCTGATGGCCAGCATCATGGCTGAAACAATGCCTGAAAACGCCGCCGGCAAGACAACCTTCTTGACCGTCTCGGATTTGGTTGCGCCCATGGCATAGGAGCCATCCCGCAGGGATTGGGGCACGGCGGTGATGACATCATCGGAGAGCGAAGAAACGAAGGGGATGATCATGACGCCCATGACAAGGCCGGCAGCCAGCGCGCTCTCTGAGGCAACGCCCAGATTGGTGCCAAAGGTCAGGTCGATGCTATCACCAAGGCCCTTGAACAGGGGCGCTACTGTCAGGGCGGCGAAGAAACCGAACACCACCGTTGGAATACCCGCCAGAACTTCAAGCACCGGCTTGGCAACATTCCGGAAGCGGCGCGAGGCATATTCGGACATGTAGATTGCGGCAAAAAGCCCGATCGGACCGGCAATGAGAATGGCAATGAAAGTAATCAACAATGTGCCCGCAAACAGCGGCAAGGCGCCGAGAGTGAGTGAAGAGGGTGACCAGACTGTGCCGGTCAGGAACTTGTCGAAAGGATAGCGGGAGGCAAAATTCAGCGTCTCATACAGCACGGAGAAAACGATACCCACCGTGGTGAGAACCGCGACAGCCGAACAACCGATCAGCACCCATTTGACCACCCGCTCAAAAGCGTTGCGTGAGCGGAATTCCGGTTTGATCCGCTTCAAGCCCAGATAGGCACCGGCAAGACCGCCCGCAGCAGCCAGGGCAAGCAACAGACCATTCAACTGGAGTTGTGTGCGGTTGTAGGCCTCTGCAGCGGATTTGAGTTCCGGTTTTGTCAGGTCCTTGCTCTGATTGAGAAGACCTGCCGACATCTGCACATCGCGGTAAAGGGCCTGTTCCTCAAGCACCTTGCGGTTTGCCTCCACGCTTGTGGAAATGACAGGGGCTGCTGACATCGCTGCCGAACGGATGATCGAGGGAGCAAAGTTCGACCAGATCAGCAGGGCGACAAGCATGGGGGCCAGCGCCAGGCTGGCAGTGAAGAGCCCGTGATAAACAGGCAGCGAATGAACATTGGTCAGGGCGAGTGATTGCAAGCCGGAAGGTGCACGGGCGGGATAGAGCGCAGCGCCACGCTTTTTACCGACAAGAAATGCCGCAAAAACAAGTGTTGCAACCAGCAGCAGGAATATCAGCAACATGGCAAATCCAGACCGCAATCCCGCCGTTTACGACGGCCTTGCGCGCAAAGGCTGTATTCAAGAACGAATACAAGGGAAACGCGGCGAATCTCAGATTCGCCGCGCTGTAATCAAGGTCAGAAGCCGGCTTCAGGTCCAAGGACCTTCTGCGCTGCGATATCGGCACGAACCTTCACAAGCTCCGCTTTCGGCAGATTCACGAGACCCTTGCGCGACAGATAACCATCCTCGCCAATGGCCTTTTCCGAGACATATTCCATCATGAATTTGTCGAGGCCGGGGATGACGCCGACGTGCTGCTTCTTGATATAGACGAAAAGCGGACGGGCGACCGTGTACTTGCCATCGGCAATTCCCTCAAAGGTCGGGGCAACGCCATCAATGGTGGCACCCTTGATCTTGGCGGTGTTCTCTTCAAGGAACGAGAAACCGAAGATGCCCATCGCGTTGGGATTGGCGTCGATCTTCTGCACGATCAGGTTATCATTCTCGCCGCCTTCAACATAGGGACCATCTTCACGCAGAAGCTTCCAGGCGGAATCAAATGCCTTGCGATCCGAAGCCTTGAGTGCTTTCAGCGCCGGTATCGCCTCAGCACCCGGTTCCATCACGAGTTCATGAAAGGAATCACGCGTGCCGGAGGTGGGTGGCGGGCCGATGACCTCGATCTTGATGTTGGGAAGCGACGCGTCAACGTCCGCCC
>JANMLW010000037.1:0-6774 GCA_031372765.1 Hyphomicrobiales bacterium
GTTGAGAGCTGCCTTCTGACCCATCCGGCCGTGGCCGAATGCGGCGTTGTTGGCCAGCCGGACGCCGAGCGTGGCATGATCGTCAAAGCCTATGTGGTGCTGAAACCTGGACATGCGGCATCCGATGCCTTGACCAGAACCCTGCAGGATTTTGTCAAGGCCGAGATCGCACCCTACAAGTATCCCCGTTCTATCGCCTATCTATCCAGTTTGCCGCGTACGCAGACAGGTAAGCTGCAGCGGTTTGCCTTGCGCCAGATGGCGCAAGAACCTGGAGCAAAGGACTCTGCCGTGACCCCCGAAAGACAGGTTTCATGACGAACGCAGAAAAGCAGCACGAAATGACAATTCACCGCCGACTGCAACCAGCCGGTTGGCCGGCACCCCGCGGATACGCCAATGGCATTATTGCCAGCGGTCAGGTTGTTGTAACAGGCGGCGTTGTCGGCTGGGACCAGAACAGCGTCTTCGCCACAGGATTGGTCGCACAGGTGCGGCAGGTACTGCAGAATATCCATGAAATTCTGGCCGAAGCCGGTGCAGGTCCGGAACACATCGTGCGCCTCACATGGTATGTGACCGACATGGAGGCCTATCGTTCCTCCCTGAAAGCCATCGGCGGTGTTTACCGCGACATCTTCGGGAAAAACTTTCCCGCCATGGCACTGGTTCAGGTGGTATCGCTTGTGGAACCTGCCGCAATGGTGGAAATCGAAGCGACAGCCGTCTTACCCGAGTGATTCAGGCACCATGAATTTCACCCTTTTCCTGATCCAGTTGCTCAACGGCCTTCAACTTGGCGTCTTGCTGTTTCTGGTGGCTGCCGGACTGACACTGGTTTTTGGCGTGATGGATTTCATCAACCTCGCCCATGGCGTGCAGTATATGCTGGGTGCTTACCTTGCAGTCACCTTCACGGCGCTGACGGGCAACCTGTTTCTGGCTATTCCCTTGGCCTTGCTGGCCGCCCTTGTGCTGGGCCTTGCGCTGGAGATCGCTGTGTTTCGCCATCTCTATGACCGGGACCATCTGGAACAGGTGCTGGCCACTTTCGGTATCATCCTGTTTCTCAATCAGGGTGTGAAGATTGTCTGGGGTGCGGCTCCCCTGAGTGTACCTGTGCCGGAAATGCTGCAGGGATCGATCGCCATTGCGCAGGGCGTGCTTTATCCAGTCTACCGGTTGTTCATCATCGGTGCGGGCCTTGCCGTGGCGCTTGGCCTGCATCTGGTGGTCAACCATACGCGGGTCGGTATGCTGATCCGTGCGGGCTCCACCAATGCACCGATGGTTTCGGCGCTCGGCGTTGATATCCGGCGGCTGTTTAGCATCGTCTTCGGCTTTGGCGCGATGCTCGCGGGCTTTGCCGGCATCATTATTGCGCCCATCCTATCGGTGGAGCCGGGCATGGGCGACACCATCCTGATCCTTGCTTTTGTCGTCATCGTCATCGGCGGCATAGGCTCCATCCGGGGCGCGTTCATCGCGGCTATCCTGATCGGCGTGGTCGATACGCTTGGGCGATCCTTCACCGTCGATATCCTGCGTATGACCGGCATGGCACCTTCCAGCGCCCGCACCGTCGGGCCTGCCCTTTCATCCATGATGATCTATGTGCTGATGGCAGCGGTGCTGTTCTTCCGGCCCTCCGGGCTTTTTCCGGCCAAGGGGCGATAACGGATGCTGCGCCGCCGGGACATCCTGCTACCCCTCCTCATCTTTGTCGTGCTGGCGATGGTGCCGTTGCTTGGGCTTGTGATGCGGGACGGGTTTATCCTCAGCCTGATCAGCAGGGTTATGATCTTTGCCATCGCCGCCATCGCGCTCGATCTCATCCTGGGCTTTGGTGCATTGGTCTCCTTCGGGCATGCGGCCTTCATCGGCATCGGCGCTTATGGCATGGGCATCATGCATGCCCATGGCCAGAGTGATCTGTTCATTGGCCTGCTCGTGGCGCTCGCCACATCCGCGCTGTTCGCGCTGGTGACGGGAGCCATCTCGTTGCGCACCAAAGGCGTCTACTTCATCATGATCACATTGGCTTTTGGGCAGATGGCGTTCTACACCGCCGCATCGCTCAGGGCTTACGGTGGAGATGACGGTCTGACGGTTGCGACCCGTTCGCTGGTCATGGGCATGAACCTGTTCAAGAGCGACAGGGCTTTTTATTACGTCGTGCTGCTTTTTCTGATCATCGCCTACGTGTTGTGCCGGTTTATCGTGCGCTCGCGCTTTGGGCGCGTGCTGCAAGGGGCCAAACAGAATGCCCAGCGCATGCAAGCCATCGGTTTCAATCCCTATCCTTACCAGCTTGTGGCCTATGTCATGGCGGGCATGATCGCGGGCCTCGCCGGATTTTTGCTTGCCAACCTGACCGAGTTCGTCAGCCCGGCGTATATGTCATGGCAGCGCTCGGGCGAATTGATTGTCATGGTGGTTCTGGGTGGCATGGGGTCGCTGCACGGGGCTATTCTGGGTGCTGCCGCCTTCCTGCTCATGGAGGAATGGCTGTCAGGTTTCACCGAACACTGGAAGGTGATTTTCGGACCCATGCTGGTGCTGGTCGTACTGTTCATGCGGGGCGGCATCATGGGTCTGCTTGGCCGGATCAGGGGAGCAACTGCCCGTGATTGAGGCTATCCTTTCCCTGCACCATCTTACCAAGAACTTTGGCGGCCTGCGCGTCACGGATGATGTCTCGCTGGAACTGCGGCCGGGCGAAATACACGCCATCATCGGGCCCAATGGTGCAGGTAAAACCACGCTGATCCATCAGATATCGGGTTTTCTGGCCCCCGATTCCGGGCGGGTGATGCTGGCCGGTGAGGATGTGACGAAGCTGTCCCCTGATCAGCGGGCGAAAATGGGATTGGCACGATCCTTCCAGATCACCTCCATCCTGCCCTCCTTCACCGTGCTTGAGAATGTAGCGCTGGCCATACAGGCCCGGTCGGGCAGCAGTTTTCGATTCTTTGGCAATGTTGCCCATGAAAAAGCACTCAATGGGGATGCCCAAGCCATTCTGGCCGAGGTTGGACTGGGAGAGCGGTGCGAAACACTTTCCGGCCTGCTTTCCCATGGCGAAAAGCGCACGCTGGAGTTTGCCATCGCGCTGGCCATGCGCCCTCGCCTGATGCTGCTCGATGAGCCCATGGCCGGTGCAGGACATGACGAAGGTGCACGGCTGATCGATCTGATGGCAGGGTTGAAACAGCGGGTCCCCATGCTGCTGGTCGAGCATGACATGGATGCCGTCTTCAAGGTTGCAGACCGCATATCTGTGCTGGTTTACGGGCGGATCATCGCCACGGGCACGCCCGATGCCATCCGCGCCAACAAGGATGTGCGCATCGCCTATCTCGGTGAGGAGGAGACCCATGCTTGAGGTGAGCGCCCTCGAAGCGGGATATGGCCCCGCGCAGGTGCTGTTTGGCCTGTCCTTTCAGGTGTCCGAAGGCGAGGTGGTCAGTCTGTTGGGTCGCAATGGCATGGGCAAGACCACGACGATAAAGGCGATCATGGGCCTGTTGCCAACGCGCTCAGGCGACATTCGATTCCGGGGCCAATCAATGACGGGAGCCGCGCCTTATCGCATCGCGCAGGCCGGGATAGGCCTTGTGCCGGAGGGACGCCAGATTTTCCCCACACTGACGGTTGAAGAAAACCTGATTGCAACTGCGGCAAACCGCCGAGGAAACGGCAAAAATGGCAACGGCAAATTTGATCTGGCGAAAATCTATGCCTTTTTCCCGCGGTTGCATGAGCGAAAAGGCAACTTCGGCAATCAGCTTTCAGGCGGAGAACAGCAGATGCTTGCCATCGGCCGCGCCTTGATGACCAATCCGTCGCTGCTGATCCTTGACGAGGCCACGGAAGGCCTGGCCCCTCTCATCCGGGCAGAAATCTGGGCGACCCTGGGCCAGCTGCGCGACTCCGGCCAAAGCATTCTGGTCATCGACAAACATCTTGATGCCCTGCTGTCGCTCGCCAACCGCCATGTCGTGATCGAGAAGGGCCGGGTGGTCTGGACGGGAAACTCACATGATCTGCGCATGGCGCGTGATCATGTTGATCGTTTCCTGCACGTCTGAATACAATTTTCTCTGATCAGAAAGAGGGCTGCACCGACGGTTTCAGGCGCTCTGGCAGGAAATTCCGCATGAATGTCATCCGTGGCAGGCCGCTCGTGGTCAGTTTCCATGAGGCCACAAAGAGCAATCCGCCTGCCAGAACATCCATGGCAAAGTGCCCCCCCATCGGCACTGTTGCGACGATTGTTCCTGCGCACATGACATAGCCGAACCACCGCATGAAGCGGAAGGGATGCAAACCATAGGCAATCAACAGCGCGATGACGCAGTGGAACGACGGGAAGCCGACAATGCCGTTGATGTCATGCGGTCCGACATAGTCGAAAGTGCCGTTGCGCAGCATATGGAATGTCTCAAGATAGAATGTGCCGCTGCCCATCGGCAACCTAGCGATGACATCAACCGGGATTGCATAATGCGTGTAGGTGCCCATCGAGGGGATGAAGGGTGAGACGCCAACAGTCACAAACAGCGCCAGGACATAGATGGAGACATAGTTGTAAAGGCGCTCGCGACGCTGGGTGAAGGCCAGTACAAACCCGACAATAATCACCCCCTCGCGAGAGTGGTTGTAGAACCGGTCCAGCACATTCGCGACAGAGGGCGTATCGGCAAGATAGCG
This sequence comes from Hyphomicrobiales bacterium, assembly GCA_031372765.1. Taxonomy (GTDB): domain Bacteria; phylum Pseudomonadota; class Alphaproteobacteria; order Rhizobiales; family Beijerinckiaceae; genus JADCCX01. The sequence continues at coordinate 4,714 of JANMLW010000037.1, forward strand.
CAGGATGGCGGGGTGGTTGATGCCAAGAGCTTCATCCATGCGGGCAATCGTGGCGTCAACCAATGGCCAGTTGAGTGTCGCCCCCAGCACGGAGAACAAACCCAGTGCTTTGGTCACAAGAATGAATGTCGCGAAAAAGCCGATCATCCCGGCGGCCCGCCACTGCGGATGGCGATCGGCAAAGTAGATCGCCAGCGCAAAAAGGATGGTTGAAAAGGTTATGTAGAACATGATCAGGCCGTTATCGAGCGCCACACCCCCGACAATCGCCATTGTAAAGATGCCAATATAGGCAACCCCAGCGAGGATGAAGGCATGCAGGGGCACGCCGTGGTCCTTCAGGGAAATGAAATCACGCCACATAGTCGTCCCCAGCCAGCTGAATAAACAATCCTTAGCGGAGGAAGTTTAAGGTTTGGCTACTGCATAAGGCATATCAGACCCGCTCTACGGCCAGAGCCACACCCTGCCCGACGCCCACGCACATTGTTGCCACACCGTATCGCCCGCGCGATCTGTGCAACTGGCGCACCAGCGTGCCCGCAATTCGGGTGCCCGACATGCCCAGCGGATGGCCCAGCGCAATCGCCCCACCATTGGGGTTGACGTGATCTGCGTCCTCGGGAAGGCCAAATTCCCGCAGGCAGGCGATACCCTGGCTGGCAAAAGCCTCGTTGAGCTCAATGGCATCGATCTGCGCCAGCGACAGACCGAGCCGGGCCAGAAGTTTTTGCACGGCGGGCACCGGCCCCATGCCCATGAGGCGGGGTGCAACACCAGCTGAAGTGAGGCCCAGAACCCGTGCCATCGGCGTCAGGCCATAACGCTTTGCAGCCTGTTCCGAAGCCACGATCATTGCTGCCGCCCCATCATTGACGCCAGACGCGTTGCCTGCTGTCACCGTCCCCGGATCGCGCACGAAATTCTTCAGGCGGGACAGGCTTTCCATCGTGGTGTCAGCGCGGGGGTGTTCGTCCTTATCGACGGTGGCAGGCACCTTTCCTGGAATGAACACGGGCGTGATTTCACCGGCAAGAAAACCATTGCCCTGTGCTTGTGCCGCCCGCAGCTGCGAGCGCAGGGCAAAAGCATCCTGCGCTTGCCGCGTGATACCAAATTCTGCGGCAACATTTTCGCCGGTTTCCGGCATGGAATCGATACCGTACTGGGCTTTCATCAGCGGGTTGATGAAGCGCCAGCCGATTGTCGTGTCGTGGATATCGGCACTGCGCTGGAATGCCTCCGTTGCCTTGCCCATCACGAGGGGAGCGCGCGTCATGCTTTCAACGCCGCCGGCAATCGCCATATCCATATCACCTGCCTTGATGGCACGGGCCGCTGCGCCCACGGCATCAAGACCCGAGGCGCAGAGGCGGTTGAGCGTCTGGCCCGGTACTGTATCGGGCAATCCGGCCAGCAGGCTCGCCATGCGGGCAACGTTGCGGTTGTCCTCGCCTGCCTGATTGGCACAACCCATGAATACCTCGTCAATATGCGAGGCTATCTGCGGATGGCGTGCCACGAGCGCGCGAAGGGGGATCGCCGCAAGATCGTCCGTGCGAACCCTCGCCAGGGTGCCGCCATAACGGCCGATGGATGTGCGAACATAGTCGCAGATGAAAACATCAGTCATAAGGAAACCTCAGTCATGGCTAACTCCAGTCATGGCAAACTCCTGGGATGGTTATGCCAAGGGTTTGGCGTTTGAGCTATCCCACGCAGTTGTGAAGCAGAACCCAATCGACAAGGTGCGTGGCCTGCTGCAATACATACAGGACGCTTCGGCGGGATTGTTACTGTGCATAGGGAGGTTTTTACCAGACAATGAACAAGTTTTTCGCGCTTATGCTCGCTTTTTTTGCGTTCATGGCTGTCCCGGCTTTCGCGCAACAGGTTGAATTCGACATTTACGACAAGTCGGACTTTGACAAGCAGCTAGCCAGCAAAAAGCCAGTGGTTGTCCACGTCAACACGACGTGGTGACCCGTTTGCAAACGCCAGGTCCTGGCGTTGGACGAACTCCGGAAACAGCCGGAATACAAGAACACTGAATTTCTGCGT
>JANMLW010000042.1:0-14793 GCA_031372765.1 Hyphomicrobiales bacterium
GGGCGGACGACTACCAGCGCCACGTCAGCTTCCAGCAACGCACGGCGCACCTCGCGCAGGGCCTCGTTCACGTCATTCTCGGAGAGAGCGCCGCGACCCTTCAGCTTGTCCAGAATGCCTGATAGGCGCTGTTGCAGGCCGTCAAACATGCGCGTGTCGTCTCCAAACGGTTTTAAGCCCCAGAGCGTGACACGCCTTGGGGCTAGGACCTCCGGTCTCTCGGACCGGGCGGTGGCTCGAAATCAACGATGTGCAGATTTCTTGGGGTGCGTATGGCCCAAAGGGTGGGGTGTGTCAAGAAAGGGGGAGGAAACCGTGGTCGAATCGAAAGCACTTCTATCGCCTTAAACCAATCGTAACGCAGCGCCGCTAGGGTTGCTCCACACAGGACACACCCGATGAGCAGCGCTTTTGACGCCTATGACAAGACCTATGAAGCGGTTGTGCAGGATTCGATCGCTTTCTCCGGTTTGAAACACGACTTCTTTCTGGAAGCCAAGATCATCGCCCTGAAGCGTTTGTTCCAGAGCCATTTCGGTGAATACAAGCCTAGCCTGCTTGATGTCGGCTGCGGCGTGGGGCGCATGCATCCTCTTTTTAACGGCCTGGTCGATGGGCTGGCGGGCTGCGATCCATCGACGGATTCCGTTGCACGCGCCAAACATGATAATCCGTCTGTAACGTATCGCAAAAGTGAAGGTGCCGTTTTGCCGTGGGAGACAGCCTCCTTTGATGTGACGCTGGCTGTCTGTGTATTCCACCATGTGCCGGTCAACGAGCGTACAGCACTCTTGGCTGACATGCATCGCACCACACGTCCCGGCGGCCTGACGGTGATCATCGAGCATAATCCGCTTAATCCGCTGACGCGTCTGGCCGTGGCGCGCTGCCCGTTCGACCATGATGCGGTCCTGCTGACAGCGGGGACGAGCAAGCGCTTGCTGACGCAAGCGGGTTACAGCGATGCCTCGTCACGCTTCTTCCTGCTGTTGCCGACACGGGCCAGAATTGCCGCATGGGTCGAGCGGAAAACGGCAGGCTTGCCTGCTGGTGCGCAATACATGGCGATTGGAAAACGATGAGCGATGCGGCACCAACAATGCTGTTAAGTGGATTTGCCCGTTATGCGCGGGCCATGCGGTTCGCTGTCGTTGGTTTGGCAGCAACGCTCGCCTATGCCATCATTGCATCGGTCTTTCATGCCGTATTGCCATTTCCGGCTGCTGTCTCCTCTGGCCTCGCCTATGCGATATGCGCCGTCGGGTCCTACCTTGGCCACCGGTATTTCACCTTCAGTGCGGTGATACAAAAGCCATATGGCGGGCAGGCCTTTATCTTGCTCAGTTTGATGGGCCACGGGCTTTCCATACTGGTGCCTGCTGTGCTGAGTGACTATCTCGGCTTTGCAACCGCTCTGTCGACCATTGTCACCTGCACGGTGATTCCGCTCAGCAGTGCGCTGCTCACTTCGCGGCTGGTGTTTGGCGTGCCGCTGGTTGGCAACAAGGCCTGATTGCAACTTTACACAGCTTTACAATGCAAACGTCAAAGAGACGCAGATGTCTCCTATGTTGGCTTCAATCGCACACTGCAGTGCGCAGCCCTATCAGGAGAGTGACATGTCGAACACAGATACAAACGTCCCCAACCCGTCGCCAGCGGCTCAGTCAGCAGCTGCACCCCAAAAGCCAAAGTTCTACAAGCGTGGCTGGTTCATCGCTTCTGCCGTGATTGTCACCGGCCTCGTCGGTTTTGGCGCCGGCAAAGCCAGCAACCATGGCCGCTGGAACCACCACTCCGGCATGCACCGCATGGGGGATGCTGGCCAGAACATGCGCGGGGCGGATTTCATGTTGAACCGCGTGCTGGGACGTGTGGATGCGACAACCGAACAAAAGGACAAGATCGCTGAAATCGCCCGCATGACCTTCCGCGAACTGGCACCCATGCGCCAGCAGCATATGGCAACGCGAGACAAGCTGGCCGAATTGATGAAGGCGGACAAGCTGGACCGCGCAGCCGTTGAACAGTTGCGTGCGCAGGAAATTTCGCTGGCTGAAACCCTGTCAAAGCGCGCATCGCAATCCTTGCTTGATGCGGCTGATGTCCTGACACCTGCACAGCGCACGAAGCTGGTAGAGCGGTGGCAGAATCGCCGTGGTGGATGGTATAACCGGGGCTGATGTTGATCTTCAGCAGCATCTGCACCCCATTGTTCCAATCACCTTCTCTGCACTAGAGTCTGCCTATGTCGCATATCGTGATGATCGAGGATGATGTCCGTCTTGCCACCATGGTGGCGGACTATCTACGCCACTCCGGATACACGGTGAGCCATGCCGAGGACGGTGGTTCGGGCATGGCTCTTCTTGCGCGTAACACCGCTGATCTCATTCTGCTGGACCTGATGTTGCCGGACGGTGATGGACTGGATGTCTTTCGGCGCATCCGTGCGATGCCGGGCCCATCAGCGCAAACGCCCGTTATCATGCTGACAGCGAAGGGTGATCCTACGGACCGCGTCGTTGGCCTTGAGATTGGCGCGGAAGATTATGTTTCCAAGCCTTTTGAACCGCGGGAGCTTCTGGCGCGCATCAGGGTGGTCTTGCGGCGTGGGGGGGCGGTGCCAGCACAAGAGGCATCCGACACCTTGCGGTTTGGCCGCCTTGAGGTTGACCGGGCTGCCCGGGTCGTGCGGATTGAGGGTGCGGACAAGATACTGACCAGCCATCAGTTCGCGCTGCTACAGGCGATGGCGGAGCGGCCGGGCCGGGTGTTGTCACGCGAGCAGCTGATCGAATTCGCGACCAATGAACCGCAGGCTTACGATCCGGTGCTTGACCGTTCAATCGATGTCCATATCGGGCGAATCCGTGCTGCTATCGAGGATGATGTCAAGCAACCCAGACGCATCATCACGGTGCGCGGGTCAGGCTATGTCTTTGCCAAAGCACAACAGTAAGTAAGGTACATGCGTGATGGCCCGATTGTATTTTCGCATATATCTGGCGGTTCTGGGCAGCCTTGCCCTGTTTGCCGTGCTGGCTGGCATCACCTGGAAACTACTGGCTGATTTTGACCGGTTTTCGCCGGACAATGCGCTTTATCAGGCTGTTGCAGAACGGCTGATTCCGCCGGTTGAAGCATCGCAGGAGACGCAACGGCAAGCGCTTGTAAAATGGCGTACGCTCAGCGGGTTCGATCTAATCCTTTTTGCCAAAGACGGCGGCACAATCGCTGATGCCAGTGATGGCATGCTCAGGCTTCCAGAGGATGAGCGACGGTGGAAGTCTTCGGGAAACTGGCGCAGCCATCGCTGGGGCCATGTTCTGCACTTGCAGGACGGCCGCACACTCATGGCCGCCTGGCCGCATGGCGAACGGGCGCCCTATCGTCGCTTTGGCTGGCTGTTTGCCTTGATCGGCATTGCCCTTGCTGTGGGCATCAGCGCCTATCCGGTGGTGCGCCGTCTGACCCGCCGCCTTGAGACCCTGCAAACCAGTGTCGCTGCCCTTGGTTCAGGTGATCTGGCCGCACGGGTGCCCGTGGAAGGCAAGGACGAGATTGCCAGACTGGCTGAAACATTCAATCGCTCGGCAGACCGTATCCAGTCCCTGGTCGTGGCCAACCAGTCACTCCTTGCCAATGCCTCGCATGAGTTGCGCTCTCCGCTGGCGCGTCTGCGCATGGGCATCGAGTCTCTGCCTGCGCACACCAGTGATGCGAGCCGCAATGAACTCAACCGTAACATCCGGGAACTGGATCAACTGATCGAGGAAATCTTGCTGGCCAGCCGTCTGGACTCGCAGGAAGGCAAAACACTTGTGCTTGAGAGCATCGATCTTGTGGCGCTGGTGGCGGAGGAGTGCGCGCAGTCGAATGCCGATCTCAGTATCGCTGACAAGGCCCTGCCCATGGTTCTGGGTGATCCGCGCCTGCTGGTCCGGCTGTTTCGCAATCTGGTGGAGAACGCCCAGCGCTATGGCCATGGTCTGCCGGTCGAGGTGTTCATCCGCCAGCCAGCGGATGGTTTTGTCGCGGTTGATGTCTGCGATCGTGGTCCGGGTGTGCCGGAAGCTGAGCACGAGCGAATCTTTGAACCATTCTACCGTGTCACGGGTGCGCGAGAGCGTTCGGGTGGTGTGGGGTTGGGCCTGGCGCTGGTGCGCCAGATTGCCGGGCTGCACCAAGCGACAGTAAAGGTGCAGGCCCGAGAAGGTGGCGGCAGCTGCTTTACGGTGCGGTTGCCGGTTTTAAACTAAAAGCGAGGTTCAACCCGCTGTCTTCACGTATATTTTGGTATGGTCATCGGCATAAATCTGCTTCCAGCCCGGAAACTGATCCAGCAACTGCGCTTCCTTGGTGTCAGCCTCTACAAAGGCCCAGGATGCACCGTATTTCTCGATCAGATCTTGCAGCTTTGCCGCATCGTTGCCGACGATTGTCTTGATAACGGTATCGGTAAAGCCACCCAGAAACAGTTGATCCGTGCGTCCGTCGATGAAGGTAGGCACTGACCGCGATACCAGATAACCACCCAGTCCATAGCTGTTGAAAACTTTGCCCTGTCTGGCCTCTGTTGGCACGGCTGCGAGAGCAATATCGCGCGCTTTCAGGTTGGGCAACGCAATGGGGCGCATGATCATCACTGCCGCAATGGCAGCAGGAACGACAGCCAGCAGCGGCTTCCAGGTGCTGCGCCCCAGCAACGGGTCCTTGTCCTGAAAGAGTTTAAATCTGTCGAAAGCCATACGCAGCAGGCGCGGCGCTGTTTCCTGAGCCAGCAGGGGCGGAATGATTGCCAGCAGCATGACGAAGCGCTCATGCTTGATGCTGGTGTAGATGATGAACACACCCAGAAGGATACGGAAGATATTCTTGCGGGCATCCAGAAACAGGCTCCCGATCAGGATACTGGCGTAAAGCACGATCAGCACGTTGTGTTCATGCAGCCGCATCACTTTCCATTCATCGACATAGGCCATGGCCTCGTTGCCAGAGAACATCTGGATATTGATGAGGAGCGGCGCAAATCCATATGGATTGACAACAGAAGCCACGAGGCAGCCGCAGCCAAACAGCAGCCAGCCTGCGATGGCACGCACGCGGCCTTCAGGCTCCGTGCGCCATATCGCATCAAGCGCAATCATACCCGCGATGACAAACCCGATGGTGAAACCAGCGTGCAGATTTGACCAGAGCACCATGACCCCCAAAGCCAGCCAGGGCGGGCGGCGTGTCGTACTGGCGGCATGCACAAGCCATGCCGTCCAAAGCGCCATGGCTGGGAGCGCGATGATGTGTGGACGCGCCAGAATGGTGGTGTGGATGGTGGTGAGTGCAAGCCAGCCCATCAGCAGCGCAGTCAGCGGATTGGTGCGTTGCATCAGCGCATAGGCAACCACCATCACGGACAATGCTGTTGCAACCCAGCTGACAAAAGCCACCCCGGGCCAATCACCCACCATGAATCCGATGCCGAGGATGACCTGTGCCAACCAGTCCCGCGCCATCCACGGCTGGCCTGCAAAGGTATGCGACCAGGTGTCGGCATAGGGCATGGACAGGGTGCCAAGGATCAGCTTGCCTGTCTGGACATGCCACATCGTATCGGGATCACCCAGAATGCCGCCGCTGTTGAAAGCAAGGCGCAGCATGCAGAGCAGGCCAAAGACCAGGAGCCAGCCGTTTCGTAGTTGTCGGGTGGCATCCTCGGCTATCTGGTATGCGGTGGTTTTATCGGTCATGGAACGCACTCTGAAACGCTATGCTTGGAAAAGGTCAGGCCGCTTTTTGCCCAGCGGTAACACGGTCAGCCGATCGTCTGCGCATGGGTGATTCCACCTGACGCTTGGCAATCCTGTCAAAGCCCACTTCGCGGCCGATGACGTAAAGCGGGCGCTGCTTGGCTTCGTTGTGGATGCGCCCGACATAAAGCCCGACAATGCCCGTGGTGAGCAGGTTCATGCCTGCAAAGAATGAGGTCAGGACCACAAGAGAGGCCCAGCCGCGCACGACTGTAGGGTCAATGAAGGCCAGTACGGCTGCATAGAGGCCAAACAGGATGGCACCGCAGGAAACAATCGCACCCAGCCACAGCGCGGCTTTCAGGGGTACATCGGAGAATCCGACCAGGCCGTCAGTCGCCAACCGGAACATTTTCTTCCAGCCGTATTTTGTGACACCGGCAACGCGGGCTTCACGGTGAAAATCAACTGCTGTCTGGCGAAAGCCCATCCAGCTGAACATGCCGCGCACGAAACGGTCCCGCTCCGGCATGGCCTTGAAAGCCTCCAGTGCCTTGCGATCAACAAGCCTGAAATCGCCAACATTTTCTGGAATATCGACGGCGGTCAGCTTGCGTAATGTCTTGTAGAAAAGCCGCGCGGTACCCAGTTTGAGCGCACTCTCGCCTTCGCGGGACAGGCGTCGGGCATAGACGATCTCGTACCCTTCTTTCCACTTTGCGATCATGTCCAGCGCCACTTCAGGTGGGTCCTGAAGATCAGCATCCATGACGATGACGCATTGTCCCTCTGCCCGGTCCATGCCTGCGGTAATTGCAATCTGGTGGCCAAAGTTGCGGGAAAAACCGATATACTTGTAGCGCTTGTCCTGACGGGCCTTGGCAGCCGCCACAATACCGCAGGTGTCCGAACTGCCATCATCGACGAAGATGACTTCGGCGGGGGCATCCATCCTGTCGAGCAACTGATCCAGCCGGTGAAGCAGAATGGGCAGCACCGCCTCTTCATTGAAGATCGGCACGACAAGCGAGTAGACAGGATGCTGGGGAGATTTTTTTGACACGGGATCACACGACCTTGAATAACATAGTGTATTCTAGCGCAGTGGCCTTACCATTGGCTTAAGCGTGCAAGGGATGCCAAGAGGCTGGCCGCGTCTATATCCCATTGTAAAGCACGGCTTGTGCCCCTTGCCCTCCTGCGCTGTTTGGCTATCTGACACGGTATGAACCGTCGCTCTGCACTCAAGTTGTTTGGCTTCTCCGCTCTGGCGGCTTTTGGCGCGGGAGGCGCATGGCTCATGGCACGCAAGCCCCGCAATCCGTATTATTCCGGTCCGGTCAGCGATCATTTCGATGGGCTGAAGTTCTTCTCACCCGGACGCCCTGACAATGCCGAGAAGACACGATCTGATTTGCTGAAATGGCAGTTTGGTAGTGGCAAGGAGGCTTGGCCAAGCACATACCCCAGCCCTTTTGCCGACAAGCCACCGGCAACTGTCGATGACCTGCGCGTTACCTTGGTGGGTCATGCCAGCTATCTGATCCAGACCAGCGGTTTGAACATCCTGATTGACCCGGTATGGGTGGAGCGGGCCAGCCCGTTCCAGTTTGCCGGACCAAAGCGCGTCAATGCGCCAGGTATTGCCTTTGATGATCTGCCGAAGATTGATGCCGTACTGGTGACGCACAACCATTACGATCACATGGACGCCGCGACACTGGCGCGGCTGATGACGCGCTTCAACCCGCGCCTGATCGTACCGCTTGGCAATGACATGCTGCTGCGCTCGGTGGACGCTGTCTTTGCCAAGGCAACCGCGCACGACTGGGGTGAGAGTGTTGTTCTCTCGGATCGTGTGAAGGTTACGCTGGAACCGACACTGCACTGGTCAGCGCGGGGCTTATCGGATCGTTCCATGGCGTTATGGAGCAATTTCGTCATCGAGAGTGGAGCCGGGAAGATTTATGCCTGTGGCGATACGGGCTATGATTCCAACTCCATATTCCCGCAGATGCAGGCGAAATATGGTGGGTTCCGCTTGGCCCTGCTGCCTATCGGCGCCTATGAGCCACGCTGGTTCATGCGGGCGCAGCACATGAATCCTGTTGAGGCCGTCAAGGTGATGCAGGAGCTTGGCGCGAAAGCCGCCATTGGCCACCACTGGGGGACATTCAACCTCACCAATGAGGGGATAGGGCGACCGCTTGAGGCACTGACTGCCGCGCTTGCGGAAGCAGGCGTCGACGCCAGCCGTTTTGTGGCGTTCAGACCGGGTCAGGTCTGGCAGGGATAGTGTTGGTGAGGGTTCATTCGATCAGTACGTAGATGTTCATTTCCAGCGTGATGTCCTCGGATGATTTCGGGTCATTCATGTATTCCTCGATGAAGATGTTGCGGGCTTTCAAGCCCTTTTCATCAAGATAGGCCGTGATGGCCTCGTAGGTGGTATCTATATCGTCATAGGCCCCGATGTGGGTGAATTTCAGCGCCTTGCCGGACGGGGACTGCGCAATTGAAAAATCCTTGCTCAAGGCAGGTGATGTTCCCGGCGCGGCGCCAAGCATGATCATGGCCTCATACTTGAAGCCGAAATCATCGGTGGACATGAAAGCTGATTGCGGACGACTGGTGGTCACAAGCTTCAATCTGGTCGCTTCGGTGCGCAGTTTGGCAAAAGCCTCCATCAGGTTGTCGTAGCCATCATCCCAGCTGGATTGGCCTTTCAGGATGAGCGCGGTACGGGCATCGAGCACGACATCTGTTGGGCCGCTGATTTCGGTAGGTTTCACCTGATCGCCGGTTTGCGGTGGCGTACCCGGTGGTTGCTGCTGAGGTGCTTCCGGGGCAACCGCAGGCGGTGTTGCGGGAATCAGCGGATTGGGCGCGGCGGGAGGAGTGGTCAGGCTGCCGGGCGGGGGCAGGATCGTCTGCTGCGCCATGCCGCCCAGAACGGATGCTATCAGCAAAAGCGACGCCGGTATCAACCTTTTCAGCATGTCGTCAGTGCTCCGGTCCGCGATGAATCAGCCACTGGCAGGCTTGATTCGATTAAAGAGTATGTTCCGCAACACATGAAACAGTGGGACGAATGGTCAAGTGAAAGATGGGCAATGTGATGGCATGATAGACAATTGGTCATTTCGTGTTGATCGCTTATATCAAGCGCTTGATCATCCCTTCCCCATACACTGAACCAACTCACATGACATCGCCATTCATCATGAACCGCAAGCCAATTGCAAATCAGCCAATTGCAAATCAGCCAATTGCAGATCAGCCCCTTGCCAATCACAGGGTGTTCAAGATGAACGGCCTTGGCAATGCCATCGTGGTGCTTGATCTGCGCGGGAGCAATCACGTGGTGACGGCAGCGGAAGCGCGCGCTATCGGCAAGGGTTCTGATCTGCACTATGACCAGATGATGGTGCTGCATGACCCGCGCACCGCAGGCACCGAGGCGTTCGTGCTGATCTATAACATCGATGGCAGCGAGGCGGGAGCCTGCGGCAATGGCACGCGCTGTGTCGCGTGGCTACTGGCAGGCCAAAGCGAAAAAAAGCGATTTGCCGTGGAGACGCGTGCCGGATTGCTGCGCTGCGCCAGACTGGGCGAATGGCAATTCTCGGTTGATATGGGTGTGCCGGGGTTGGCCTGGCATGATGTTCCGCTCAGCCTGCCGGTTATGGATACGGCGGTTGTTCCGCTGGATACGGCATGGCTTGAGGCGGGACTGCCTGCTGATTTTTCGGCTGTGAGCATGGGCAATCCCCATGCCGTATTCTTTGTCGATAATGTTGAGGCGCATGATCTGGCCCGCACCGGACCATTGCTTGAAACACACCGGATGTTCCCCCAGAAAGCCAACATTTCGCTTGCCGCCGTGACGTCACGCCAATCACTGACCCTCAAAGTGTGGGAGCGCGGTGCCGGATTGACACTGGCCTGCGGATCGGGGGCCTGCGCTGCCGTGGTGGCGGCTCACAGGCGCGGACTGACAGAGCGGACCGTGACCGTGACATTGCCCGGCGGCGATTTGCAAATCAACTGGCAAGCCGATGATCACGTGATCATGACCGGGCCGGTTGAACTGGAATGCGAGACGCATCTTGATGCTGCGCTGTTTGCTGATGCGGCATAGGAACTGATCATGGCTGACGACAAGAAACCCGGTTTTTTCAAACGCATGTTTGGTTTTGGCAAGGCCGAACCTGCGCCTCAGCCTGAACCGGCGGTTTTGCCGGAAATCGCGGAAACACCCTTGCTGGTTGACGCGCATGCGGAACGCATTGCGGCTGAAATAGCCCAAGCCAGGGAAGAGGCTGCACGCATCGCGGCGGAGCAACTGGTTGAGCAGCAAAAGGAAGCTGAAGAGCAGGAATTGCTTCGTCTTGAGGCAGCCCGTGTTGAATCAGCACGTGTTGCTGCTGTTGCTCAAGAAAAATTAGACGAAGAAAAGTTAGCGCAAGAGAAAATAGCGCAAGAGAAAGCCGCGCAAATACGCGCCGCAGAAGTGGTTGCTCCAGCAGTAACGATTCCCGCGGTTGTAGAGCCCGTATCTCCAGTTCCAAAGACAAACTGGTGGCAAAAACTCAAGAGCGGCCTGTCGCGCACTGCATCGGGCGTATCCGAGGGGATCACCGGGCTTTTCACAAAGCGGAAGCTGGATGCCGCGACGCTTGAAGATCTTGAGGATATCCTGATTCAGGCTGATCTTGGTATTGATGTTTCTGCCCGTATTGCCGCTGTGGTGGGCAAGGGACGATACGACAAGGAAATTGACCCAGAAGAGGTCAAGGCCATTTTAGCCCAAGAGGTGGCAAAGGTATTGGCTCCCGTGGCGCTGCCGCTGGTGATTGATCCTAAACAAAAGCCCTTTGTGCTGCTTATGGTTGGTGTCAACGGCTCGGGCAAGACCACAACCATCGGTAAACTCGCCTCCAAGTTCCGGGCTGAGGGCAAGAGCGTGATGCTGGCGGCGGGCGATACCTTCCGTGCCGCGGCGATCGAGCAGCTGAAGGTCTGGGGCGAGCGCGCTGGTGCGCCAGTCGTCTCGCGCGAGCAGGGGGGAGATGCTGCCGGTTTGGCCTTCGATGCCTTGAAGCAGGCGAAAGACCAGAATGTGGATGTCCTCATGATCGATACGGCAGGGCGCCTGCAAAACCGGATTGAATTGATGGCGGAGCTTGAAAAGGTGGTTCGCGTCCTCAAGAAGATGGATGATTCAGCCCCGCACGGTGTGCTTCTCGTGATTGATGCTACCGTTGGTCAGAACGCGTTGAGCCAGGTCGAGATATTCGGCAAGACGGCGGGCGTCACTGGTCTGGTGATGACCAAGCTGGATGGTACGGCGCGGGGTGGAATTCTTGTCGCCATCGCTGAAAAATTCAGGATGCCGGTGCATTTCATCGGTGTGGGCGAGGGCATTGATGATCTTGAGCCGTTTGCTGCGGTAGATTTTGCCCGCGCCATCGCGGGGCTGGAGCAGGCCGCTTGAGCCTGTCCATGAACAGCCACAATCTCCGGCTGGCGCTGTTTCAGCCCGACATTCCGCAAAATGCCGGGACAATGCTGCGTATGGCGTCGTGTTTTGGCATGGCCGCCGATATCATAGAGCCGGCAGGTTTTCCGGTCACGGACAGGCACTTTCGTCGTTCCGGCATGGATTATCTCGATCAGCTCGAGATCATCAGGCATGTCTCCTGGTCGGTTTTCAACGCCTCACGACAGGCTGAAGGTCGTCGGTTGATCCTGCTCACAACCAGAGGGGCCATGGTGCATACGCGCTTTGTATATGCGCCTGATGATATCCTCATGGTCGGTCGTGAAAGTGCGGGTGTGCCACAAGAGGTTCACGATGCCGTCGATGCGCGTGTCGTTGTGCCCATGGTGCCGGGTACGCGCTCGCTCAATGTAGCGGTTTCTGCCGCAATCGTGTTGAGTGAAGCCCTACGCCAGCTTGGCCATTTTGATGTCAGCCAATTGAGCAATCCTGCATCTGTTGATATAGCAGCCTCATGAATCCCAATATGTCCATACCTCATCCCCTGCCACCTTCCGAGGAACTGGCACGCCGCAAGGCTGCTGCCAGGGCGTGGTTTGAATCCCTGCGGGATCAGATATGCGCTGCCTTCGAGGCCGTTGAGGATGCCTCAACCGGACCGTATCATGTGGATGCACCCGGCGGGCAGGCGGGCCGTTTCGTGCGCAAACCATGGACCCGCAAGGACCACGAGGGCAATGATGGCGGCGGGGGCACCATGTCAATGATGAATGGCCGGGTGTTTGAGAAAGTCGGGGTACATACCTCGACGGTCTACGGTGTTTTCTCGCCCGATTTTGCCAAGCAGATCCCCGGCGCCGACACCAACCCCAACTTCTTTGCTTCGGGCGTGTCGGTCATCGCGCATCCGTGGAATCCCGGTGCGCCGACGGTGCACATGAACACCCGCTACGTTGTGACATCACGCCAGTGGTTCGGTGGGGGGGCTGATCTGACGCCGGTTTTGATGCGCCGCCGCACGCAGGAGGATGCCGATAGCCTGCATTTTCATGCCTGCATGGAACAAGCCTGCATGGCCCATGCGGTGGCTGATTACCGGCGCTACAAGCAGTGGTGCGAGGAGTATTTTTATCTGCCGCACCGTAAGGAACCGCGCGGCATCGGTGGCATTTTCTACGATTATCTTGATACGGGGGATTTTGCCGCTGATCTGGCGTTCACACAGGACGTCGGCCGGGCCTTTCTGACGGCCTATCCGCCAATCCTTTCGCGCAACATGGTTTTGCCATGGACTGAAGCAGACTTAATCGAGCAGGAAACCCGCCGGGGGCGGTATGTCGAGTTCAACCTGCTACATGATCGTGGCACGCTTTTTGGTCTCAAGACAGGCGGCAATGTCGAATCCATCCTGTCGTCGCTGCCACCGCGGGTGCGCTGGCCATAAGGCTACCCTTGCGGCAATCCCGTCTGCCATTGGCCGCCGTCGATCTTTGCGGCAGCGATGACCGCCTGTGTGCGGCTGTCAACGCCCAGCTTGGTAAGGATGGCTGAGACATGCGCCTTCACGGTCGCCTCGGAGACATTCAGCTCGTAGGCGATCTGCTTGTTTAGCAAACCGCCTGACAACATCATCAGCACGCGCACTTGCTGGGGTGTAAGGCTGGCAAGGCGCCGCACAAGGTCGCTGGTTTCGCGGTCAACCGGCGTAGTCAGGTCAAGGTCGGGTGGAACCCAGGAACCGCCGCCCATGACCGTGGAGATGGCTAGCCGCATCGCATCTATGCCCAAGGTCTTGGGCAGAAAACCCGATGCACCAAACTCAAGGCAGCGGCGCATGACCTGATGGTCCTCATTGGCTGAAACCACCAGAACGGGAACCTGGGGATAAGTTGCCCGCAGATATGTAAGGCCGGAGAAGCCCTGCATGCCGGGCATGTTCAGATCAAGCAGGATAAGATCATACGTATCGCCGGAGCCCAGCTTGCCGTTGACCTCATCAAATGTGCCTGCCTCCGTGATGGATACCGCCGATGGCGAGCCTGTCAGCGCCTGACGCAAAGCCCCCCGAAACAGGGGGTGATCGTCCGCAATCAGAATCTGACCCTCTATCGCCATCGTCATGTCCTTGGAAGACTTTGCTTGCCTGATCGGATGCGGCGCGCTCTGATCATTCTTACGATCATCATTGACGTGATCAGCAACAGGATGCAAGCCATGCAATCGTCCACGGGGCTGATCAAAAAGTGTTAGTCAGAAGGCATATGATGCAGTCAGGGAAACCTGAATCCTATCAGGCGCAAAATCGGTTTGATACTGCCGTTCTGCCAGGTGCGGGCTTTGTCATGGTCGGATTCCTGACATTGCTGGCATTGATTGTTGTGACCGAGCGGGTCGGACTGCCGCAAACAGTGGCCGAAACAGCGATTTTTCTGTTGATGTTTGTGCTGTGTGCCTGTTTGGCCTGCATGGGCCGAACGGCGGAGGAGCGGATCTTTACCGGGCGTTCGTCCTTGATCCGGCCAATCCTTGCCGGGGTCACAGCCGGCGCTGTGCTAACCGGGGTGGGTGTGGCCATGCTGCGGCCTGTCACTTCGGATCAGCTTGCCGCCATCCTGATTGGGCAGGCGATCGGACTTGTCGTGGCACATGGGCTGGCGCGTTGGAGCTGGCGCCGGATGGAAGGATCTGAAGCAAGCGTAAAGATGAGCAACCCACATATTGCCGCTCTATCGGGCCTTCTGCAGGTTGTCACGGGTTGCATGCTTGGCCTTATCTGCCTGTCGCTGGTCGCGGGTGATCTGATGGCGGCACTGGTTGCACGGGGATCAACGCTGTCCCTGCTCTTCATTTGCCTTCTCATCATTGTCCTGCCAGCCCTTGCCGTCGTATCAGGCGGTTTGAGGGCCAGTCTGGTCCTTATCCTTGGCATTGCATCGCTTGCAATCGCCGGATATGGCGTGCTGCTCGCAACAGGCCTGATCAGTCTTGGCGCGTTGCCCTTGCCGCTTTTTTCGGAAGCCAACACGCTGGCCGCCATCGTGGATGCCAAGGCCCGGTGGTTTTTTGCGCCTGTGCATCCCGTAGTGCTGACGCAATGGCCGGGATTGTCTTCCGCCTTTTCCGAGGCAACAGCTATCCCCCTTCTGGGGTCAGCAGCCATCAGCTGCTTTGTCATGCTGACACTGTCACCGGCCTTGCCGTTGCGGCGCCGCAGCATTGTTCTTCCCGCTGTGGCCTCTGGCATCATCCTGCCGCTGTGCATGGTTGCCGCCGGAGGATATGCTATCGAGGCGGCAGGTTTGCAGTTTGTGGGGGCGTCCGTGCAGCGTCCACCATCGGGCCTGCTTGAGGCCTCACGCAATGGCTTTGTCACGCTTTGCAATGCTGCGCCTTTGACTGTTGATGCGTTGCGCGCTGCCTGCGGTGTTTCTCCACGGGATGCGATGCTGCTTGATTGGCAGCAGGTGCAGATCAATCGGTCCTTCCTCAACGGGGGATCGCTGGCGGCGATGGGGTATCCGGTGGCACCGGGCGTTCTGGCCC
>JANMLW010000058.1:0-4605 GCA_031372765.1 Hyphomicrobiales bacterium
AAGGGTCAATCTTGCGCGTATTCCTGATGGCAGGGGCAAGTATCGGTGTCTCGGGCACACTGGCGGGGCTGGCCATCGGCGTGCTGGTGGCACGCAATATCGACAGCATCAAGAATTTCTTCTCCATTCTCGCCGGGCGCGATCTTTTCCCGGCAACGCTGTATTTCCTGAGCAAACTGCCTTCCGTTATTGACTGGCGGGAGGTGATCACTGTCGTGCTCCTTGCCCTTGTCCTTTCGTTGCTGGCCAGTCTCTATCCCGCCTGGCGGGCCGCCAAGCTGGATCCTGTCGAGGCCCTGCGGTATGAGTGACGTTGCCCTTCAACTCTCGGGTGTCACCCGTCATTACGGCGATGGCGAAACGCGGCTGGATATTTTGCGCGGCGTCAGTTTCAGACTGAACCCCGGTCAGTCGGTGGCTCTTGTTGCGCCTTCAGGAGCTGGAAAATCCACACTGTTGCATCTCGCAGGGTTGCTGGAAAAGCCGGACAGCGGCGAGGTTTTCATTGGCGATGTGCCAACAGCGGCTCTGGATGATGCCGGGAGAACTGCCATGCGGCGCAGTGATATAGGCTTTGTCTATCAGTTCCATCATTTGCTGCCTGAGTTCTCGGCACTTGAGAATGTGACCATGCCGCAACTCATTCGCGGCCTGTCTCAGACGGAAGCTGACCGGCGATCGCGTGAATTGCTGGCATTTCTCGGTTTGGGTGCACGTCTTGAGCATCGGCCAGCGGAACTGTCAGGCGGTGAGCAGCAACGCGTCGCCATCGCGCGCGCTGTTGCCAATGCACCGCGCCTGTTGCTTGCGGATGAACCGACGGGTAATCTTGATCCCGCGACCGCAGAGCATGTGTTCTCGACATTGATTGCGCTGGTCAAGGCATCCGGTCTTGCTGCCCTCATCGCCACACATAATGTCGAACTCGCCAATCGCATGGACCGCCGGGTAACCTTGAAAGACGGTTTGATAGTCGAGATGTAGTGGTAGCAGGAAGCGGCACTCACCTGCCGCTTTGCTTGCGAAAATGCATTTTACAGGTTGCGCATTCAACAAAAGTATTAAAAAAAGTCAAAGTTCGCCTGTCAGGCGTCCTGATTCTTATCAGCCATGGAGTAGGCGATGAAAAAATATATCGCAGAAATGTTTGGAACTGCGGTTCTGGTACTGGTTGGTTGCGGCGCGGTCGTTGCCGTCAATCTCTTGGGTGCTGGCCTCACCCCGCCATCCGCCATGGGCGCCTCGGTCCATACGCAAGGCATCGTTGCTATCGCTTTGGCGTTTGGCCTTGCGGTTACGGCTATGGCCTACACGATCGGCCCCGTTTCTGGCTGCCATATAAACCCCGCAGTCACGGTTGCGCTCTGGGCTGCTGGTCGTTTTGAGACGAAGGACCTGCCCGGCTATATCATTGCGCAGTTTCTGGGCGGTTTCATTGGCGCAGGTATTCTTGCCCTTATCTTGCAAGGCGCACCCGGTGGCTACAAGATAGCCGGTGGTGTTTTCGGTCAGAATACATTCGGGAATTGGTCCGTGACATCAGCCTTCCTTACCGAGTTTTTCGCCACGATGATCTTCACCGCTGTCATTCTGGGTGTAACGCAGGCCAAGGCTGCGTCAGGTCTTGTTGCGGGCCTCGTCATTGGTCTCACCCTTGCGCTCCTGCATCTGGCCTTCGTGCCAATCACCGGCAACTCGCTTAATCCGGCCCGAACCCTGGCTCCCAACATCTATGTTGGTGGGCAGGCTGTATCGCAGGTCTGGCTTTACATGATTGCGCCGGTTCTTGGCGGTCTGGTTTCAGGGTTCCTGTTCCGCGCCAAGATACTGTCGGCTGACGACTGATTTAATATCTGCAGCCTTGCGGCTTGCTGAACGCGCGGGTAAAGCTCCCGCGCGTTTTGCATTTTCAGTCATCAAGGATATCCCATGACCACCCAGCGTACATTTTCCATTCTCAAGCCAGACGCAACCAAGCGCAATCTGACCGGTGCGGTTAACGCCGTGATTGAAAAAGCGGGTCTGCGTATTGTTGCCCAGAAGCGCATTCACATGACACGCGGACAGGCTGAGACATTCTACGCCGTTCACAGCGCTCGACCGTTTTTCGGTGAACTGGTGGATTTCATGATTTCTGCACCCGTTGTGGTGCAGATCCTGGAAGGCGAGGACGCCATTGCGCGCTATCGCGACGTCATGGGTGCCACTAACCCCGCCAATGCTGCTGAAGGTACTATCCGCAAGCTCTTCGCCCAGTCTGTTGGCGAAAATACCGTGCATGGTTCGGATGCGCCTGAAACAGCCGCTATCGAAATGGCACAGTTCTTTTCCGGCAACGAAATCGCCGGCTGAAATCTGAAACACACAAAGGGGCAGGTCAGACCACATCCGGTCATGCCCGTCCCTTTTTGCTGTGCTTCAGGAGCCAGTGATAAATCGGGGACTGGTTAGTTTTAGCCGAATTGATAAGCTACATCAACTTTGCAGCAGGCTTTCCCCATGTTTGATCCCGCAATCTGGTCCTCTTCCTTGGCGCACTACGCTGTGGCGCTGGCGTTCGGATATTTGTGCGGGTCCATTTCTTTCGGATTACTGATCACGAAAATCGCGGGAACGGACGACATCCGCTCTATTGGCTCCGGTAATATCGGCGCAACAAATGTCCTGCGCACAGGGCGCAAGGGCCTGGCGGCAGCAACCCTGCTGGGGGATGCCCTCAAGGGCACCTTTGCCGTTCTGGTTGCCAGTCAATGGGGATTTTCACTGGGAGTTGTCGCGGGCCTCGGCGCATTCCTCGGCCATCTCTTTCCTCTATGGCTTGGGTTCAAAGGCGGTAAGGGCGTTGCCACCTATCTGGGTGTCCTGATCGCCTTGTGGTGGCCCGGCGCTTTGATCTTTGCTGCGATCTGGCTAGGCTTGGCTTATGTCACGCGCTATTCCAGCCTTGCGGCGCTGGTGGCCGGCGCTGCCATGCCCATTGCGCTGTTGATAGCTGGCAACAAGAGCGTTGCCTTTCTTTATATCATTCTGACGATCCTGCTGTTTGTCATGCATCGCGCCAATATCCAGCGGTTGATCGCCGGAACGGAAGGCAAGATCGGGCAAAAATCCTGATATGGCGATTCTTGGACCCAAGACATTCGAGGCCAAGGGCATACAGTTGACCGAGGCGCAGCGGTTTGACTGGTTACGCCTTATCCGTTGCGAGGGCGTTGGCCCCCGCACCTTCCTGTCATTGATCAATTACTATGGCGGTGCCGGGGAAGCCCTGCGGGCACTGCCGGGCCTGTCTCGCCAGCGCAACAGCAAACCGGCGGACATTCCCAATGAAGGTGTCATTGCGCAGGAAATAGAAACGGCACGACGCTTTGGTGCCCGTTTTGTGGCACGTGGGGAACCGGACTATCCTCATGCCCTTGCCGTCATTGACACGGCACCACCCCTGATCGCGGTGGCAGGACCCCTCGATTTCGCCAGCAAGCCATTGATCTCCATTGTTGGCTCCCGTAACGCCTCCCTTGCCGGCCTTAAACTGGCGGAGCGGATAGCAGCTGAGCTTGGACAGCATGATTACGGTATCGTATCTGGCCTGGCCCGTGGCATCGATACGCGCGTGCATCACGCCAGCCTCAGGCACGGGGCCATTGCGGTTGTCGCGGGCGGACTGGATCGGCTGTACCCGGAAGAAAACCGGGCGCTGTTTGAGAGCCTTTGCGAACAGGGCGCGGTTATCAGTGAAATGCCGTTCGGCTGGGAGCCGCGCGGGCGCGATTTCCCCCGGCGCAATCGCATTGTGTCCGGCCTGTCTCTTGGCACAGTCATTGTGGAAGCAGCCAGAAAGTCAGGCTCGTTGATCACTGCGAGATTTGCATTGGAGCAGGGCAGGGAGGTTTTCGCCGTGCCGGGTTCCCCGCTTGATCCGCGTTCGGAAGGGCCGAACGATCTTCTGAGGCAGGGCGCCACACTGACCCGTGATGCAAAGGATGTGTTGGAGGTGGTCGATGTCCTGCGGGGACGGGAACCCGAGCAGGGCAACCTGTTTGATTCAGGTGGAGAGCGCATGTCGCAACCCCTTTGGGAAGAGATGGACTGGCTGAACCAGGGTATCGAGGCGGAACAGGGACCTGCTGAAACGCCTTACGGGGGTTGGTCGGAACCGGATGCGAAAACTGCGCGCGAACGCATCATGGAACTTTTGACCTCCTCGCCCGTTGAACCTGATGAACTGGCGCGCGCTGCAAACATGGGCATACGGGAATTGAATCTGATGCTTTATGATCTGGAGGCCGAGGGAAAACTGGTTCGCAGCATCGGCGGGCGTATTTCCATCGATGTCTGATGGTGACGTGATTAACGTAAGATCAAGGATTGCATTGATCTGCCGTTCATCTCGATTAGTTTAAAGTTTAACGACTATGCCGGATGATGCCGGTTCGGGAGAAAGACGATGTCGATAATTCAACGCCTTGCTGTCGCCGGATTGGCCGCAATCAGCATCGCTGGTTTCACAACCGGCGCTGAGGCACAATACTATTATCAGCAGTCACCCTACGGTTACCAGCAGCCTGCACCCTATGTCAGCCCGAAAATCCTGCGCAAACAGCG
>JANMLW010000065.1:0-9818 GCA_031372765.1 Hyphomicrobiales bacterium
ATCTTGATACCATTTGAGGTGCCGCAATCACGCACAGTGATGATGGAGTCCTGTGCAACGTCCACAAGGCGGCGTGTCAGATAGCCTGAGTTGGCCGTCTTCAGAGCCGTATCAGCAAGACCCTTGCGGGCACCGTGGGTGGAGTTGAAGTATTCAAGAACGGACAGACCTTCCTTGAAGTTCGAGATGATTGGACTCTCGATGATTTCGCCAGAAGGCTTGGCCATCAGACCACGCATGGCAGCCAATTGCTTCATCTGCGCAGGCGAACCACGGGCACCGGAATGGCTCATCATGTAGATCGAGTTGATCGGCTTCTGGCGGCCATTTTCATCCATCTGAACAGATGAAATGCGCTTCATCATTTCGTCAGCCAGTTTGTCCGTGCACTTGGCCCAAGCATCGACGACCTTGTTGTACTTCTCACCCTGAGTGATCAGACCATCAAGATACTGCTGTTCGAATTCCTTTGTAAGGGCGCGGGACTGGGCAACGATCTTTTCCTTGGTTTCAGGCACGACCATGTCGTCCTTGCCGAAGGAAATGCCGGCCTTGAAGGCGTTGCGGAAGCCGAGCGTCATGACCTGGTCGCAGAAGATGACCGTGTCCTTCTGCCCGCAGTTGCGGTAGACGGCATCGATCATGTTCGAGATTTCCTTCTTGGTCATGAGTTTATTCACGACGTCGAAAGTCATGTGCTTCGACTTGGGAAGTTGCTGTGCGATCATCACGCGGCCAGGGGTCGTGTCATAGATCTTACGGTAGGTCTGGCCATCAGGACCGATCCCCTCCCAGCGATACTTGATCTTGGCATGCAATGTCACGCTCTTCACGTTCAGCGCATGCTCAAGCTCTGCCATATTCGAAAAAGCAGTGCCCTGACCGGGCTCACCTTCCGCGATGATAGAGAGATAATAAAGACCCAGCACAATATCCTGTGAAGGCACGATAATAGGCATGCCATTGGCAGGGTGCAGGATGTTGTTGGTCGACATCATCAAAACGCGGGCTTCAAGCTGCGCTTCGAGACTCAGAGGTACGTGAACAGCCATCTGGTCGCCGTCAAAGTCAGCGTTAAAGGCTGTGCAAACCAGAGGATGCAGCTGAATGGCTTTGCCTTCAACCAGAATGGGCTCGAAGGCCTGAATGCCAAGGCGGTGCAGCGTTGGGGCGCGGTTCAAAAGAACCGGATGCTCGCGGATGACCTCGTCCAGGATATCCCAGACTTCCGGCTTTTCCTTTTCAACCAATTTCTTGGCCTGCTTCACGGTGGAAGAGAAGCCCTTGGCATCAAGACGCGAGTAAATGAACGGCTTGAACAGCTCGAGAGCCATCTTCTTCGGCAAGCCGCATTGATGCAGCTTCAATTCAGGACCAACGACGATGACCGAGCGGCCAGAGTAGTCCACGCGCTTGCCGAGCAAGTTCTGGCGGAAACGGCCCTGCTTGCCCTTGAGCATGTCAGCCAAGGACTTCAGAGGACGCTTGTTTGCACCCGTGATGACCCGGCCACGACGGCCATTATCAAACAGGGCGTCAACCGATTCCTGCAACATGCGCTTTTCATTGCGGATGATGATGTCCGGCGCACGCAGTTCAATAAGCCGCTTCAGACGGTTGTTGCGATTGATGACGCGGCGATAGAGATCATTCAGATCGGAGGTAGCGAAACGGCCACCATCCAGCGGCACCAGCGGGCGAAGGTCAGGCGGGATCACAGGGACAACCTTGAGGATCATCCACTCCGGCTTGTTGCCGGATTCCATGAACGCCTCGATGATATTCATGCGCTTGGCGAGCTTCTTCTTCTTCAGTTCGGACTCGGTTTCCTTGGCTTCCACACGCAGATTGGCGGCAATGGTGGCAAGGTCCATGGTCTTGAGCAGTTCCCGGATCGCTTCCGCACCAATCATGGCCGTGAAGCTGTCATCGCCGTACTCGTCCTGAGCACGCAGATACTCTTCTTCCGAAAGCGTCTGACCCTGTTTCAGCGGGGTCAGGCCCGGCTCCATCACGATGTAGCTTTCGAAATAGAGGATACGCTCCACTTCCTTCAGCTGCATGTCGAGAATCATCGCAATGCGCGATGGCAAAGACTTCAGGAACCAGATGTGGGCGACAGGCGCAGCCAATTCGATATGACCCATGCGCTCGCGCCGGACACGTGACAGCGTGACTTCAACACCGCACTTTTCGCAGATGACGCCCTTGTATTTCATGCGCTTGTACTTGCCGCACAGGCACTCGTAATCCTTGATGGGCCCGAAGATACGGGCACAGAACAGGCCGTCACGCTCCGGCTTGAAGGTACGGTAGTTGATCGTCTCGGGCTTCTTGATTTCGCCAAACGACCAAGAAAGTATCTTCTCGGGCGAAGCAATCGAAATGCGGATATTGTCGAAGGTCTGAGGCTGGACCATCGGGCTAAAGACATTCATGATGTCCTGGTTCATTACCATCTCCTGGTGGCGGGGCGCGCTACCCGCCGTTCAAGGCATTAAATACACAGCGAATTTTAGAAGAAAGAGATGCAGAAACGTCCTGCATCTCCTGAAAGTTGCGTTACTCGGCAGCCGCGGCTGGTGGAAGCTCGGCGGAATTGGCAGCTGGTTTCTCGTTCACTGTCAGTTCGACATTGAGACCAAGTGACCGCATTTCCTTGACAAGAACGTTAAAGCTCTCGGGAATGCCCGCTTCAAAGTTATCCTCACCACGAACGATGGATTCATAAGCCTTCGTACGGCCTGCCACGTCATCCGATTTCACGGTCAGCATTTCCTGAAGTGTATAGGCGGCACCGTAGGCTTCCAGTGCCCAGACCTCCATTTCACCAAAGCGCTGTCCGCCAAACTGCGCCTTTCCACCCAGCGGCTGCTGCGTGACAAGCGAATAAGGACCAATGGAGCGGGCGTGGATCTTATCGTCCACAAGGTGGTGCAGCTTGAGCATGTAGATATAGCCCACTGTCACCTTGCGGTCGAATTCATCACCCGAGCGGCCATCGTAAAGCGTGGATTGCGCCGAGATATCAAGGCCGGCCATGGTCAGGAAACGCTCAATATCAGCCTCCTTCGCACCGTCGAAAACCGGCGTGGCGATAGGAACACCACGACGCAGGTTCGATGACATTTCAACCAGGCTCCGGTCGTCCATCGCCTTGATCTCGGCATCATCGCCGTAGATCTCGTTGATTTTTGCCTTGAGCGGTTTGATGTCGCCGAGCTTCATGTAGGCATCGACAGCCTGGGAAACCTGCTTGCCAAGACCTGCACAGGCCCAGCCAAGGTGCGTTTCCAGGATCTGTCCGACGTTCATCCGCGAAGGCACGCCCAACGGGTTCAGAACCATGTCGACATGGGTACCATCAGCAAGGAATGGCATGTCTTCGATCGGCACGATACGGGAGACGACGCCCTTGTTGCCATGGCGTCCGGCCATCTTGTCGCCGGGCTGGATCTTGCGCTTCACGGCAACAAAAACCTTGACCATCTTCATCACGCCGGGCGGCAATTCGTCACCGCGCTGCAACTTCTCGACCTTGTCCATAAAGCGGCTTTCGAGACCCTTGCGGGACTCGTCATACTGCTTCCGCATGGCTTCGATTTCACCCATGATCTTGTCATCAGCGACGCCGTAATTCCACCACTGCGAACGGGACAGGCCATCGAGCGCATCGCGCGTGATGTCCACGTCCTTCTTGGCGCCCTTGGGAGCGGCGATGGCAAGTTTACCAACCAGAACCTCGGTCAGGCGGCCATAGACGTTACGGTCCAGAATTGCCAGTTCGTCGTCACGGTCCTTGGCAAGACGCTCAATTTCCTCACGCTCGATAGCCTGCGCGCGCTCGTCCTTGTCGATGCCGTGGCGGTTAAACACGCGCACTTCAACGATTGTGCCCTGCACGCCAGGTGGTACACGCAGTGAGGTGTCACGAACGTCAGAGGCCTTTTCACCAAAGATGGCGCGCAGCAGCTTTTCTTCCGGTGTCATCGGGCTTTCGCCCTTTGGCGTGATCTTGCCGACAAGAATATCACCGGCGGCTACTTCTGCACCGATATAAACGATACCGGCTTCATCCAGATTGCGCAGCTGCTCTTCTGAGACGTTTGGAATATCGCGGGTAATTTCCTCTGGTCCCAGCTTGGTATCGCGGGCCATCACTTCGAATTCCTCGATGTGAATGGACGTGAAAACATCTTCCTTCACAATCCGCTCAGAAAGCAGGATAGAGTCTTCAAAGTTGTAGCCATTCCACGGCATGAAGGCGACGAGGATGTTACGCCCGAGAGCCAGATCACCCAAATCGGTTGACGGGCCGTCGGCGATAACCTCGCCCTTTTCAACCGTATCGCCCACCTTAACCAGCGGGCGCTGGTTGATGCAGGTAGACTGGTTGGAGCGCTGGAACTTCATCAAACGATAGATATCAACGCCCGGCTTGGCTGGATCGACTTCATCTGTGGCGCGGATAACGATACGCGTCGCGTCAACCTGATCAACAACACCGGCACGCTTGGCAGCAATGGCGGCACCTGAATCACGGGCCACGATACTTTCCATGCCCGTGCCAACAAAGGGCGCATCCGAACGCACCAGTGGAACAGCCTGCCGCTGCATGTTGGAACCCATGAGCGCGCGGTTCGCATCGTCGTTCTCAAGGAACGGGATAAGTGCCGCAGCAACCGATACCAGCTGCTTGGGTGAAACGTCCATGAAATCCACCTTGTCAGGCGCTGTCACAACGACATCACCAGCATGGCGGCAAAGCACGAGATCTTCCGTGAGCTTGCCCTTCTTGTCGACAGGCACCTGAGCCTGTGCGACGTAATACTTGGCTTCCTCGGTGGCCGAGAGATAGATAACCTCGTCCGTAACCGCACCATCGCGCACGCGGCGATACGGGCTTTCAATAAAGCCGTACTTGTTGACGCGGGCGAAGGTTGCAAGCGAGTTGATCAGGCCGATATTCGGGCCTTCCGGCGTCTCGATCGGGCAGATACGACCGTAATGTGTCGGGTGAACGTCACGGACTTCAAAGCCTGCGCGCTCGCGGGTCAAACCGCCCGGTCCAAGCGCCGAAAGCCGGCGCTTGTGGGTAATTTCCGACAATGGATTGGTCTGGTCCATGAACTGGCTAAGCTGTGACGAACCGAAGAACTCGCGCACGGCAGCAGCTGCTGGCTTGGCGTTGATCAGGTCCTGCGGCATGATCGTCGAGAGATCGACAGAACTCATGCGCTCCTTGATGGCGCGTTCCATGCGCAGCAGACCCAGACGATACTGGTTCTCCATCAACTCACCGACAGAACGCACACGGCGGTTGCCGAGGTTATCGATGTCATCGACTTCGCCACGGCCATCACGCAGGTCAACCAGCGTGCGGGTTACAGCCAGAATATCTTCCTTACGCAGCGTACGTTGTGTATCCTCGGTCTGAAGGTCCATGCGCATGTTCATCTTCACGCGGCCGACAGCCGAGAGATCATAGCGCTCAGAGTCGAAGAAAAGCGATTGGAACATGTTCTCAGCGCCCTCAAGCGTCGGCGGCTCGCCGGGACGCATGACGCGGTAGATGTCAAACAGGGCTTCTTCGCGAGACGAATTCTTGTCCACAGAAAGCGTGTTGCGAATATAAGGTCCGATATTGATGTGATCAATATCGAGGCAGGGAATCTCACCGATACCGGCGGATTCAAAGACTGCCAGCATTTTTTCGGAAATTTCCTCACCTGCCTCGGCGTAGATTTCACCCGTCTTCTCGTTGACCATATCCTCGGCAATGTAATTGCCCACCAGATCCTCGTCAGTAACGCGGAAAGCCTTCAGGCCCTTTTCCTGGAGCAGTTTGAGCGGACGCGGCGCCATCTTGCGGCCGGCCTCAATCACGACCTCACCGGTATCGGCGTCAATCATGTCGACGCTGGCCTTGAAACCCTTCAGGCGATCAGCATCGAACGGCATACGCCATCCGTCTTTCTTGTCCTTGCGGTAGGGCACAGACTTGTAGAATGTCGCCAGTGTTTCCTCGGCATCCATACCAAGCGCCATCAGAAGCGATGTGACGGGCAGCTTGCGGCGGCGGTCGATACGCGCATGGACGATGTCCTTGGCGTCAAACTCGATATCAAGCCACGAACCACGGTACGGTATGATACGGGCAGCAAAAAGCAGCTTGCCGGAAGAATGGGTCTTGCCCTTGTCGTGATCGAAGAACACGCCGGGCGAACGGTGCATCTGCGAAACGATGACGCGCTCGGTGCCGTTGACGATAAAGGTGCCGTTCATCGTCATGAGCGGCATGTCGCCCATGTAAACATCCTGCTCCTTGATATCCTTGACCGACTTGGCCTGGGTATCAGGGTCCACATCGAACACGATGAGGCGAAGTGTAACTTTCAAGGGTGCCGAGAAAGTCATGCCACGCTGGCGGCATTCATCCACGTCAAACTTTGGCGGCTCAAATTCATATTTGACGAATTCCAGCAAGGCCGAGCCGGCAAAATCCGATATCGGGAAAACCGAGCGGAATACGCTCTGCAAACCTTCATCAGGACGACCACCCTTGGGTTCCTCGACCATCAGAAACTGATCATAAGAAGCCTTCTGGACTTCGATCAGGTTGGGCATGACTGCCGCTTCCCTGGCCTTGCCGAAGAAC
Source organism: Hyphomicrobiales bacterium (assembly GCA_031372765.1). Taxonomy (GTDB): domain Bacteria; phylum Pseudomonadota; class Alphaproteobacteria; order Rhizobiales; family Beijerinckiaceae; genus JADCCX01. The sequence continues at coordinate 6,659 of JANMLW010000065.1, forward strand.
TTGCGAACCCGTCTGCGACCCGCCGACGTCTGAGCCAATGCCTGCGCCATGGTGCTCCTTGCTATACCAGAATGAAATTCAAGCGTTTGATCAAAAATCCGGAAACATAACAGCCGTCCGAAGCTTGGATCAACCGCCCCGGATGCCAAATTCGGCAACAACGTTGCCATGGTTCCGGAACAGACAAACGTGAGTGGCAAAACCACCCACGCTTGTTGATTGTGTTGCTACGCAACGGCGCAGCAGACCATTGTCACTTGATGGTGACCTTGGCGCCTGCGGCTTCAAGCTGCTTCTTGAGCTTTTCGCCTTCGTCCTTGGAGACAGCTTCCTTGACCATCTTTGGAGCGGCTTCCACCAGATCCTTGGCTTCCTTGAGGCCAAGACCGGTGATTGCACGGACTTCCTTGATGACTTCGATTTTCTTGTCGCCAATGGCAGTGAGTTCGACGTTGAACTCTGTCTGCTCTTCAACAACAGCCGCAGGACCGGCAGCCGGGCCGGCAACGGCAACGGCAGCAGCAGCGGAAACGCCCCACTTTTCTTCGAGCATCTTGGCGAGGTCGGCAGCTTCAAGAACAGTCAGCTTGGACAGTTCATCAACAATTTTGGCAAGATCGGCCATGTTTCAGTTCCTTGAATGGATGTGTTTGCGGTGAATCGTGAAAAGCGGCAATTACGCCGCATCCTTGTTGGCATAGGCCCCAAAAACGCGAGCGAGCTTGGCTGCTGGCGCTGTTGCGAGCTGTGCGAGCTTGGTTGCAGGTGCCTGAATAAGGCCAACCAGCTTGGCGCGCAGTTCGTTGAGTGATGGCATCGTGGCAAGCGCCTTGACAGCATCAACATTGAGGGCGGTCGCGCCCATCGCTCCACCCAGGATCACGAACTTGTCGTTTTCCTTGGCAAAAGCGGCCGCGACCTTCGGAGCTGCCACCGGATCATTGGCATAAGCCAGAACCGTTGGACCCTTCATCAGCGAACTGATGGAGGACATCTCCGTGCCTGCAAGAGCGATTTTCACGAGTGAGTTCTTCGCGACCTTCACGGTTGCGCCAGATTTCTTCATCTCCCTGCGGAGCTTCTGCATCTGGACAACAGTCAGGCCGGAATAGTGTGCAACGACAATCGATCCGGTGTTCGCAGCGAACACCTGATTCAATGTCGTGACGAGCTCTTGTTTACCAGCTCTGTCCACGTGTGCTCTCCGGTTTGGCCTTGGGCAGAACCCAAAACCGATTGCAATTAACCAGCCCGTTACGCTCATGCGTTGCTTTCGCCACACATCTTCGCCCGGGACGGCGACATACAGTCGAACCATTTTCTCAATCGAAGCCCCGATAAAGGCCCTCAAGTGAAGTTACTGGCGCAACTGGCGCCTGTCCCCAGCGGCAACTAGCCATTGGGCCAAGGAAACAAACCAAAGACACTGTGAACCTGCAGCACACACCATCTCGTAACACGGTCTCTTCCACGTCTGTGTAGACCCGAATGTGACTTCAAAAGTCTTCGAATTAAGCTGGCGTGCCCGGTTTAAGCCGAATCGCCCAACGCATCTACAGTCTCGGACAGGACATAGCCGGACAAGGCCACGGGGAAACCCCCGCCGCCTTCCGGCTACTTGTTTTACCGAATCTCTCCGGAAAACTTTGAATAAGGTCTTTGGACCATGTGTGTGCTTTAGGCCATTCCCCGCAAACTGCCAAGAGGAAAGTGAAGAGAAGATTGAAGGTATTTTACAGGGACTGGATACAGCTTCCGTATTATTGACCGTAATTCCAGACTTGACCGCGAAGGCTGGTGCTGACAACGCGTTGAGCCATGAACGGTCGAACCATTCCACTTTCGCTCTCACGCCGGTTTATCTCGGACCTGAGCTGGCTTGCCAACCGCGTCCCCATTGGCGTGATACGCCGCACGATCAACATTACCGAGATCAGGGACGCACGCAAAAGTGCGACTCAATCCATTCCATGGACTGTCATTTTTGCCAAAGCCTACGCGCTTGTTGCCCGGGACTGCCCTCCTCTGCGCCAAACCTATGCGACCTTACCTTGGCCGCATCTTTATGAGATTGATCACAGCGTTGCATCCATCATCATCGAGCGTGAATGGAATGGGGAGCAATGTCTTTTTCCTGCCAAGATCAAAAGCCCTGCTGAAAAATCACTTTTGCTGATTTCATTGGAATTGCAGCGGGCGCTGACAGCGCCAATCCAGTCCCATAAGCCCTTCAAATCCCTGCTGCGCACGAGCGGATTACCATTACCGATAAGACGGTTGCTCTGGTGGTTTGCCTTCAATTCAGGTCCACAAAGACCAAAGTTTTTTGGCACCTTCGGCATGTCGGTGATGGGGCATCTGGATACCTCGGTGAATTATCCTGTGTCTCCACTGACAACATTTCTGACCTATGGGCCCTTTCAAACGGATGGATCCGTTGAAATCACCATGGGTTTTGACCATCGTACCATGGACGGCGCTATAATGGCGCAGGCCATAGGACTTCTGCAAAATGCGCTTAATGGACCGGTCGCCGCTGAATTACGGGCCCTCACAGCAGCCAGCAGTGATTGACAGATGATTTCTGTTGCGACCTGACCAGCAAAAAGCCCCCCGTTTCCGGAGGGCTTTCGTATTTCTGCAATGATCAGCCCAATCAGGCCGTGATCGAACCCGGATCAACCTTCACGCCAGGGCCCATGGTGGAGCTGATGGCGATGCGGTTGACATAGGTGCCCTTGGCGCCTGTTGGCTTGGCTTTCTGAACGGCATCCACGAAAGCGCGGATGTTGCTTTCCAGCTTGTCAGCCGTGAACGACGACTTGCCGACGGCCGACTGCACGATACCGGCCTTCTCGACGCGGAACTCGACCGAACCGCCCTTGGATGCGAAAACGGCGTTGGCGATATCCATGGTGACGGTGCCGACGCGGGGGTTTGGCATCATGCCACGCGGACCAAGCACCTTGCCCAGACGACCGACCACACCCATCATGTCAGGGGTGGCGATGCAGCGATCAAACTCGATCTTGCCGCCATTGACGATCTCGAACAGGTCTTCTGCACCCACGATATCCGCGCCGGCCTTCTTGGCTTCTTCAGCCTTGGCACCGCGGGCGAACACGGCAACGCGCAGGGTGCGTCCCGAACCGTTTGGCAG
>JANMLW010000075.1:0-33128 GCA_031372765.1 Hyphomicrobiales bacterium
CGCTGTTGTTGCCCTTGTAGCCTATGCTTCCACACGCCCTGACAGTTTTAGTGTGTCGCGCTCGCTCACCATCAAGGCCACACCCGACAAGCTGTTTGCCCTGATCAACGATCTGCACCAGTTCAATGACTGGAACCCTTACGAGCGCAAGGAACCCGGTACGGGCACGTATTCGGGTGCGGATTTTGGTATCGGAGCGCGGTACGACTGGAAAGGCGCGAAGATCGGCAGTGGTTCCATGACGATCACGGAGTCGGTTCCCGCTGAGCGCGTGACCATGCAACTGGCTTTTCTCAAGCCGTTCAAGGCCGATAATATCGGAGATTTCACATTGCTTCAAAAAGCGGATGGCACAGAAGTCACCTGGGCCATGCGCGGACCTGCCCCGCTCGTCAGCAAGATCATGGATGTGATCATCGGCATGGACCGCATGATCGGCAAGGATTTCGAGCAGGGCCTCGTCAATCTGAAAACGATCGCGGAAACATAATTCTGCCAGTGCTTTGCGCCGTTCAATGCGCTGCAAAGGCTTCCCGGAAGGCGCTTGCCAATCGTCCGGCAGCCGCATTAGGCCTGATGGGGGTCAGCATGGCGATTTCGACAGTCGGCAAATCGGGCAAGGCGGCCTCGACCCCCAGGCGCCGCAAGCTGGCCGGAACCGTACTTTCAGACAGGGCAGTGAGGCAGAAGCCGCTTTCCACCGCCGAAACAACGCCTGTCGTATGCGACGAGACATAGGCTATCCGGTGGATGCGCTGCGTCCTGTCGAGTGCCTCGATGATGCGCGGACGCATGCGGCAGGTCTCGGAAAAAAGGGCCAGCGGCAGCGGCGTTTCAAGTTCCGGACGGTGGCCCTTGGCCGCTACCCAGACCATCTGGTCCGCCCGCAGCAATTCGCCTGACGGCTTCAGGTGGTCCCGCGCAATGACGGCAAGGTCAAAACGTCCGGCCCCGAAATCCGCCTCAATCTGCTTGGATAGGTCACAGCGCACCTCGATTTCCACCTGGGGATGTTCGCGGGCAAAGCGAGCGACAATCGGCCTCAGAAAGACATCGATATAATCATCAGGCATGCCCAGGCGCACCCGCCCCATGGCAGGCCCACCCTTCATGTCATCCAGCATGACACGTTCCTGCTGCAACCAGCGCCGCGCATGGCCAACCAGTTTCTCGCCAGCGGCGGTGAGTGTGACACCCCTTGTGCCTCGCTCCAGCAGCATCTGGCCGAAGTCCTTTTCAAGATCAGCAATGCGCGTGGAGACAGCGGATTGCGTACGGCCCAGTTTGTCCGCCGCCGCCGTGAAGCGACCGAGGTCCGCCACGGTCACGAGCATTTCAAGCGCAAAGGGATCGAGGTGGCGCATGGCAGCAAGACACTTTCATCATGAAACATGATGATACTATCCTAACAATCTGTTTTGCAAATGGCACTTATCATTCCCGCATGGTCTGTGAACACTTGGCCCATAGATGCCGGATCATGAGAGCCGGATGACACGCACCATGCTCAATTCACGCCGCTGCCATCTTACTCCGCAGCCATGCGCAAGGCCGGTTTCGCCAAAGGCAAAGAAACAGGAGCATTGCCGTCCTCTTCCTCCTTCTTGCCGACAAAGCGCGAGAAGAAGCGACCGGTCCACGATCCGAGGCTGTCAACGATGGAATAAAACGATGGGACAAACACCAGACTGAGCACGGTGGAGACGAGCAAGCCACCCACCACGCCGATGGCCATGGGCGCGCGGAATTCACCACCATCCCCCACACCGTAGGCGGATGGCAGCATGCCCGCCACCATGGCGATCGTGGTCATGACGATGGGTCTGGCCCGCTTGCGGCCCGCATCGATGATCGCCTCGTTGCGGGGCACGCCATGCGCCTGTGCCTCAACCGCGAAGTCCACCAGCATGATGGCGTTCTTGGTGACGATACCCAGCAACATGAGAATGCCGATAACGACAGGCATGCTGATGGGGTTGTTGGTCAGCAGCAGCGCCAGGATGACCCCGCCGATGGAGAGTGGCAGCGACAGCATGATGGTGATGGGCTGGAAGAAGCTGCCAAACAGCAGCACCAGCACACCAAAGACAATGACAAGTCCAAGCCCCATGGCTTTGATGAAGCCGGCAAAGACCTCGCCCTGAATCTCGGCGTCACCCGTGATCAGAAGACCAGTACCCTTGGGCATGTTGCTCATGATGGGCAGGGCCATGATCTTGTCCAGCCCCTGCCCTGTCGTGATGCCGACAAGGTCCATGCCGATCTTGACATTGCGCACGCGGTTATAGCGCTCGATGGAGGAGACGCCCTGTCCGAACGTGACATCCGCCACGGCTGACAGGGGCACGGAAATACCGCTCGGCGTGGTCAGCATCATGCTTTCCACATAGCGCAGATCATTGCGGGCATCCTCATCCACCTGCACGCGGATGGGGATCAATCGGTCACCGGCGTTGAACTTCGCCAGGGCCGGGCCGACATCCCCGATGGTGGCAACACGCACCGCTTCCGAAATGGCATCGGTGCTGATGCCGAAGCGGGCGGCTTCTTCATCGCGCGGACGCACAATAATCTCGGGACGCTCGACACCGGCAATGGCCGCAACATTGCGGAACTGCGGATCACGGCGCAAGGCACCCTCGACCTCTGCAACGGCCTTTTGCAATCCGGCTGGATCAGTGCCCACCAGCGTGACAGAGAGTTCCCGCTCGCCCCGGTCATTGATGTACCAAGCGCGCATATCGGGCACTAGCGCCACCTTTGCGGCGATTTCCGCTTCCAGTTGACGTTGCTTCTTCTTGCGTTCGGTCTTGGGCGTCAGTTTCACATAGGCCGCAGCCTTGCGCAGTTCCCGCTGGCCGGTGGGCGATGAGCCGCCGACAATCAGTACCTGCATCACTTCGGGGATTTCGCGGATGCGCCGAACGGCCTCGTCGGTTTTCTGGCGTTGGGTCTCCAGGGTCACGCCCGGCGGCAGTTCCAGCGCCAGCACGGTGCGGGCGGAATCCTCAGGCGGGATAAAACCGGTCGGCAACAGGCTGGTGCTCCAGATCGACACAGCAAAAACGCCAATACCGGCCAGCAGTGTGAACCAGCGCCAGCGCAGTGTTCCTGCCAGAAACCGTGTGTAAGCCCGCATGATCCAGCCGTCTTTGGCTTCCTCATGCTTTATCGGCTTCATCAGATAGGCAGCCATCATCGGCGTGATGAGACGCGCAACCAGCAATGAGAAGAGCACTGCAACCGCGACAACAAGCCCGAATTGCTTGAAGTATTGCCCCGCCACACCGCCCATGAAGGACACCGGCGCGAAAATAGCGACGATAGTGAAGGTGATGGCAATGACGGCCAGACCAATCTCGTCAGCGGCTTCCATAGAAGCCTTGTAAGGCGATTTACCCATGCGCATGTGGCGCACGATGTTCTCGATCTCGACGATCGCGTCATCGACCAGAATACCTGTCACCAGGGTTATGGCGAGAAGGCTGACAAGATTCAGCGAGAAGCCCATCATGTCCATAACCCAGAAGGTCGGTATGATGGAGAGCGGCAGGGCCACGCAGGAAATCAGGGTCGCACGCCAGTTTTTCAGGAAGATGAAAACCACGATGACAGCCAGCAGCGCACCTTCGATCAGTGTCGTCATGGCAGAACGGTAGTTGCCGTAGGTGTAGCGCACGGAATCATCAATGGGCGTGTAGCTGATGTCCGGATTTTCCTTCTCCAGCACCGCCAATTTCTTCAGTACAACGTTCTTCACATCGTAATCGGATGAACCCTTGGCGCGGTAGATGGCGGCCGAGACAACGGGCGTTTCGCCGTTCAGGCGGGCAAAGGCGCGCGGTTCCTCATAGACATCCTTGACCTCGCCCAGTTCACCCAGCCGCACCTCACGGCCAGCGGAAAGCACGATCTTGGTGTTGGCCAGATCCTCCACAGTGCGGGCGCCGCCCAGTGTGCGGATGGTCTGCTCCTGACCCCCCACTTCTCCCCGGCCGCCGGCAAGATCGACGTTGGTCGCCCTGAGCTGGCGGTTGACATCAGCCGCCGTGATTCCCAATGCGCTCAGGCGATCCGGCTGCAAGGTGATGCGGATTTCGCGCTCCACGCCGCCGATACGGGTTACACGACCCACGCCCTTGGCACCCTGCAACTGGCGCTTCACCACGTCGTCAACATGCCAGGATAATTGCTCCAATGTCAGGCCCGGCGAGGCCACAGCATAGGTGAGGATCGCCTGACCCTCCACATCGATCTTCTCGACAATCGGTTCGTCCACGGTGCGCGGCAATTCCGCGCGAACCTTGGAAATCGAATCCTTGACGTCGTTCAGCGCCTTCTCGACATTGACCTCAAGCTGAAACTCCACAACCGTGGTGGAGCGGCCATCATTCATGGTGGAAATCAGGCGCTTGACACCTGTAATGCCCGAAACCGCATCCTCGATGCGTTTGGTGACCTGTGTTTCAAGCTCGGCCGGTGCTGCCCCCGATTGTGTCACAGTGACGGAGATGACCGGTACATCGATGTTGGGAAAGCGTGTCACCGGCAATTGCATGAAGCTGACCCAGCCCATGAGGCAGAGCACGATGAACAGAAGGATCGCCGGGATAGGCTTGCGAATGGAGTAAGCGGAGATATTGATGGCCATGGTTCAGCTCCTTACCCGGTCAATCAATCGGCCTTGACCGGCGTAACCCGGTCGCCGTTGCGCAGGAATGTGCCCGATATCGTGACAACGACCTCCCCCACCTCAAGACCGGATTTTGCCTCGATCCTGCCGCCGGAACGGATGCCGGCCGTGATGGGACGGGTGACCACGGCACCATCCTTCACCACCTGCACCCGGGCGCCATCTTCGGTGAACAGCACGGAGGACAGGGGAGCCACGACAGCATCGCGGCGGGTTATCTCGATCACGCCACGGGCAAAACTGCCGATCACCAGACCTTCGGGCTTGTCCAACGCCAGACGCACGCGTCCGAGGCGGGAGGCCTTGGTGATTTCCGCAGAGATCAGACGCACGGTCGCGGTGAGATCCTCGGTATAGCCAGCCGGACGTATCGTAGCCTTCTGTCCCTGCTGGATGCGGGCCAAGGTCGTTTCTGAAAGGTCCGCTTCCAGTTCAATGGCACCATCCTTGATGATACGAAACAGCGGCTCGCCAACGGCTGCCGCAATGGCACCGATACGCGCTGTACGACGGCTGATGATGCCGTCAGACGGTGCCTTGATCTCGGTGCGGCCCAAGCGGATCATCAATTCGCTGCGCTGGGCTTCCGCCAGCGCCTTGTCCGCCTCAGCCAGCCGTAGTTGCTCCTGTGCCCCGCTCAGTCTTGCGGTTGTCTGGCGGGCGCTGGCCTGACGAAGGTCAAAGGTTTCCGCCGAGGCAATGCCTTCGCTGCGCAGGGTCTGCGTGCGCTGGAACGAGGCCTGTGCCTGCGTGCGGGCGGCTTCAGCCTCGGTTATGGTGCTGCGGGCCGAAGCGATGCCCGCTTCGGAACGGGCAATCTGCGCCTTGTTCTGGGCGAGCGATGCATCGATGGTTTCCCGTGAAAGGCGCGCCAGAATCTGTCCGGCCTTCACGCGGTCACCCTCCTCCACCATAATTTCCTGAATGGCATAGCCATCGATCTGGGAAGCGACCATGATATCCTCGCGGGCAACCAGGGTGCCCGTAACGATAACGCTGTCCACCATGATGGACCGGGCTACTGTGGACACGGTCACCGACGGAGCCCTGGTTTCAGGCACTTTTGCCGCTTCGGCAGCAATCAAATCTGTGGTGATTGCGGTCGAAAACAGCAAGACAACTGCAATGGCAGCTGGAATGGCAGCTGGAATGAAACGTATCATGAAAGCACCTTTGAAAAATCAGCGGGCGCAATTCCCACCATGTTGAAAATGACCGGCAAAGCCAGGTTGAAGGCCATGGCAGGATCGAAGGAAGCATCCGTGGCCCTGCGCCGAAACAACCCGTCGCTCAGGGCAATGATAAGTTCGGCAACTTCACGGGCGCTGCCAATGCCCACAGCATTCTCGCTGGCACGCCAGTGATCGATAAACTTTGTCATGCAATCGAGGATCGACAGGTCCATGGCTGCACAAATGGCCGCGACCCGTGGATTGCGCGAAGCCTCAGCCCATATTTCCATCATCATGATCGCCTTCGAGCGCGGCTCATCCACCAGATGATGACGGCCAAGCACAATGAAGGCCTCAAGGGGATCGGGTGCGGTTTCGAGATGGACGAAATCGGCGTTGAAGCGCTCGCGATCACGTTCGGCAAGACCGGCCACAATCGCATCCTTGGACGGGAAATAACGGTAAAGATTACCCGGACTCATGGCACATTCGGCCGCCACGTCCTGCATGGTTGCCTTGTGAAATCCGGTCTGGACAAAACAGCACTCGGCAGCGTCAAGAATGCGGTTCTTGCGATCAGGCGGGGGTGACGGCACCGTTTCGGTCAAGGCTTCAGCATAACGCATGCAATGGATCACTTTTGAGAATGAACGCTCATTCTCATTGGGAATAACCGTTCATTCTCATTTTGTCGAGTGTGAATCATGTCACAGCCAACCCTGCGACAAGACACCGAAAAGATACTTTATCAATCCAAGGCCAGGGCCTTCGAAATGCTGGATCGCGAGATCAGTCCCGCCATCTGAGTATTTGGATTTTGCCTTGCAACAATGCGGAATTTGCCGGAGATGGAAAGACATCGAAAGGGTGCCGTAGAATGCCGTTCAACTGTGAGAAAACACCGGCAACCGGTAGCCGTGGCATGGTTGTCACCAACCATCCCCTGGCCTCAGGTGCGGCTATGGAGGTGCTGCTATCGGGCGGCAATGCCATTGATGCCGCTGTTGCAGCGCTGTTTACGCTGACCGTTGTCGAGCCGATGATGGTCGGCGTGCTGGGTGGAGGCATTCTGCACATTCGCACGGCTGATGGCCGTCATCATATTATCGATGCGCTCAGCACAGCACCGGCATCGGCCCATGACCGGATGTTTGCGCCAGTCAATGCGGACAGCAACGGCAGGTCCTTGCCCAATGCGCGGGAGACAATTAGCCGCCGAAATGCGGTTGGAGCTGCCGCTGTCGCAACACCCGGTGCGTTGGCTGGCTGGTGCATGGCCTTGCAGGATTTTGGCTCGCAATCCTTGGCGCGGGTAATGGCACCTGCGATCCGCTTTGCCGGGGATGGCTTCATGGTCACGCCGTATCTTGCCGATTGCATCAGCGATCTGGCGGCTGATCTGGCTGAGGACAAAGGGCTGGCAGCGCTGTTTCTTCCAGGCAACAAAGTAGCTCCGGCAGGGCACCATCTCGTACAGCAAAACTACGCCCGCACGTTACACACGATCGCGGCTGAAGGCCCGGCCGCCCTATACGGTGGTGCATTGGGAGCAGATGTCGCAGCCCATATCCAGGCCGCGGGTGGATATGTGACAATGCAGGACCTGAGAGATTATAGGCCGGTCTCCCGCGCAGCCATACACGGGTCCTATCGCGGTTATGCAATCATCGGTCCACCCCCACCGGCTTCCAGTGGTGTCCACATCGCGCAGATGCTGGCCATTCTCGAAGGGTATGACATGAAAGGCATGGGATTTGGCTCCGCTGACAGCTGTCATCTCATCGCTGAAGCCATGCGGATCGCCTTTGCCGATCGTGCTGTCGCAACGGCTGATCCCGCTTTTGTCAAGGCGCCGGTAGCCCGATTGATCTCTGCGGATTATGCTTCCCAAAGGCGGGCCAGTATTGATCTTGCGCAGTCACAGGACTGGCGGGCCGGCGTTGTGGCAGACCGAGAATCCGCCGATACCACGCATGTGACGGTGGCCGATGCCCATGGAAATATCGTCAGCGCCACGCAGACGATCAACGGATTGTTCGGTGCCTGTGTGCAGATCCCCGGAACTGGCATGATCGCCAACAACTACATGCTGAACTTCGATCCCCGCCCGGGCCTTGCCCTGTCAATTGCGCCGGGCAAGCGGGTCTTTACCTCCATGGCGCCCATGATGGTGGCGCGGGAGGGGCGCGTGACAGCGGCCCTGGGCCTGCCCGGCGGCTTGCGCATCTTCCCTTCGGCCTTGCAGGCGATCATCAACCTTATCGACCATGGCATGACACCGCAGCAGGCGGTCGAGGCTCCCCGCATCTGGACTGAAGGTGGTGTGCTGGAATTGGAGCCTGCAATTTCCGATGCCGTGGCCGGGGAACTCGCCCGGCGCGGCCATGTCATTGCGCGCGTCAACCGTATCGCTGGCGGCATGGGGGCTATCGTGTTTGATGACAGCGGTGGCATGACCGGGGCCGCCTGCTGGAGGGCTGATGGCACGCCTGTCGCCATGGCGGGCGGGCTTGCCCGTGCGGGCGTACGCTTCACTCTGTCCTGAAGAAAGCCTGTCCCTCATGACCCATCGAATCGTGCTGCTTGATGTCACAACGGAGGCGAGAGCCAACCAGCTTCGCGCCCTGTTGCCCGACGGGTTCACATTGACCTGTGGCACCAAGAACGGCGACGCAGCAATGATGGAGATCATCCGCGAGGCGGACTTTGCCATCGCCGGTCAAGTGGGGGTGAATGACGCCGTACTGAGGGCAGCCCCACGTCTGAAACTTCTGCATAAATGGGGTGTTGGTATCGACAACATCGATACAGCGGCGGCGCAAAGATTGGGTATTTCAGTGGCGCGCACCACGGGCAGCAATGCCTTGCCAGTGGCCGAGTTCACCATCGGTTTGATGCTCTCGGCCCTGCGTTGTCTGTGCTACGGGCATGAAAGGCTCAGACAGGGACATTGGCATGGGCCGGGGCAGGTTCCTGTGCAAACCCTGCTGCTTTCGGGAAAAACCGTAGGCATCGTGGGACTTGGCGCCATCGGCACGAAGCTGGTGACATTGTTACGTGGTTTCGATTGTCGCATCCTTTATGCCAAGCGCGAGCGGCTTATGCCGTCTGAGGAAGAAGCCCTTGGTGTAACCCATGCCTCGCTGGATACGCTGCTGAGGGAGTCCGACATCGTGTCGCTGCATTGCCCGCTGACAGCCCAGACGGCGGGCATGATTGACCATGGTGCATTCGCCCGCATGAAACCGACAGCCGTGCTGGTGAATGTGGCGCGGGGCGGCGTGGTGGTGGAGGACGATCTTCTCCACGCCTTGAAGGGTCGCATCATTCAGGCCGCGGCCATGGATGTTTTCTCCATCGAACCTTTGCCGGCAGTCAGCCCTCTGCTGCTGCTGGATAACCTCGTTGTCACACCACATCTGGCGGCGGTCACGGCGGATACCTTCGTGCCAACCGTGCGCCGCATGTTCGAGAATATCCGGCGCGTTTCAATTGACGAGCCGGTGATCGCCGGTGATCTCGTGGTTTGATAGCGGCGGTCATTTGTGCCTTTTCCATTCTGCCAAAAGCACGCTATGAGAGCGCTCCTATTGAGTTCAGGACGTGCCCCTTGTTGACCCCGCAGACACTACCAATGCCTGTTGCCCGCTCCGGTCTCAATCTGTCCGAGGCGCTTGCGATCCGCGAACAACAGGGAATGCCGGTGCGCATCGGCCTGATCGGCGCAGGGCAGATGGGCACGGATATTCTGGTTCAGGTGGCCCAGATGCAAGGTATCGAGGTAGTTGCTGTCGCCAGCCGCAGGCCTGACCGGGTCATGGAGGCCGCAGCCATGACGCCGCAGGCAGGGCTTGTCAGCGTGGCCAGGGACCGGACGGAGTTTGACTGCATCCGGGCAAAGGGACATATCGTGGCCACTGCCGATATCGGGCTGATCTGCCAGGCATCCGATGTCGACGTGGTGATCGATGCGACCGGCAATCCGGAAGCTGGATCGCGTGTGGCGCTGGCGGCCATCGCAGCCCGCAAGCATATCGTCATGATGAATGTGGAGGCTGATGTCACCATCGGTGCCTATCTGGCCACGGAAGCAACAAAGGCAGGTGTGGTCTATACATTGGGTGCGGGTGATGAGCCCGTTGCCGCGATGGAACTGATCCGCTTCATCCGTGCAATGGGCTATCCTGTAGTGGCCGCTGGCAAGGGCAAGAACAATGCCTTCAACATTGATGCTGTTCCATCGGACTACAAGGCAGAGGCCGAGCGCCGCAACATGAACCCGCGCATGCTGGTCGAGTTTGTCGACGGCACCAAGACCATGGTGGAAATGGTTGCCATCGCCAATGCCTGCGGTTTTGTGCCCGATATTCCAGGCATGCACGGGCCTGCAGCGCCCCTGGACAAGTTGCAGGATTTCTTCTGCCCGAAGGAAGAAGGTGGCTTGCTCAGCCGCAAGGGCGTAGTGGATTTTTCCGTAGCCAAGGGCGTGGCACCTGGCGTGTTCGCGATTGCCGAAATGCGCCATCCCCGGGTGCGCGAGCGGATGGCGGACCTGCATCTGGGACAAGGCCCCTATTACAGCTTTGTCCGCCCTTACCACCTGACCAGTCTTGAGGTGCCCCAGTCCGCTGCATCTGCAGTGCTGTTTGGCGAGGGTCACATGCGTCCCCTGCCGGTGCCCACAGCGGAGGTGGGCTGTCGTGCCAAGCGTGATCTTGCGGTTGGTGAAACACTGGATGCGATTGGCGAATACAGCTACCGCGGGTTTTCGCTGTCCGTGCAGGATGCCCGCCGGATGCACGCCTTGCCTATCGGCCTGGCACAAGGTGCGCGCATCATCCGACCCGTGGCAAAGGGGGAGCTCATCACCCGTGCAGATGCCGAGCCGGATGCGACACTCAACATCGTGGCCGTGCGACAGCGGCAGGATGCCATGGTAGCGCAGATCGCTTGATCTGTTGCGAGTGTCATGTCGTTGTCATAACTATCGCCAAACAGAAAACAGTGCTGCACAAAGCAGCTGATGCCTTGCGAAGGAACTCCCTATGACATTGAACCGCCGCCATTTTGGCCATATGATGGCTGCCTCTGTTTTGCTGCCAGGTACCTTGCTGCCAGGTACCTTGCTGCCAAGTGCCGCAACTGCCCAGGCGGCTGCACCAACCGGCAAGCTCGTTCTCTACACCTCCCAGCCAGACCGGGATGCACAGCAGACCATCACCGGGTTCCGCAAGGTCAATCCCGGCGTCGAGGTCGAGGTGTTTCGCTCAGGCACAACCGAAGTCATGGCCAAGTTGGCCGCCGAGTTTTCCGCGGGCCAGCCGCGCCCGGATGTCCTGTTGATTGCCGATGCCGCCAGCATGGAGCAGCTTAAAGCCGATAACCGGTTGGAGATCTATGCCACAAAGAGCATCGAGGGAATCGTGCCAAGTGCCTTCGACCGGGACATGACCTATTTCGGCACCAAGATGATTTCGACCGGCATTATCTACAACAAGGCCGCAAAGGCGATTCCGGTGTCCTGGGCTGATCTCGCCAAGCCGGAATACAAGGGCCAGATCAGCATGGCGAGTCCGCTTTACTCGGGTGCAGCCGCAATCAAACTGGGGGCTGTGACGGCCCGCCCTGATCTGGGCTGGACCTATATCGAGGCATTGCGCCGCAACGAGGCTTCTGCCGTGCGCGGCAACGGCGCGGTTCTGCGGGCTGTTGCCACAGGCGAGAAAGCCTATGGCATCATCGTCGATTTCATGGCCTTCAATGCCAAGGCGCAAGGGTCGCCTGTGGAATTTGTCTTCCCGAAAGAAGGCCTTACCGTGGTGACAGAACCGGTTGCCATCCTAAAAACTGCCAGCAACAAGACAGCCGCCCGTGCTTTTGTAGACTTCCTCCTGTCAGATGAAGGCCAGAAGCTCAGCCTTTCGCAGGGCTATATTCCTACCCGTGCCTCGGTAGGCTCACCCGCCTGGATGCCGGCGGGCACACAGATCAACATCATGCCTGTGGATATCAAGACAGTAGTGGCCACCACAGAAGCGGACAAGAAGCGCTTTGCCGATCTGTTTGGTCAGTGACATTGTCTGAAAGAGGGTTGCGCCTTGGGCAGGATCAGATCGTTCTGATCCTGCTGGTTGTTCTGGTGGCCTTGCTGTCCATGTCGCCTCTGCTGCGCTTGCTTCTGGAGTCAGTGGCACCGGGTGGTATCGTTTCGACGCAGGCTTTCACGCGGGTATGGAACAATCCGACCGCCTGGATTGCCCTTCGCAACAGCCTTGAAACATCGCTTGGAGCAACGCTGCTGGCGGTTATATTTGGCACAATTGTTGCGCTGGTGGTAACTCTGACGGATTTGCGGGCGCGCAATGCCTTCGTCTTTGTTTTCGTCATGCCCCTGATCATTGCGCCGCAGGTCATGGCCTTGGCCTGGCTGCAGATTTCAGGCCCAGCCAGTCCCTTGCTGAATGCTCTTGGACTGGCACCGCCGCTGGGTGCCCGCAATCCGCTTTACTCGCGGGAGGGAATCATCCTGCTGCTGGCGATCGAATACGCACCGCTGGTGTTCCTGACTCTTCGGGCCGGGTTGCGGGCGCTGCCCCGCGAGTTGATCGAGGCGGGGCTGTCGAGCGGTGCCAGCAAGATCACCGTGGTACGCACCATCATCATGCCGTTGATGACGCCTTCTATCGTGGCGGGTATGGCGTTGGTCTTCGTGTCGTGCCTTGGCAATTTCGGAGTGGCGGCGTTTCTGGGCATTCCAGGCAATTACCTCACATTGCCAACCCTGATCTATCAGCGCCTTTCGGGCCTTGGTCCAGGTGTCCTGTCAGAGGTAGCTGTGCTCTCCACGGTCATTGGCAGCATCGCCATCATCGGCATTATTGTACAGGATGTAATGCTGCGCCGACGTGATTACCGCGTCACCACCACTTCACTTGCAGCCAGACCCTTTGCGCTGGGCCATTGGCGGCTGCCGGTGGAAATCCTGCTCTGGTCGATCACGTTGTTTGTCGTTGTCATGCCTGTCATCGGCTTGCTGGCGACGGCACTGGTCCCTGCATACGGTGTACCGCTTTCGGCCAAGACTGCGACCACCGCGAATTTTGCCTATGTCATCACCGAGCATGCTGCGTCAGGGCGGGCACTGGTCAACAGCTTTTTTCTGTCACTGGCTGCCAGCATCATCGTGGTGCTGATCAGTCTGGTCTTGGCTTACTTCCTGGTCTGGCGGCGTTCGCGGTTGCTGAGGTTTCTCAATCTTGTGGCTGAACTGCCTTATGCGCTGCCCGGCGTTGTGCTGTCGATTGCCTGTATCCTGCTGTTTCTCAAGCCCTTGCCGGTACTGGGCATCAGTCTCTACAACACGGTCTGGATCATCCTGATTGCCTATCTTGCGCGCTTTCTGGTGCTTGGCCTGCGGCCTGTTGTCAGCGGTTATCACCAGCTTGATCGCGCTATCGAAGAGGCGGCACAGGTGGCCGGAGCAGGTTTCCTCTACAGATTGGTGACGGTAATCATGCCCGTCATGGCACCCGTGGCTGCTGCGGGGGCCATTCTTGTATTCCTGACGGCCTTCAACGAGTTGACGCTGTCGGCGCTTCTCTGGTCATCAGGGGCGGAAACATTGGGTGTTGTGGTCTTCTCCTTCGAGCAGGGCGGTGAATCGACGGCTGCGGCGGCCATGTCCATCGTTACAATTGTCGTAACCGTGGGGCTGGCGCTCTCCACACTGCTGTTTCACCATAAACTCCCGGAAGGGGTGCTGCCGTGGCGCGACTGACAATCGATTCCGTCACCCGGATGTTTGGCAATCATGCTGCACTCGATGCCGTGTCGATGACGGTCGAGCATGGCGAGTTCGTCGCCGTGCTGGGGCCTTCAGGGTGCGGCAAGACAACATTGTTGCGTCTGGTCGCCGGATTCGATCAAGTAACCGATGGGACGATCTTCATTGATGATCGCTGTGTTTCCGGCCAAGGACAGCATGTTCCACCCGAACGGCGCCGTATGGGTATCGTGTTTCAATCCTATGCTTTGTGGCCGCATATGTCCGTTGCCGAAAATGTGGCCTATGCCCTGAAGGTGCAGGGCCTGCCTGCGGATGTACGGATAACACGTGTTGCGGCCGCGCTTGATCTGGTCGGCTTATCGGCTTTTGCCGCCCGCCGTCCTTCGTCTCTGTCGGGCGGACAAAGACAGCGCGTGGCCCTTGCCCGTTGTCTGGCCATGGAGCCATCAATCGTGCTGCTGGATGAGCCATTGGCCAATCTCGATGTTCACTTGCGTGCAACGATGGAGGAGGAGTTTGCCACCTTCCACAAGCGCACAGGCACAACCATGCTCTATATCACCCATGATCAGGCGGAAGCCATGGCGCTGGCGGATCGCATCGCTGTCATTGACGAGGGTAGATTGCTGCAACTGGCAACACCTTCCACTCTTTATCGTGAGCCTGCGAATGCGACTGTAGCGCGCTTCATCGGCGCAGGTGTCGTGCTGCCCGTTGTGCCCTTGGGTATGGCCATTAACGGCCATCTCACCGTCGATGTCATGGGCTATCTGGCACTGGTGCGCAGCACACCCGGCAGGACCCTGCGGGCCGCGGAAGCCATCTGTGTCCGCGCTAACGATCTGGCGCTTGGTTCTGTTGACAAGCCTGGCCTCAAGGGAAAGATCCGGCGCCTCATCTATCAGGGTGGTTCGTTCCATGCCCAGGTGATGCTGGACCAGAACCCTGATGTGATGCTGTCGCTCGATCTGCCTGAACCGGTATCGGTTTCACCCGGAGATGCCGTCAGCATCATCCTCCGCGATGGCTGGTTGCTGCCTGCCTGATAATGGCTTCGATCAGCTCTTGGGTGGCAACACCATCCCTGCCAGGAATGGCGGGATCACGTCCCTCGCGTATGGCCGCTCCAAAATCCGCGATCACGGTGCGGTGGGCGTCGTGGGCAAAATCCATGATGCCTGCACCACTGCCGCTGCGGCCCTCGGCCTCTATGCGCTCCGAGGTGCCGTCGTGGCGAGAGATGATCAATGCCCCACCAATGAGGCTGGCGCTGGCTTTTGTGCCGAATATCTCGATGCGCTCCGGCCCACCTGGATAGGCCGCCGTGCTGGCGATGATGACGCCAGGAGCAGCGTTATTCCCGGATTTGTTGCTGCTGGCTTCGTTGTCTCTGGCCTTGTTGCCAAGGCGCACCAGCGCATGCACCTGATCCTCGGTCTCCATCCTGTGCAGGCAGGTGGTGCTGATCTGTGCCGCCTCTACCGACGAGACGCCGACAAGCGCGCGGAAGAGATCCAGCGAATGGATGGCCTGTGTCAGCAAGACGCCCCCGCCATCACGAGCCAATGTGCCGCGTCCCGGCTCATCGTAATAGGCCTGCGGCCACCACCAGTTGACAATGGCCGAGGCCGATACAATTTCCCCCAGTTCTTCTGCCTCCAGTGCCGCTTTCAGGCGTATTGCACCGGGCCTCAGGCGATGTTGCAGCATCAGCCCAAGGCGAAGGTGGCGGGTGGCGGCAAGATTGACCATCTGCTGACCGCGCGCACTGGTCAGTTCGATCGGCTTTTCCACCAGCACATGCTTGCCCGCATCAAGACAGGCCACGGTGATATCAAAATGCGTGTTGGGCGGCGTGATGATGATCACCGCCTCGATATCGGGATGGTCCACAACAGCCCGCACGTCCGTTGTAACAGGAAAGGGCAAGGTACTTCGGCGTAAGGATGCACGGCTGGCACTGGGGGTGGCCGCCAGTACCACGGGCATGGTTGCAACCAGATCAGCCAGGCTCTTGAGGTGCGGTTCCGCGCCAGCCCCGAGCCCGATGATGCCGATATTGATGGGCCGCATGCTCATACAATTCTGCCTGCTTTTGGCTTGCCAAAAACCCCCGCTGTTGCCGCCCAACCATGGTAACCAGGATGATCCTTGGCGAGCGGAAAGGTGACGCGCTCGCCCGTTTGTGCCGAATGATAGATGCCCGTGATCAGTTCCAGCGAGGTCCGCGCATCGGCGAGGGTCACTGGCACATCGCCATGGCCCTCGATGAGCGCCGCATGCATGCGCACGAACTGGCTTTCGAAAAACTCCTCCCTTGGTGTAAAATCAACCAAGGCCGCATCGATCCGTTTCTGCGATTTCTCTGTCGATCCGGTGAACACCCAGGGATCACGCGACGGGCGATAGGCATCGAGATTGCTCTCCGCCGTCAGATGCCGGAAAACAAAACGCAGCCGCGATATCTGCACGGCAGAACCCAATGTGGCCGATAATGTGGCAATGGAGCCATCCACCATCTCGACCGCAATGGCGGCGCAATCCTCCACCTCGATATCATTGACCCGCGTGCGCAGATTTGCAGAAACCGATGCCACCGGTCCGTTGATATAGGACAGCATGTCATGCGCATGGATCGCCTGTGTCAGGCAGACGCCACCCATTTCTGTGGCCCATTTGCCCCGCCATGGCACGGCGTAATAATCCGCGCCACGCAGCCAGCTTGTCTCGATGGTTGTGAGAAAAGCCTCGCCCGCAAGGCCCGCGTCCACCAGCATCTTCAACCGCTGCAGGCCATTGCCGAAGCGATACTGGAAGATCGGGATGATGCGTGCCGTGCCTGCTTTCTCGATAACGGCCAGACGGTCAACATCAGCCAGTGAGCCGACCAGTGGTTTCTCGCAGACTACATTCACGCCCGCCGCCAGACCTTGATTGATGAGATCAAAATGCGTGTTGGGCGGGGTGCAGATGTTGACGGCATCAAGCGCGCCCTCAGCCAGGAGTTGTGCATAGCTGCTGTACTGCAAGGCAACGCCATAATCTGCCGCGATACGGCTCATGCGCGACGCATCAAGATCACACAATGCGACAACCTCGAACAGATCAGGCCGCGCAGCATAGGCCTGCACATGCTGTTCACCCACGCCCAACCCGACGACAGCGACACGCAGTTTGCGGCTCATACCGATATGTCCACGCGCACCGCCTTGGCCTCTGCCATCAGCGCCAGTTCGGTGGCAAGGAAACAATGTTCCTGCGTCATGGCGGTTTCGGTGCGGTTCAGCACATCGGCAATCAGCTGGCCACCATAGGGCAGCGGCGTCGTGTTGCAATCGATGCGCCGGGGGCCACGGTTGTCGACGAGGATCAAATGGTCGATGCCCGGTTGGCCTGCGATATCGACATACTTGCGCAGTTCGATATAGCCGTCTGTGCCAAGAATGGTGAGGCGGCCGTCACCCCATGTGCCAAGCCCCTTGGGTGTGAACCAGTCGACGCGAATATAACCCGTGCCGCCATTGCCGCGCAGCATCACCTCGCCGAAATCCTCCAGCTCCGGCTTGTCCGGATTGCCGTGGTTGGCGATGTGGGAGGCCACAACCTCAGCCTTGGTCGAGCCGGTGAAATGCAGGAACTGATCGCACTGGTGGGCGGCAATATCGGTGAGTATACCGCCGTAGCGCTTGCGTTGGTAGAACCAGTCCGGCCGTGGATTGTTGTTGAGCGCATGCGGCCCCATGCCGATGGTCTGCACCACCTTGCCGATGGCGCCTGATGCAACCAGTTCGCTGGCCTTGACGGTGGAACGCGTCTCGAAGCGCTCGGAATAGCATACGGACCAGATGCGTCTGGTTTCACCCTGCACCTGCCGCAAGGTGGCCAGCTCACCCAGCGTAATGGCACCGGGCTTGTCGTTCATCACGTCCTTGCCGTGGCGCATGGCCGTCAGAGCCACGGCCACACGTTCATCGGGCGTTTGCGCCGTGATGATCATCTGGATGGTGGGATCTTCATAGATTCGCGCCACCTCCGCGATGCGTCTGGCTTGCGGGAACCGCGCCTGATAGGCGGCAGCCAGATCATCCTCGACAGCATGCACGGCGACGAGTTCAGCCCCGGCATCGAGCAGGCACTGTGTCTGCCCGTAGATGTGGTTGTGGTTCAGGCCAATGGTGGCAAACCGCATCATGGCTTTTGCATTCATCCCTTCAACCCCGACATGGCCACGCCCTCGATGATGAGGCGCTGGAACAACAGAAAGAAAACAAAGATTGGCAAGAGCGCCAGTGATGACATGGCAAACAATTGCCCCCAGGCAGACTGTCCGGTGGTGTCGACAAAAGCCCTTAGCGCCAGTGGCACGGTGTAGTTGGCAATGTCATTGAGGTAGATCAGCGGGCCGAAAAAATCGTTCCATGTCCACAGGAACGAGAAGATCGCGGCGGTGGCCAGCACTGGTTTCGACAGCGGCAGGATGATGGTGAAAAAGATACGCCAGGGGCCGCAGCCGTCAATCATCGCCGCCTCGTCCAGCTCTCGTGGCAATCCCCGAAAGAACTGCACCATCAAGAAAATGAAAAACGCATCCACCGCCAAAAACTTCGGCACCACGAGGGGCAAGATGGTGTCAATCCAGCCGATGTTGAGGAACAGCACATACTGCGGAATAAGCGTGACGTGATAGGGCAGCATGAGAGTTGCCATCATGACGGCAAAGAACAGTTTCTTGCCCCGGAACTCCAGGCGCGCAAAGGCGAAGGCAGCCATGGAGCACGAGATGAGATTTCCCAGCACGACAAGCACGGCCACAACCAGTGAGTTCCAGTAGAAACGCGTGAAGCTCACCTCCAGCGCGGTCCAGCCTTCCATGAAATTCCGCGGGTTAAAGGATGGCGGCCAAAGCGAGAGATCCGTGAAGATAATCGCTTCTGGCTTGAAGGCGCTCGCCACCATCCAGAGCAATGGATACATCATGATGAAGGATGCTGCGATCAGCACCGAGTGGCGCATAACAGTGCCAAGCAGGCTTCGCCACAGACTATCGGGGGCGGGGGCACTATCGGCGGTCATCGTCATAATGCACCCAATAGCGCGCCGAAGCAAAGCTCAGCGTTGTGAAGAAGCCGATGATGACCAGCAGCACCCAGGCCAACGCCGAGGCATAGCCCATGCGGAAATTGGCGAAGGCCTCCTGATAAAGATAGAGCGTGTAGAAAAGGGTTGAGTCGACCGGTCCACCCGTGCCGCCGCTGACGATGAAGGCGGGTGTGAAGGCTTTGAAGCCTTCGATGGTCTGCAATACCAGATTGAAGAAGATCACCGGGCTGAGCAACGGCAGCGTGATGGCAAAAAATTGCCTGGGCTTGCTGGCACCATCAATTTCGGCAGCTTCATACAGGTCTTTTGGTATCTGTCTAAGGCCTGCCAGAAAGATGATCATAGGTGAGCCGAACTGCCAGATCGCCAGAATGACAAGCGTGTAAACCGCCGTATCGGGATTGGATATCCAGCTTGGCCCCTGTATGCCGAACAGGTTGAAGATGATGCGGTTGAAGGTTCCGTCGCCCTGAAACAATTGCCGCCACAGCACCGCGATGGCGACGGAGCCACCCAGCAAGGAAGGCACGTAGAAGATGGCGCGATAGACATTGCCACCGCTGACGCTGCGGTTGAGAGCCACTGCCACGGCCAGTGCGAAGGCCAGTTTCAGCGGCACCTCGAAAATCAGGTAGATGAAGGTGACGGAGAGCGCGGTGGTAAAGCGCCGGTCCTGCGTGAACATGAAGGTGTAGTTGTCAAGACCCGTCCAGCGCGGCGGGCTGAGCAGATCGAACTTCGTGAAGGAAAGATAGAGAGAGACGAGCGTTGGCCCCAGCGTGAATATCGCAAGGCCCGCAAACCATGGCAGCAGGAACAGATATCCATGGATATCCTCGCGCCATAAGCGCGAGGGTTGTCTGTTTTTTTGATACGCAGCCGTTGGTGTGTCAGCCACGGGCGATGACGCCTGTCGCCTCCTGGAAGAACTGCTTGGCACCGTCCTTGACGCTGGCCCGGCCGAAAGCCACCGAATCCGCTACGCGGCGCAGCAGCACCTCGATCTCGCCCGCACCCTTTGGTGGAGGCGGCGGGATGTTCACGGCAACCTTTGTGACGTCGGCCACATAACTGACCTGTGCCTTGCCCAGATCATCGAGTTCAGGCGCAAGAGCTGCCTGTGCTGCCGCACTGCCGGGTACACCGCGCTCGATGCCCAGCAGCTTCACGCCTTCCGCATCATTGACCATGAAGCTGACAAGTTTGGCTGCATCTTCCTGCGAGCGCGAACGAGACGAGATGCTCATCAGCATGGCGGGCTTGATATAGTGTCCGGAGGATTGGCCCTTCTGCTGCGGGAACATGGCCATGCCCAGCTTGTTCTTGTTGATGGCCTGGAAAGCGACAACCTGGTTGGAGTTGGCATAGCTCATGGCGGCTGCACCGCGGCTGATTTCATATTGATCGATACTGCCGGTGTTCAGCGCTGCCACTTCAGCGGGCGCACAGGCACCCGACTTGCGCAGCTTGTCCCAGAGATCAAACCAGGCTTCCACATCATCCGCCGTGAAAGCCGCCTTGCCCTCTGCAGAATACATCAGTTTGCCGCGCTGGTTCAGCCAATGCTCGAAGCCCTGCTCCCAGCGGCTGTTGTCACCCGTACCCCAGTATTTACCAGGGGTGAGCTTGGAAATCTCCGCCGCGATACGCGCCATATCATCCCAGGTGTAATTGGCATCGAGCTTGGCCACGCCCACCTTTTCGAACATGCCTGCATCATAGAACATGGCCTTCGAGTTGGTGCCCATGGTGACGCCGTAAAGCTTGCCGTCGACAACACCGGCGTTGCGCGCGCCTGACGAAAAGCCCGAGACATCAAGGGCCTTGCTCTGGGTTTCAAGCGCAAGAAGTGTTCCCCGCCGCGCATATTCGTAGATGTAGCGATAATCCATCTGGATCAGGTCTGGCGGATTGCCCCCGGCCGTCTGCGTCGCCAACTTGGTCCAGTAATCGCCCCAGCCCACAGATTCGGAGCTGACCTGAACGCCGGTGTTTTTCACCTGATAGGCGTCAAGGGCAGCGCGGGTGCGCCGATCACGCTCCGGATTGCCCCACCAGTAAGCGCGCAGTCGCGTGCCCGTTTGCGCCAATACCGTGCCATTCTCCAGCATACCGATAGCGGCAACCGCTGAAGAACCTTGCAAAATACAGCGACGTGTCAGTTTTGTCATTGTGGTATCCTCCCTGGGACAATGGACAGTTTTGCCAACTGATATATTAGTTTTGCCTAGTGAAGTTCAATCCAGCCCGTTATGCAAGGTACAAAATGAAACGTGCTGCAATTTTTAGAATGCCGTAAGGGTGTCAGGATGCCTGGCAGCGTCAGAAACACGCCGCTTGTCATTCCGTGGCAATCAGGTTAAAAGAGACATCGTGAATGTGAGAGCTGAAAAATGCTCCGCAGCGAAACCTCCCAAAATTCAAAAAATGAGATGGTTTTGCAGACACATCGATCAAGAGATCGGAATGAGGTCTGATTGAGCGTACGGGGCGCTTCAATAGTATTTGAATACGCGGTACGGCGACGGACACATCCGTGCGTCACTCCGAAGCTGTTTTCCCGGCTTGCTGACGAGCAAACGCTCGAAACCACATACAATAGCAAGCCAGACCTGTAACGACCATAGAATTTGCAAGGAATTTGGATGAGACCCGGACAAAAGAACCGCATGCGCGGTGGACGCGGTGGAAACAACAACAGCAGCAGCAGTTCCAGTGGCGGCAGCAGGCGTGGCCCTAATCCCTTGACACGCTCCTACGAATCGAACGGCCCGGATGTGAAAGTGCGCGGCACGCCGCAGCACATAGCCGAGAAATATGTGCAACTGGCGCGCGACGCCCATACCGCAAGCGACATCGTGATGGCCGAGAGCTATCTGCAGCATGCCGAGCATTACTACCGCATCATTTCTGCAGCACATAACTCGCAACAGGTTGCCTACAACCAGAGCATGGGCATCCAGAATACCAATCAGGATAACCTGCAGGATGACGAGGACGAGTTCGAGGTGGTCGGTGCTGACCGCTTCACGTTCCAGGCACCCCAGGCGTTTCTGCCCCCGGGTCAGAACCCGGTTCAACCGTCAGGCCAGCAGCCTTATGGTGATGCCATGACCAATGGCGAGCAGCCCCCCATGGCAGATATGCCGGTGATGGATGGTGGGCAACCCGCCTATCAACCGAATCAGCAGCCTAGGGGCGAGAGATCCTTTGGCAACCGCCGCCCCTTTGGCGACAGGCCCGAGCGTCAGGATCGTCCAGAGCGGGGGGATCGTCCAGAACGCCCCGAGCGTCAGGATCGTCCCGAACTTCAGGGCAGCGAAAGACAGGCAGGAGAGAGATCTGCAGGAGAGAGATCTGCGGGAGAAAGACCAGATCGCGGTGACCGTGGCCCACGCCGCTTTGGCCGCGACCGCAATTTTGGAGATCGTCCTTTCCAAGACCGTCCGAACGCGGACCGTGGCAACGGTGACGGGCGTCCGCCTGCAGGTGAGCGACCATCTGGCGAGCGTTCTTCCGAGCGTGGCGGCCATGCACCACGTTACAGTGAGCCATCAGCTGATTTTGGTGCTGATGCTCAGCCTGTCCTGCCATCCTTTATCACGGCACCGGTCCGTGCTGTTGTGCCGGATATGAGCGAAGCGGCACCAGCACGGGCGCCGTCGTTTGCAAGTCCGGCTGCCGCCGCGTCTGACCCTGCACTCAAAGTGCGTCGCCGTCGCCGCGTCCGCAACGCAGACGGTGAACTGGTCGAAAGCGAAGACTGACAAATCCGGACGGCCCATGGTCCTTGACGGCTATCTTGTTCAAAACGTCTTGCCAAAAGCCGTCTTGCCAAAAGCTGTGATCTTGTGTCTTTATCTGTTTTGACCACAGGCAAACATTCATGATCGATGATCGCGCACTGGCGCTTTCTCTCCTCTCGCCCAAGGCAGTGCGGGAACGCACATCAAGGCTCTACACCGCAGGAATAGCCGGCAATCTGGCGCATTTCCACGTGCATCCTGACAGGTTGCCCGCCTTGGCAAGGTATGTGGTGGAAACCATCCGTCTTAACTATCCGTCGCTTGATATTCCTTTTCATGCCCGTTGGCGGCACTTCATGTCAGCCGGGCAGGATTTGTGGGGTGCCATCGACAGGGCGCACGCCTGGCCGGGCCCGGCCGCACGTGGTCGTGCTGCCTATGATCTGGCTATTACCAGTGTCTTGCTGGACGCCGGTGCAGGCCCTGACTGGCGCTACACCGACGCAGATACCGGACGGATATCCTCCCGCTCCGAAGGATTGGGCATTGCCTCCCTGCGCATGTTCGAAAAGGGCCTGTTTTCGTCTGATCCGACGCAGCCACTGCGGGCGGATGGCGCCAGACTGGCGGCGCTGACGGCAGGGGACATCGCGCTGGGATTTCAGATTTCGGGTGACAATCCGATGGTCGGATTGGAAGGGCGCGCTGCGCTTTTGCGGCGTCTGGGCCAGACCGTTCTTGCCAATCCAGTTATCTTTGGCACCTCAGACACGCCAAGACCCGGTGGTCTGTTTGATATCCTGACAGCAAAGGCCCCGGCGATGTCCCTGCCTGCCGCCGCCATTCTCGAAGCGCTGCTGCTCAACCTGGGACCAATCTGGCCGGGGCGTAGCAATCTTGGCGGCATATCCCTTGGTGATTGCTGGACGCATCCGCTGATTGTGTCCGGTGACGCGAGCAATGGTCTGGTGCCGTTCCATAAACTGTCACAATGGATGGCCTATAGCCTGATCGAGCCCTTGCAATGGACCGGCTACACGGTCACCGATATCGACGGCCTGACGGGCCTGCCGGAGTATCGCAACGGTGGACTGTTTCTCGATGGCGGCGTGATCACTTTGAAGAACCCAGCCGATGCGGACGGCGCGCATAAGCCGGGATCAACGCTTGTAGTGGAATGGCGGGCGCTGACCGTCGCCTTGCTGGACTCGATAGCCGTGCATGTTCGCGCGTTGCTCGGGATGGACGCGCAGACGTTGCCGCTTGCAAAAATCCTGGAGGGTGGCACATGGGCCGCTGGCCGGAGAATTGCCCGGGAAAAGCGTACCGGTGGCGGGCCACCCCTTTCCATCATCAGCGACGGCACCGTATTCTAGGGTCAGTTTTGCAGGGAGTTTGACAGCGATGGCCAAAATCATTCAGCCGGGTGTGGTGCTGGTGGACCACCCGATGGTGCAGCACAAACTCACCCTGATGCGCGACAAGGAACGCTCCACCAAATCCTTCCGCCAGTTGATGAACGAGATCGGTATTCTGCTGTGCTATGAACTGACGCGGGACCTGCCGCTGGCACTGATCGAGATCGAGACGCCGCTCGAAAAGATGCAGGCCCCTGTCATTGCAGGTAAGAAACTGGTGTTTGCGCCCATTCTGCGGGCTGGCACGGCGTTTCTTGATGGCATGCTGTCACTGGTTCCGTCAGCCCGTGTGGCTCATATCGGCCTTTACCGCGACCCAAAGACATTGCAGGCAGTCGAGTATTACTTCAAGGCACCGCCTGATATCGCCGATCGTCTGGTCTGTGTGCTGGACCCCATGCTGGCG
This sequence comes from Hyphomicrobiales bacterium, assembly GCA_031372765.1. GTDB lineage: Bacteria > Pseudomonadota > Alphaproteobacteria > Rhizobiales > Beijerinckiaceae > JADCCX01. Next base: position 24,322 of record JANMLW010000075.1, read on the forward strand.
ACCGCCAATTCCGCAACGGCAGCTATCGACCGGTTGAAGGAGCGGGGTGCGAAAGACTTGCGCTTTGTTTGCCTTCTGGCTGCCCCCGAAGGTATCGCCAAATTGCGGGCGGAGCATCCCGATGTAACGATATACACCGCCGCCATCGACAGCCATCTGAATGACCATGGCTATATCGTGCCGGGCCTCGGTGACGCCGGAGACCGGATGTACGGCACGAAGTAGGGAGTATGATCCTCCCCTTTTGGGGGTTCATTCTGTGCAGTAGCGTTCTCCTGGAGGCTTCATTCATTGCATTGCGAAGGGCAACAATCCCGTTTGCTGATGAATCACACGCCACAGATTGATTGTTCGCACGGCGCAAACCGCACTAACCTGTGTTGATCAATGAAAGTCTGAGCAATGACCGCCATTCCGAAAGTCTATTCCACGGCCATCATCATTTCGGCGGGGTGCGTCATTGCCATGGTGGGCTTTGGTCCGCGCGCAACGATGGGGTTTTTTCAGCTGCCTATCATTCAGCAGAACGGCTGGGGCCGGGATGTATTTGGTCTGGCGATTGCGGTACAGAACCTGTTCTGGGGTATCGGACAGCCTTTTGCCGGGGCGGTAGCTGACCGCTTTGGCGTGATGAAGGTCATGATCGCCGGACTGGTGCTCTATGCTGCCGGTCTTGCATTGATGACAATTTCAACAACACCGGCAGTTTTCACGGTCACGTCGGGCGTGCTGATCGGTTTTGGCCTATCGGGTTGTTCGTTCAACCTTGTGCTGGCTGCATTTGGCAAATTGCTGCCGCCTGAAAAACGCGCCATGGCGCTCGGTTTCGGCACGGCGGCGGGCTCGTTCGGGCAGTTCCTGTTCTCGCCGCTCGCGGTTGGTCTCATCGACATGTCGGGCTGGCAGGGCGCATTGCTGGTGTTTGCATCCTTGTTGATGCTGACCATTCCGCTGACGGTCTATCTCGCCACCGCGCCGCGCGGCAGCACGGCATCCGAACCTGAAGGCGACCGGCAAACCCTGATGCAGACCTTGTCCCATGCTTTTGGTCATACCAGCTACCTCCTGCTGATCCTTGGCTTTTTCACCTGCGGCTTCCAGCTTGCTTTCATAACCACGCATCTGCCTGCCTATCTGAAAGACATCGGCATCGCTGCCAGCATTGGACCATGGGTGCTGGCACTGATTGGCCTGTTCAACATCGTTGGCTCCATCTCGGTTGGCTGGATCATGACGCGCTATCCGCGTCGTTATCTTCTGGCCTGGATCTATATCGGCCGCTCCTTCGCCATCATCGCGCTCCTGATGTTGCCGCCCTCCCCCGCGGTTGTGCTGGCCTTCGGGGCGGCCATGGGCCTGTTCTGGTTGTCCACCGTTCCCCCCACATCATCGCTGGTCATGACAATGTTCGGCACGCGGGACATGGCGATGCTTTATGGCTTTGCGTTTTTCAGCCATCAGGTCGGTGGCTTTCTGGGTGGTTGGCTGGGTGGGGTATTCTACGAGATTTATGGCAACTATGATCTCGTCTGGTATGGTTCGATAGCGCTGGGCTTCGCCTCGGCGCTGATTAATCTTCCCATTGTTGAGAAAGCAGCCCCTTCACGGACAGTGGTGCAACCGGCATAGTGTCCTCATATGAAGATCGAGGACACTGATCATGATCACACCTGCCTCCAACACCTTCCGCGCTCTGGTTGTCGACAAACCTGACGGAAACTACACCGTCGAGGTCCGCACACTGAAAGAAGCGGACCTGATGGAGGGCGATGTCACGGTCAAGGTGCTGAACTCGACCGTGAATTACAAGGATAGTCTGGCGCTCACAGGCAAGGCACCCGTTGTGCGCACGTTTCCCATGGTGCCGGGCATTGATCTTGCGGGCGTTGTCACGGCGTCATCCAGTGCAGGTTTCAAACCGGGCGATCAGGTGGTTGTTACCGGTTGCGGCATGGGCGAAGTGCATTGGGGTGCTTATGCTGGCATGGCGCGCCTGAAATCCCAATGGCTGGTTCCCCTGCCGGCAACACTTTCGCCTGCACAGGCCATGGCCATTGGCACGGCAGGCTTCACCGCCATGCAGTGCATCATTGCACTGGAACGCCACGGCATGACCCCAGCCGACGGTCCGGTGGTTGTCACAGGTGCTGCCGGTGGAGTGGGCTCGGTGGCCGTTGCCATTCTGGCAAAGCTGGGCTGGCATGTCATTGCCTCCACAGGTCGCCTCGGGGAAGCTGATTATCTGAAAGGCCTTGGTGCTGCTGAAGTCATCAACCGTGCGGAGCTCTCAGCCGCACCCAAAGCCATGAGCAAGGAGCGCTGGGCTGCAGGGGTTGATACCGTCGGCTCCACGACACTGGCCAATGTGATTTCCATGACAAAACACAGCGGCGCGGTTACAGCCTGCGGCCTTGCGGGCGGAATGGACCTGCCAACCAGTGTTGCGCCGTTCATACTGCGCAATGTGGCGTTGCTTGGTGTGGACTCGGTCGGCTGTCCGCGCCCTCTCAGACTGGAAGTCTGGCGACGTCTTGGCCTTGATCTCGATCTGGCCAAGCTCGCTTCAATGACCACGACAATCGGGTTTGATCAATTGCGCGAAACCGGTGCGGCGATCCTTGACGGCAAAATCAGGGGCCGTATCGTCGTGGACATGACGGCTGCCTGAGTTGGTTTGTTACGGAGAACACCATGCCACTGAAATCCCGAACCGGCGGACAAATCCTCGTCGACCAACTGCTTATCCACGGTGTGACGGATATCTTCTGTGTGCCGGGAGAAAGCTATCTTGCCGTGCTCGATGCCCTGCATGATGCGGATGTGCGCATCACGGTCTGCCGTCAGGAAGCGGGAGCCAGCATGGCGGCGGAGGCTGTCGGCAAGCTCACTGGCAGGCCCGGCATCTGCATGGTGACACGTGGACCTGGTGCCACCAATGCGGCTCACGGCATTCATGTCGCGATGCAGGACTCAACCCCGCTGATCATGTTCGTCGGCCAGATCGAGAAGGGTATGCGCGAGCGTGATGCCTTTCAGGAACTGGACTATCGCTCAGCATTCGGCGGCATTGCCAAATGGGCCACCGAGATTGATGATGCCGCCCGGATCCCTGAATTGCTGTCCCGCGCTTTTCATGTAGCAACGAGCGGACGCCCCGGCCCGGTTGTGATTGCACTGCCAGAGGACATGCTGGTGGAAATGGCCGATGTGCCAGATGCGCCTGCTTTCAGACAGGTGGAGACACATCCCGGCCTCACCCTGATGGCAGAGCTGCAAAAACGGCTCTGGGCTGCCCAGCGCCCCTTCGTGCTGGTGGGTGGCACTCGCTGGAGCGAGATGGCAGTGCAGCGGCTCATCCGCTTTGCCGAGCGGTTTGACTTGCCGGTGGCGACCACTTTCCGCAGACAATCCTATTTCCCGGCAACCCATCCGAATTTTGCTGGCGATGCCGGCCTTGGCATCAGTCCGTCCCTGACCAAAAGCATCAAGGACGCCGACCTTGTGCTGTGCATCGGCGATCAGTTGTCCGAAGCCTCGACGATGTCCTACACGCTGTTCGATATCCCGGGTGACGGCAAGAAATTGATCCATGTGCATCCCGATCCCGTTGAATTGAACCGGGTCTACGCAACCGATCTGGCCATAAATGCTTCACCTGAAGCCTTCACGGCGGCGGTGGAGGGCTTGCAACCACCCAACAGCATTCGCTGGAAGGACTGGACCCGCACCATCAATACGGCGGCGGTGGCCTGGGGTGCGCAACCCACGCGGTCACCGGGTGATCTGCAGATGAGCGAGGCGATGATCTGGCTGCGCAACCATTTGCCCGAGGATGCCATCATCACCAATGGCGCGGGCAATTACGCCATCTGGATTCACCGCTTCTACCATTTTCGCAAGTATGGCACGCAATTGTCGCCAACCTCCGGCTCCATGGGCTACGGTATGCCCGCAGCCATTGCAGCCAAGCGGTTGAACCCCGATACACCGGTGGTGTGTTTTGCCGGAGATGGCTGTTTCCTGATGAACGGGCAGGAATTTGCCACTGCCGTTCAATACGATTTACCCATGGTTGTCATCGTTGTCGACAACGGCATGTATGGCACCATCCGCATGCATCAGGAGCGCGAGTATCCCGGTCGGGTTTCAGCGACGGCGCTGAAAAACCCGGATTTTGCCGCCTATGCCGTGGCATTCGGTGGCTACGGTGAAACCGTGCGCACAACGGCAGAATTCGCGCCTGCCTTCGAGCGTTGCGTGGCGTCGGGCATGCCCGCGATCATTCATTGCATTGTCGATGGCGAGGCAATCACACCCAGCAAAACCCTCACGGATATCCGCAAGGAAGCCATTGCCAAGGGTAAATGAAGATTGCTGTCAGCTGTTATTCTTCCGCCTTCTTATCAATGCGCCTGGAGCAACCCCACCGGGTGAGAACAACCTCTGTCGCTTCTACCACGAAATGCCTGGCGGCGTCGCGATCGTAGCCATCATCAAGCAATGCGTCATAGTCCGTGAACCGGTGCCGCACATGCGCCACCAATGCCAGCCAGAGGGCGGCATTGACGGTGAGATCAGCCCGCGTCAACCGGGCGGCGCGCTCCAGCACGGGTTCGCTATCCGAGAACGGAATCAGCGGCGCGAGGATACGCAAGCCTTTGCGCAGTTCGGTGTGTCGGCGGGTTGGGGCTGACATGAATCAATCAAATTGTGGCCAAGCTGGATAAGCAGTCTCACATACCCCTTTCACAATCGAAAGCGCGAACCTACATTCTCCTTTGCCGGATTGCCTTTGAGGGGTCTGGTGATCACCGTTATCTGCTCTCTTCGCCGCATCAGGGAAGCCAGTCATGAACTTTGAAAAATACACCGAACGCGCCCGGGGCTTTGTGCAATCGGCGCAATCCCTCGCCACACGTGAAAACCATCAGCAATTTGCAGCAGAGCATCTGCTCAAAGTTCTGCTGGATGATAGCGAGGGTTTGGCTGCAGGCCTCATCACCCATGCGGGTGGGGATGCCAAGCGTGCCTTGATCGCGGCAGAGCTGGCTGTTTCCAGGCAGGCCAAGGTTACCGGCTCGGCAGCAGGTCAGGTCTATCTGGCACCTGGACTGTCACGCGTGTTCGCCAGCGCCGAGAAGGCCGCCGAGAAAACTGGCGACAGCTATGTGACGGCGGAATTGCTCCTGCTGGCCCTGGCGCTTGAAAAAGACACGGAGGCCGGCAAGGCCCTGGCGCAGGCGGGCGTGACCGCACAGGCGCTCAATAGCGCCATTGCCGCTATCCGCAAAGGCCGCAAGGCCAACAGCGCCACGGCGGAAAACGCCTATGATGCGCTGAAGAAATACGCCCGCGACCTGACCGAGGCGGCCCGCGATGGCAAGCTCGATCCTGTCATTGGACGTGATGAGGAAATCCGTCGCACGATTCAGGTTCTGTCACGCCGCACCAAGAACAATCCAGTGCTGATCGGTGAACCGGGCGTGGGCAAGACTGCGATTGCGGAAGGGCTGGCACTGCGCATCGTCAATGGCGATGTGCCTGAAAGCCTGAAGGACAAGAAACTGCTTTCCCTCGATATGGGTTCGCTGATTGCCGGCGCGAAGTATCGCGGCGAGTTCGAGGAGCGTCTGAAAGCCGTGCTGAGCGAGGTCACGTCATCGGATGGTGGCATTATTCTCTTCATTGATGAAATGCATACATTGGTGGGTGCAGGCAAGGCGGATGGGGCGATGGACGCATCAAACCTGCTGAAGCCTGCTCTGGCACGGGGCGAGCTGCACTGTGTTGGCGCGACCACGCTTGATGAATATCGCAAGCATGTAGAGAAGGATGCGGCTCTTGCACGTCGATTCCAGCCCGTCTTCGTGGCGGAGCCAACGGTGGAGGATACGGTTTCCATCTTGCGCGGTCTGAAGGAAAAATACGAACAGCACCACCGCGTGCGCATTCAGGACGCTGCACTTGTTGCCGCTACCACCCTGTCCAACCGCTATATCACCGACCGTTTCCTGCCCGATAAAGCCATCGATCTGATGGACGAGGCCTCCGCACGCCTGCGCATGCAGATTGATTCAAAGCCTGAGGAACTGGATTCTATCGACCGTGAGGTTATCCGTTTCAAGATCGAATCAGAGGCCTTGAAGAAGGAAAGCGATGCGGCCTCGAAGGACCGCCTTCACAAGTTACAGAAAGAGCTTGTGACGCTTGAACAGCAATCCGCCGCCATGTCGGCCCGCTGGCAGGCGGAGAAGGATAAACTGGGCCGCGCCGCTGACATCAAGCGCAAGCTGGAGGATGCCCGCGGTGAACTGGCCCGCGCCCAGCGTGAGGGCCTGTTCCAGCGAGCGGGTGAACTGGCTTACGGGGTTATTCCTGATCTTGAGAAAGATCTCAAGATCACCGAGGAAGCGGGGGATGGCATGATGGAAGAGGCCGTCACGCCCGACCATGTGGCTCAGGTCGTGTCGCGCTGGACCGGCGTACCGGTGGACCGCATGCTCGAAGGCGAGAAAGATAAGTTGCTGCGCATGGAAGAGTCTCTCTCAAAACGCGTTGTCGGGCAGGCTGAGGCAGTGACAGCCGTATCCACCGCCGTGCGCCGCGCCCGTGCCGGATTGCAGGACCCCAACCGTCCTATCGGATCCTTCATGTTTCTGGGACCAACCGGTGTCGGCAAGACCGAACTGACCAAGGCACTCGCCTCGTTCCTGTTTGATGATGATCAGGCGCTGGTGCGGATCGACATGACTGAATACATGGAGAAGCATTCCGTTGCCCGCCTCATTGGCGCCCCTCCCGGCTATGTTGGCTACGAGGAAGGCGGAGCGCTGACTGAGGCCGTACGCCGCAGGCCTTATCAGGTCGTGCTGTTTGACGAGATCGAGAAAGCCCATCCCGATGTGTTCAACGTGCTGCTGCAGGTGCTGGACGATGGCCGCCTCACTGACGGGCAGGGCCGCACGGTGGATTTCCGCAACGTGCTGATCATCATGACCTCGAATCTGGGGGCTGACTTTCTGGTCAACCAGCCGGAGGGGCAGGATTCCGATATGGTTCGCGATGATGTCATGGGTGTGGTGCGCGGGCATTTCCGGCCGGAATTTCTCAACCGCGTGGATGAGATCATCCTGTTCCACCGCCTGCAACGCAGCGAGATGGGTGCAATTGTCGATATCCAGATGGCGCGATTGGCAAAGCTGCTCACAGACCGCAAGATCACGCTGGAACTTGATGCAGAAGGCCGCGAATGGCTGGCAGGCAAGGGTTATGAACCTGCGTATGGTGCGCGGCCCTTGAAGCGCGTCATCCAGAAGCATGTGCAGGACCCGTTGGCCGAGATGATCCTTGCCGGCAAGGTAAAGGACGGCGAGACGGTGCCGATCACGGTGGGCGCAGGCGGTCTGATGATTGGCGATGTCACGGTGGGGGGCGTTACACGCCCGCCGGGCGTGGCGCTGAACTGAGGATTACTCCGCAGCCCGTGTCACCGGCAGCGCTGCCTTGGTTTCCTCAAATTCCAGCGCTTCGATACGCTGGCCGCGCTTGCTGATCTTCTCGGAGGATGTGGTGATATCACCCACATCCCTCTGCGCCATACGGAAGTGATCATCGAGCTTGCTGGTCCTATCCTGCAAGCGGCGCACATCATCAAGCAGCAGGCCAACTTCCTTTTGCAAAACACCAGCCTGTTCACGCATGCGGGCATCGCGCACGATGGCCTGCATCACCTGAATCGCCATCATCAGTAATGAGGGCGAGACGATAATGATCTTGGCGCGGTGGGATTTCTGGATCAGGTCTTCAAACTTGTCGGCGATGGTGGCGTAGAGCGATTCAGAGGGAATGAAGAGAAAGGCCATATCCTGCGTTTCGCCGGGAATAAGGTAGCGGTCGACGATATCGTTGATGTGCTTGAGGATATCGTTGCGAACCTGCCGCTCGGCGGCAACAATACGCAGATCATCACCCTTGGCCTTTTCCAGGGCCTGAAACGCTTCCAGCGGAAATTTGGCATCAACCACCAGCAAGCGGTCATCACCGGGCAGGCGTATGGCGCAATCGGGTCGCTTGCCGTTGGAAAGTGTCGCTTGAAACTCATAGGCCGAGGGTGGCAGGCCATCGCGCACAATCGCTTCCATGCGGCCCTGCCCGAAAGCCCCACGCGATTGCTTGTTGGCCAGAATGTCTTTCAACGCCAGCACTTCGCCGGTCAGATCAGCCAGATTTTTCTGGGCTGAATCGATCACGGCCAGACGCTCGTTGAGCTTTCCCAAGCTCTCCGCCGTTTTCTCAGTCTGCTGCATCAAGCCCTGCCCCATGACCGAGCGCATGGAATCCAGACGCTCCACCATGGTCCGCGACATGTCGTTTTGTACCCCGCCGAAGATATCCGACATGGTGGAAAGCCGCACCGTCAGTTCGGCCTGCAGCAAGTTCATGGCGGCAACCTTGTCATCGATCTCGCGCTGGCGCTCCGCGGTAACCGCGGCCTCAACAACACGTTCCCGGTTAGCCTTCATCGCCATCCAGACCAGTGAAACAAGCAGCAGCATAGCCAGCACGGCGGCTGCCAGCAGCAGATCACGCAGGGTGATGGGCGTCTGACCCAGAATCAGGACGATATCTTCCATCTACAAACCCTACCTGCATTTGCAAAAAATATCGAACGAAAGTGGAACGTGTTTGACCAGAAGCTGTGAAACACCTATGCCGCTAAAATTATCCGAACAGGCAATGCGTCCATGGCTCTTCGTCCCATCATCAATATCCCTGATGCCCAGTTGCGGTTGATCTCTGAACCGGTC
>JANMLW010000082.1:0-28765 GCA_031372765.1 Hyphomicrobiales bacterium
CGGGACACTGTCAACTTATCTTCTTCCGACAACTCGTCCATGCCCAGGATGGCGATGATATCCTGCAGCGACTTGTAGCGCTGGAGGATTGTCTGCACCTGACGGGAAACCTGATAATGCTCTTCGCCAACAACCAGCGGCGACAGCATGCGCGAGGTTGAATCGAGTGGGTCAACGGCTGGATAAATGCCCTTCTCGGCGATCGAGCGGTTCAGAACCGTCGTTGCGTCCAAGTGGGCGAAGGAGGCAGCAGGAGCCGGGTCGGTCAGGTCATCGGCGGGCACGTAGATGGCCTGAACCGAGGTGATCGAACCCTTCTGCGTGGTGGTGATGCGCTCCTGCAGCTGGCCCATGTCGGTGGCCAATGTTGGCTGATAGCCCACGGCGGAAGGTATGCGTCCCAGCAAAGCCGACACTTCTGAGCCTGCCTGCGTGAAGCGGAAGATGTTATCGACGAAGAACAGAACGTCCTGGCCCTTGTCGCGGAAGTCTTCCGCGATTGTCAGGCCCGAGAGCGCCACACGGGCACGGGCACCGGGAGGCTCGTTCATCTGGCCAAACACGAGAGCGCATTTGGAACCCTTGCCGCCGCCCTTCTGGTTGACGCCGGATTCGATGAACTCGTGATAGAGATCGTTACCTTCGCGGGTGCGCTCACCCACGCCTGCGAACACCGAATATCCGCCGTGCGCCTTGGCGACGTTGTTGATCAGTTCCTGGATGAGAACAGTCTTGCCCACGCCAGCACCGCCGAACAGGCCAATCTTGCCGCCCTTGGCGTAAGGTGCGAGCAAATCCACCACCTTGATGCCGGTGACGAGGATCTGTGCTTCAGTCGACTGTTCGGAGTAGGAAGGCGCTTCCTGGTGGATGGCGCGCACGGCCTTGGTCTTCATGGGGCCAGCTTCGTCGATCGGTTCACCGATGACATTCATGATACGGCCGAGTGTTTCCTCGCCAACCGGAACCTGAATGGGAACACCGGTATCGCGCACCAGCTGGCCGCGAACGAGACCTTCGGAGACGTCCATGGCGATGCAGCGTACGGCGTTTTCACCAAGGTGCTGTGCCACTTCCAGAATAAGGCGGTTGCCGTTGTTGGTGGTTTCGAGCGCGTTCAGGATTTCAGGCAACTTGCCCTCGAACTGCACGTCGACGACAGCGCCGATGACCTGGCTGATGCGGCCGGTGCCGTTGCTGGACTTTGCCGCTGCTGCAACTTTGGGCGCTGCTGCGACTGCGGCGGCTTTCTTGGCGGGTGCTTTTGCTGCTGCTTTTGCCATGGTGGTTCTCCAGATATCAGATACGGTTCTTGTTAAACGACCACGAGCGTCACAGGCACATTGCCGCGAGTCGCTTTGGAATAGGGACAGATGGTATGGGCATCTTCAGCGAGAGCCTGCACCTTGGCGAGGTCCTCGCCGGGTATTGAAATTTTCAGTTCGGCCGTAAGCGCAAAGCTCGTCTCGTCCTTGTTCAGGGTGACAGAACAGGTGACCTGCGCACGGTCGGCGTTGACGCCATGCTTCTTCGACAATGCGATGATCGCCTGACCGTAGCAGGATGACCAGCCCATGGCGAACAACTGCTCCGGGTTCATGCCATCGGGACCTGGCGCGAGTTCCTTGGGGAGGCTCATGCCCAGCACCATCTTGCCGCCTTCCAGCGACGTGCGACCATTGCGGCCACCGCCGGTTGTCGCAAATGTTGTCATGATCGGGGTAAGGGTCATGGATTGGGTTCCTTACAGCGCTTCTGCGCCTGAAATGATCTCGATGAGTTCTTTCGTGATCATGGCTTGACGGGTGCGGTTGTAAATCTGGGTCTGCTTCTTGATCATTTCGCCCGCGTTGCGCGTCGCGTTGTCCATGGCAGACATGCGCGAACCTTGCTCCGAGGCGGCGTTTTCGAGGAGGGCGCGGAAGACCTGAACAGAGATGTTGCGTGGCAGGATATCGGCAAGCAGGTCTGTCTGCTCCGGCTCATATTCGTAGGAGATGTCGGAAGCAGCTGTTGCGCCGGAAACGGGCAGGGGTATGATCTGGGCTGCTGTCGGTATCTGCGAAATAACGGATTTGAAGCGCGAATAGAACAGTGTAGCCACGTCAAATTCGCCTGCGTCAAACATCTCGCGCACGCGGCGGCCAACCTGATCAGCCTCATTGAAGCTGATCTGCTTGACGGCACGGAATTCCATGTGCTCGACAATCAGCTTGTCATACTGGCGCTTGAGTTGGTCAAGGCCCTTCTTGCCGACGCAGAACAGCTTGACCGTCTTGCCTGCGGCCTGAAGCTGGTTGATCCGCTCCTTGGCAAGGCGGACAATGGTCGAGTTGAAAGCACCGCAAAGGCCGCGCTCGGAGGTGCAAACCACCAGAAGATGCACCTGGTCCTTGCCATTGCCCGAAAGCAGGACATGGCTTTCGCCACCGCTTTGGCCACCGGAAGAATTGCCACCAGCGAGGTTGGAAACGACCTTGTCCATCCGCTCAGCGTAGGGGCGGGCGGATTCAGCCGCCATCTGCGCGCGGCGCAGCTTGGCAGCGGCCACCATCTGCATGGCTTTGGTGATCTTCTGCGTTGCTTTCACCGAAGCGATGCGTGTCCGCAGATCTTTCAATGATGCCATCGGGACAATCCTAGAAGTCTATTGTTTTTCCCGCCCGTCCGTACGGGCAGGGAAATTATCTATCAGGCAAATGATTTGGCGAAGCCTTCGACAACTTCCTTCAGAGTCTTGGCTGAAGCATCGGAAAGGTCCTTGGAATCACGGATGGCGTTGAGAAGGGCCACATGCTTGCCGCGCAGAAGCGACAGCAGGCCGTCTTCAAAGCCACGAACCTTGGCAACCGGCAGTGCATCGAGATAGCCGTTGGTACCGGCCCAGATGACACAGCACTGCTCTTCCATCTTCAGCGGCGAGAACTGAGGCTGCTTCAGCAGTTCCGTCAGGCGTGCGCCACGGTTGAGAAGACGCTGGGTAACGGCGTCGAGGTCCGAGCCGAACTGCGCGAAGGCTGCCATTTCGCGGTATTGGGCAAGCTCGCCCTTGATTTTGCCGGCGACCTTCTTGGTCGCCTTGGTCTGGGCCGAGGAACCGACGCGGGAAACCGAAAGGCCGACGTTCACGGCCGGACGGATACCCTGATAGAACAGGTCTGTTTCCAGAAAGATCTGGCCGTCTGTGATCGAGATCACGTTTGTCGGGATATAGGCCGAAACGTCGTTGGCCTGTGTCTCGATGATCGGCAGCGCTGTCAACGAACCATTACCGGCTGCATCACCCATCTTGGCGGCACGCTCAAGCAGGCGGGAGTGAAGATAGAACACGTCGCCAGGATAGGCTTCGCGGCCCGGCGGACGGCGCAGCAGCAGCGACATCTGGCGATAGGCCACGGCCTGCTTCGACAGATCGTCGTAGATGATCACGGCGTGCATGCCGTTGTCGCGGAAATACTCACCCATGGTGCAGCCGGCAAAGGGTGCCAGGAACTGCATCGGGGCAGGATCGGACGCGGTGGCAGCGATGATGATGGAATACTCAAGCGCACCACGTTCTTCGAGAACCTTGACGAACTGGGCAACGGTCGAACGCTTCTGGCCGATGGCAACATAGACGCAATACAGCTTCTGGTTCTCGTCGGTGCCTTCGTTTAGCGCCTTCTGGTTCAGGATCGTGTCAAGCGCCACGGCTGTCTTGCCGGTCTGGCGGTCGCCGATGATCAGTTCGCGCTGGCCACGGCCGATCGGGATCAGGGCATCGATAGCCTTGAGGCCGGTTGCCATTGGCTCATGCACCGACTTGCGGGGAATGATGCCAGGTGCTTTCACGTCAACACGGGCACGCAGCTTGGATTTGATCGGACCCTTGCCATCAATGGGGTTACCCAGAGCGTCAACAACGCGGCCCAGCAGTTCCTTGCCGACAGGAACGTCCACAATCGCGCCGGTGCGCTTGACTGTCTGGCCTTCCTTGATGTCACGGTCCGAGCCGAACAACACGATACCGACGTTGTCGGTTTCAAGATTCAGGGCCATGCCCTTGGTGCCGTTCTCGAATTCGACCATTTCACCGGCCTGAACACTGTCAAGGCCGTAAACGCGGGCGATACCGTCACCGACCGAGAGAACCTGACCAACCTCGGTCACTTCGGCGGAATCCCCGAAGTTCTTTATCTGGGCCTTCAGGATTGAGGAAATTTCAGCGGCGCGGATGTCCATTAGCCAGCCTCTTTCATAGCAATTTTGAGAGAATTCAGTTTTGTGCGAACGGAGCTGTCGACCATGCGAGAGCCCATTTTGACGATGATGCCGCCGATAATCGACGCATCCACTTTTTCCGTGATATTGACAGATTTTCCCGTCACGGATTTGAGTGCTTCGGTTACGGCCTTGCGGTTCTTGTCCGACAGTTTTTCAGCGACAGTGACTTCTGCCTTGACGATCCCGGCTTTTGCATCAGCCAGAGTATTGTAGGCCGAAACCATATCGCGCACCGCAAAAAGACGACGCTTGGAAGCGACCAGCTTGATGAAGTTACCGGACAGGCCGCCAATTTTGGCTTTTTCCATGACAGCGGAAACAGCACTCACCTGTTCACTGGCAGTAAAAGAGGGGCTTTTGACCAAACGCTCAAGATCGGCACTGCCAGCAATCAATGCCTCGAAACGGGCAAGGTCCTTGCCTATGGCAGGTATTTGCTTGGCATCGCTGGCCAATTCAAACAGGGCTGACGCGTAACGTCCGGCAATACCGGATACGACAGGACCAGAAGCGGAAACATCGTCAGCCAAGAAACACCCTCATCGTCTCTGTCGGAAGCCGTACCGGTATGCATCCGTGAAAGCATCGCCGAACAAGCTCTAGCCAAAGGTCTGGACAGACGGGTATCCGCATCGGAAACCGACGCCTGTTCATGGAATTGGAGGTCGCCTAGCAGGGAAGAAGCGGCAGTGCAACCCTCTTGGGCAATGAAACAGAGGCGACACTTTGTCTTGTTTTGTAAAAAGGGCGACTCGCCCTTACCGCGCTGCGAATGTCCATAGTTTGTGTGCCACGAAACTCCAGACAAGCACGATACCGGTGGTCGCCAGCTGGGCGGGTATGTAGGGCACATGCCATCGGTCGACCAGAATATGCATGGTGCCATAAGTCAGGCAAAAGCCGATCGCTGCCACTGCCGCAAACCGCCAGCCAGCCTCATGATGCGGGCGATCACTCTGATAGGTCAAGGCACGGTTGAGCCAGTATGACACCACGCCGCCGCCGACATAGCCCACCAGTGTCGCTGGCACAGGTCGCCAGCCTGCCAGTTCGACAAAGCCGATGAGCAACCCGTAATGCACGAAGGCTGCCACCACGCCAACGCCCGTGAAGGCAATCACCTGTCTGATCAATGCGGGCACTTGCATGGGTTCATGAATAGACTGCTTTTTGTCGGGGATCATCTGCTTTTCTTGAGGGTTGAACGCCCTTTTGCGCTTCCCCCGCGGGATTTCCCCGTTTATAGCGACCGCTTAGCCATTCAATTCAGCATGTTCAGGGCCGGTCGCAGCACGCGACCGGCTAGAACCCGCGCAAGACATGTGATCCTATGCCCAAACGTACCGATATTTCGACGATTTTGATCATAGGTGCTGGTCCCATCATTATTGGACAAGCCTGCGAGTTTGATTACTCCGGAACACAGGCCGTGAAAACCCTGAAGGCCGAGGGGTACCGTGTCGTTCTGGTGAACTCCAATCCAGCCACGATCATGACCGATCCCGAAATGGCAGACGCCACCTATGTCGAACCTATCACGCCGGAAGTCGTGGCCAAGATCATAGAGCGCGAAAAGCCCAAGGTGCCAGCGGGCACTGTCTTTGCCCTGCTGCCGACCATGGGGGGGCAGACGGCGCTGAACTGTGCCCTGGCACTGGAACAGATGGGCGTTCTGGAAAAATACGGCATCGAGATGATCGGCGCGACAGCTGATGCCATCGACAAGGCAGAGGATCGGTTGCGCTTCCGCGACGCGATGACAAAAATCGGTCTTGATACGCCGAAATCCGAACAGGTGAACAATCTTGCTGACGCCCTGAAGGCCCTTGACCATGTAGGTCTGCCGACCATCATCCGGCCATCCTTCACCATGGGCGGCACGGGGGGCGGCATTGCCTACAACAAGGCCGAATTCATCGAGATCGTGGAACGCGGCATTGATGCCTCGCCCACCAACACCGTCCTGATTGAGGAAAGCGTACTGGGATGGAAAGAATACGAGATGGAGGTTGTGCGCGACAAGGCGGATAACTGCATCATTGTCTGTTCCATAGAGAATGTGGACCCTATGGGTGTGCATACCGGCGATTCCATCACTGTTGCCCCGGCGCTTACCCTGACCGACAAGGAATACCAGATCATGCGGGACGCCTCATTGGCTGTCCTGCGCGAGATCGGCGTGGAAACCGGTGGCTCCAACGTGCAGTTTGCGGTCAACCCGGCTGATGGCCGTATGATCGTCATCGAGATGAATCCACGTGTCTCGCGGTCTTCGGCGCTGGCCTCCAAGGCAACCGGGTTTCCCATTGCCAAGGTCGCGGCCAAGCTCGCTGTCGGCTACACCATGGATGAGATCGCCAACGATATCACGGGCGGGGCCACGCCTGCATCCTTCGAGCCGACGATTGACTATGTGGTGACCAAGATACCGCGTTTCGCCTTCGAGAAGTTTCCCGGTGCTGACCCCGTTCTGACCACATCGATGAAGTCAGTAGGGGAAGCCATGGCCATCGGCCGGACGTTCCAGGAATCCTTGCAGAAAGCCCTGCGGTCGCTGGAAACCGGACTGACCGGCCTTGATGAAATCGAGATCGATGGCCTGGGCCGTGGCGATGACCGCAACGCCTTGAGGGCTGCCATCGGTACGCCAACACAGGACCGTCTGCTTAAGGTCGGTCAGGCCCTGCGCATGGGTGTCAGCCCGGAGGAAGTGCATCAGTTCTGCAAGATCGATCCTTGGTTCATCGCGCAGCTCAAGGGCATCATTGATCTGGAAAACAAGGTCAAAGCCCACGGCCTGCCCCAGTCTCCCGGCGCATTTCGCCAGTTGAAAGCAGCCGGCTTCTCAGACTCGCGCCTGTCCGCTCTGGTCAACAAGAGCGAGAATGAGGTACGCAAGATCCGCCATGCGCTTGATGTCCGCCCGGTTTACAAGCGTATTGACACCTGTGCAGCCGAGTTTGCCACGCCCACAGCCTATATGTACTCGACCTATCAGCCACCGTTTGCGGGCAAGCTGGCCGATGAGGCACTGCCGACAGACCGCAAGAAGGTGATGATCCTGGGCGGCGGTCCCAACCGCATCGGGCAGGGCATCGAGTTCGATTATTGCTGCTGCCACGCCTGCTACGCCCTGACAGAGGCGGGCTATGAAACAATCATGGTCAACTGCAATCCCGAAACCGTCTCCACTGACTATGATACATCGGACCGGTTGTATTTCGAGCCGCTCACGACGGAAGATGTTTTGGAAATCATCGACAAGGAAATGTCGAATGGCACGTTCCATGGTGTCATCGTGCAGTTTGGCGGACAGACACCGCTGAAACTGGCCAAGGCGCTGGAAGCGGCCAACGTTCCCATTCTGGGAACATCACCTGATGCCATCGACCACGCCGAGGACCGGGACCGCTTCAAGCGGCTGCTTGACAAGCTGCAACTCAAGCAACCCAAGAACGGCATTGCCTATTCGGTGGAGCAATCCCGACTTGTGGCCAGCGATCTCGGCTTTCCGTTCGTGGTGCGGCCTTCGTATGTGCTGGGCGGTCGCGCCATGGCGATTATCCGCGATCAGGAGGAGTTTGATAACTACCTGCTGGGAACACTCCCAAGCCTGGTAACCTCCGAGATCAAGGCGCGTTACCCCAATGACAAGACCGGGCAGATCAACACGTTGCTGGGCACCAACCCGATCCTGTTTGACCGTTATCTGTCTGACGCCATCGAAGTGGATGTGGACTGTCTGGCGGATGGCAAGACTGCGTTCATCGCTGGCATCATGGAGCATATCGAGGAGGCTGGCATCCACTCGGGCGATTCCGCCTGTTCGTTGCCCCCCCGCTCACTGTCAGCAGAGACACTGGCTGAGCTGGAGCGCCAGACAAAGGCCATGGCGCTGGCGCTTGAGGTCGTAGGGCTGATGAACGTGCAGTATGCCATCCAGGACGGCGTGATCTATGTGCTTGAAGTGAACCCGAGAGCATCACGGACCGTGCCCTTTGTCGCCAAGGTTGTGGGTGAGCCCTTTGCCAAGATTGCCGCCCGCATCATGGCGGGGGAAAAACTGGCTGACTTCAATCTGAAGCCCAAGGTGCTCAAGCATGTAGGCGTCAAGGAGTCTGTTTTCCCGTTCGCACGTTTTCAGGGTGTGGACACAATCCTGGGGCCGGAAATGCGCTCCACGGGGGAAGTCATCGGTCTTGATCTTTCCTTCGGCGTGGCTTTCGCCAAAAGCCAGCTCGGTGCCGGTGCCAAGGTTCCCACCTCGGGAAAGGTGTTTGTCTCGGTCAAGAATGACGACAAGGACAGGTTGCTGCCCTCTATCCGCATGCTCCTTGAACTCGGGTTCAAGGTAACAGCGACGGGTGGCACGCAACGCTACCTTGAGGAAAAAGGCGTGCCGTCGCAGCGGATCAACAAGGTTTCGGAGGGGCGTCCCCATATCGTCGATGCCATCAAGAATGGCGAAATCCATCTGGTATTCAACACCACGCATGGGGCGCAGGCGCTTTCTGACAGCCGGTCATTGCGGCGTGCTGCCCTGTTGCAGAAGACACCGTATTACACAACACTCGCAGGCTCGATTGCTGCAACAGAGGGTATCAAGGCCTATCTGGACGGTGATCTGACCGTGAAGCCGCTTCAGGAATACTTCGAGGCGGGGTAAGGAACAGCTTGCGGAGGATGAACGCATGACACCAACCACCTTGCAGCCAGGCGAAGGCGAGGTCTGGAGCAGCTTCTGGTCAACAAGTCAGGACGGGCTCCGCCTGCATTCCCGTCATTACGGGGCGCAGCATCGGGATCGGCTCCCTGTTGTCTGTCTCGCCGGTCTGACACGGTCCTCGGCTGACTTTCACGAGATCGCAACATCGCTGGCAACGCACCGGAGCAGGCCTCGGCAGGTGATGGCGCTCGATTACCGTGGCCGTGGCCGGTCCGACTATGATTCAAACCATGCCAACTACGACATTCCTGTCGAGTTGCAGGACGTTCAGGATGTGCTGACGGCGGCAGGCATTCACGAGGCCATTTTCATCGGCACTTCGCGGGGTGGCCTTATTGCCATGGCGCTGTCCGCTGTTCGTCCTGGCTGCATCAAGGGCGTGGTACTCAACGATATTGGCCCGGTGATTGATGGCAAGGGATTGGCTCGCATCAAGAGCTATGTCGGCAAACTGCCGCAACCGAGAGACTACACGGAAGCCGTGCAGATTCTGAAGCGCGTGGCCAGCCAGCATTTCACACGGCTGTCCGATGCGGAATGGGATATCTTTGCGCGCCGCAGTTTCAAACAGACCGAGCGCGGGTTGGTGCCGGACTATGACATCAGCCTGATGAAGTCGCTGCTGGCCTATGATCTGGAAAAGCCGCTGCCAACCGTCTGGCCGCTGTTTGAAGGCTTGAAGGACGTGCCGGTCCTTTCCATCCGGGGTGAACATTCTGATCTGTTTTCAATGGAAACTCAGTTAGAAATGCAGCAACGCCATCCGCTTTGCGAGGTCTACACAGTGGTGGGTGAAGGCCATGCGCCGCTGCTGGGTGACAGGCCGACAATGCAGAAGATAGGTACATTTGTCACGGCGACAGAGGATCGTGTCGTGCGGCTGGCAGCCTGATCATCACATCCGGTTGCGCTGCGAGGCCAGTGGCTGAACCTGCGATACAATCCAGTTGCGGATTTCCGTCAGGCGCTTGTGGTCATCAAGCACTTCATCATCAAGCCCCATTTGCCAGGCAAGACTACTGCGCCGAGCAAGATTTTCGCCCTGAGCAAGATTTCCGCTCTGGGTAAGATCCTGGCGCTTTCGATCATGGTGCAGACTGATCATGTCATCTGTGTAGGCGGTCGCCGCCGCAACATCCCTGACGAACCCTTCCGTGACCATCAGACCGGCAAGCCTCTTCATGATGGTTGCCATCTCAAGCAACGAGAATTCCGGATGATACTGAATGCCCCAGAACGTGCCGCCCTCATGGCGGATTTCAGCAGCCTGAACCGGCGTCAGGGTGTTGCTGGCAAGCACCGTGCAATCGGCTGAAGGCAGGGTGATGATATCAAGATGGATGGCTGGCGCATCATAGGCGGCGGGACGGCCCGCCAGCAGGGGATGGCTTCGTCCTGCTTCGGTTGGCGCGATGTTGCGGGCAAAACCGATTTCGCGTCCAAGCGGGTTTTTCCGCACATCGCCGCCTGCCGCCACGCAGGCCATCTGCACCCCCCAGCACGAGCCAAAAAAGGCGGTGCGGCTGGCGAAAATGGCGCGTGCCAGTGCGATCTGACGCTCGACAGCAGCCTCGCGGTTCCACAGATGCAGGGATGAACCCGTCAGGGCGATACCGTCATAGTCACCAAGCCCTGTTCCCGTCGGCAGGTTGGCGCCGTCATCGGCGGGAAGGCAGATGTCGTACAGGCTGCCTTCCGGTGCGAGTGACATAAGCGTCTCGCCATAGGCAACACCTGGCGTGGCACCAAACTCCCTTGCATGGATATCGCGGCGCTCACGCGGATTGCCATCAACCACCAGAAACTTAAGCCCAGCCGTCACGTGTCATCCCGTCAGCAAATAACTTCCAAAACACGCGCGGCTGTAGCATGGGTATTGGCATCACGCCATATCAGCATTCTTGGAACCGGTCTGGAGTATTGTCTTGGAGCAACCGACGCCGGGATTATGGCAGCGCATGACGGGCAGCGCTTACCTCATGCTGGTCCTGACGACGCTGCTGTGGGGCGCCAACGCGGTGGCTTCCCCCCTGGCTGTCGGACATCTCTCACCCATGACACTGGTGTTCCTGCGCTGGCTGGTGGCTTGCAGTGTGCTGGCTGTCATTGCGCGCGATGCCATAAGGCAGGACTGGCCAATCCTGAAGACGCGTCTACCCTATGTCTTTGTCATGGGTGCGTTGGGATATACCGCCTTCAATTGCCTTTTCTACGCAGCAGGCCACCATACGACCGCGATCAACATCGCGATCCTGCAAGGATCGATGCCGGTCATGGTGATCGTGGCAGGCATCATCGCCTATCGTGAAAAGCCGACGGTCATCCAGTGGGTCGGAGCCATCCTGACCCTGCTTGGCGTGGGCGTGATTGCAACAGGTGGCGATTTGCAGACTTTGGCAACGTTCAGTTTCAACCATGGAGATGTTCTGATCCTGATCGCGGCCATCCTCTATGCGGGATATACCGTTGGCTTGCGCCAGCGTCCTGCGGTTTCAGCCCTCGGTTTCTTTGCCTTCATGGCCGGCGCCGCGGCCATAACCTCCATTCCGCCGGCCATAGCCGAGGTTATGCTGGGGCAGGCGCTCTGGCCAACCCCTCAGGGATGGTTGCTTATCCTGTTTATCGCTCTTGGTCCCTCGCTTGTGTCACAATTGATGTTCATGCGCGGTGTCCAGCTGATTGGCCCCACCCGGGCGGGGGTATTCCTCAATCTTGTGCCGGTGTTTGGACCCTTGCTGGCGGTTCTGATCTTGGGCGAGAAATTTTACCTTTATCATGCCGTTGCCCTGTGTCTCGTGCTTGGCGGCATCTGGATTGCCGAACGTGGGCGTAACACGCCCTAACGCGCCTGAGCGTGATACTGGCTGTTGGGCCGCATATCCACCGCCGAGGCCATGCGGTTAGACATGTTGTAGAAGCTGGCGACAGCGGCGATGTCCCAGATATCGCGCTCACCAAATCCGGCATCGCGCAAGGTCTGCCGGTCCTTCTCCTCTATGCTGTGGGATGCCTTCGTCATCAGGACCGCAAAATCCAGCATGGCACGCTCGCGCCTGGTCAGGTCAGCGGCGCGGTAGTTCATCACCAGAGCCTCGCCCAGTTCCGGCTTGCCTGAAAGCTTACGAACAGCCGCGCCGTGGGCGGTCAGGCAATAAAAGCAGCGGTTTTCGGTGGAAACCACAACGGCGATCATTTCGCGCTCCAGCTTTGACAGGCCAGAAGGTGCCAGCATGAGGTCGTTGTAGAAGGTCGCAAAAGCCTCCAGCTTGGCATTGTCATGGCTGTAGGCCAGCAGCACATTGGGCACATAGCCGATCTTGTCGCGGCACTTCTGGAAATAGGTCTGCATGGCCGGGCTGAGCTCTGCCTGTGGCAGATCAAGGGCCATTGTTGCTCTCAAAGAATCTGTCTCTGATGGCGAAATCTTGGCTGGTTGATCGTTTTTTTTCATTTTCCATCCTCACAAATGTATTTTCCATGCGACCAAAGCATATTTTTCGTAAAACATGCACATTTTCTGGCTGTGATGTCTGCTTTGCTGCTGTTAGACGATAGTTGCATGCTGGGGAGAGTTTGATGTCAGAGGCAACACACGGCGCAACCGGATTTGACGCTGTCCTGTTTGATCGGGTTGCGGAGGAAGATCTGGCCCGCCTCTCGCCTGCGGTTCGCATTTCTCTTGCAGCACACGCCCAAGCGCAACTGGAACGCCGGACAAAGACAGGCCCTCACATCGATATCATCGATGGTTCGGCATTTGGCCTGGCTGATACGCATGTGCTTGAGGCGATCAACGATGACCGTCGTTTTCTGCTGGATTCAACCCTGCAGGAGTTGCAGGAACGCCGCCTGCTGCCGCGTCTTGTCGCCCACCCGATCCTGAGCGTCAAACGGGATCAATCAGGCAAACTCGAGAGGCCAGCTGCCCTGGCCAATCCTGAGGATGAAGGAGATCGTGAAAGCTACATCCACATCCATCTGCCACGCCTTTCTCCTACCGAGGCGGGTGAGCTGAAAAGCGCTCTCGCCGAGGTTTATACCCATGTGCATGATGCAGCGGCCGATCTCGCCGCCATGCGCAAGCGCCTGAAGGCAGCCGCCGTATCCTACCGCCAGTCCGCCCTGCGGTTACCGATGGCCGAAATGGAAGAGGCGCTGGCTTTCCTCGACTGGATATCAGCCGACCACATGACCATGTTGGGCATGCGCGAATACAGCCTTTCAAGCAAGGATATGGTGCCGGAGGCAGTCAATGAGTCTGGTCTTGGCATCCTGCGCAACCCAGAGGTGAATGTGCTGCGCCGGGGGCGAAACGCCCTGGTGATGACGCCCGAGATAAAGGCCTTCCTGAGTGAGCCGCAGGCGCTCATCATCACCAAGGCCAATGTGAAATCGCTCGTCCACCGGCGGGTGCATATGGATTATGTCGGTGTGAAACTGTTCGACAGCAAGGGTGATGTATCGGGCGAGTTGCGCGTTGTCGGGCTGTTGACGGGTGCAGCCTATTCCGACCCCGTCGGCACCATTCCCTATATCCGCCGCAAGGTGGATCATGTGCTGGACAAGGCCGGTTATCCTGAAGGCAGCCATTCTGCCCGCCTCCTGCGCGAGGTCATGGAAAGCTATCCGCGTGATGAGCTTTTCCAGATAGCACCGGAAAAGCTGGAGCGCTTTGCCATGGATATTCTGGCGCTGGCGGATCGTCCCCGTCTGCGTGCCCTGCCACGGGTGGACCGGTTCGACCGGTTCGTGTCCATACTGGTGTATGTGCCCAAGGACAGGTACGACAGCGAAGTGCGCCGCAAGCTGGGCGTCTGGCTGGCGGACACCTACAAGGGCCGCGTGTCGGCGGCCTATCCGTCCTATCCTGATGGCCCGCTTGCCCGCACCCATTTCATCATCGGGCGTGATGAGGGTGCAACACCCGTTGTCGACCAGCAGGTGCTGGAAGACGGCGTTGCCGACATCGTTCGCACATGGAACGATGATCTGCGCGAGGCTGCAGTATCCAAAGGTGGGGCAGATAAACTGATCAGCCTTTATGCCGATGGATTTGGAGCGGCCTACCGTGAGGCTTTCCCTGTGGAGCAGGCTCTTCAGGATATGGCGATCATCGATCGTCTTGGCCCGGACCGTCAGCGTCTGGTGAATTTCTATCGCCGCCGCAGCGAGGAACCGCACCGCGCCAATCTCAAGGTTTTTTCATTGGGTGAGGCCGTCACCTTGTCCGAGCGCGTGCCGCTTCTGGAGGGGCTGGGCTTCAAGGTTGTCAGTGAGCGGACCTACCGCATTGAGCCCCCTGGCGCTGCTGAAGATGGGCGTGTCTGGCTGCATGACATGACACTGGAACGGGCAGCAGGTGGTGCGCTGGATATCGAGGCGGTTGATCCGCGCATCGAGGCGGCCCTGATGGCGCTTTTCCATGGCATGATGGAATCGGACCGGTTGAACGCACTGATCCTGGAGGCCGGACTTGCCTGGCGCGAGGCGGCCATGCTGCGCACATTGTCCCGCTATGCGCAGCAGATACGCGCGCCTTACAGCCAGGACTATATTGCCGATACGCTGAAGAAGCATGTCGGTGTGGCCAAGGCATTGGTCGCCTTGTTCGAGGCGCGGTTTGATCCACGGCGAGCTGACAAAAAACGCGCGGCAGATGAAACCTCGATATCCAACGAGATCGATGCGCTTTTGTCGTCTGTCCAAAGTCTGGATGAAGACCGCATCCTGCGTCTCTTCCGCAACCTCATTCAGGCGGCTGTTCGCACAAGCTACTATCAGCTTGGTGCAGACGGAAGGCCACGGCCTGTCATCGCCTTCAAGTTCGATGCTGCCAGGATCAGCAGTTTGCCATTGCCAAAGCCGCTGTTTGAAATCTTCCTGCATTCACCCCGTGTGGAAGGCGTGCACATGCGCTTTGGGAAGGTCGCCCGTGGCGGCATCCGCTGGTCTGACCGATCGCAGGATTTCCGCACTGAAGTGCTGGGTCTGGTGAAGGCGCAACAGGTGAAGAACGCCGTGATCGTGCCCGTGGGAGCAAAGGGTGGCTTTGTGCCCAAGCATCTGCCGCCCGCATCCGACCGTGCCGCATGGCTGGGCGAGGGAACGGAAGCCTACAAGATTTTTATTTCAACGCTGTTGCATCTCACGGACAATCTGAAGGGCGAGCAACTGATACCGCCCGCGGATACAGTGCGTCACGATGCAGATGACGCCTATCTTGTGGTGGCTGCTGACAAGGGAACCGCGACATTTTCCGATACCGCCAACGGCATTTCGGAAGCACATCACCACTGGCTGGGGGATGCTTTCGCCTCAGGCGGCTCGGTTGGTTACGACCACAAGAAGATGGGCATCACGGCTCGCGGTGCCTGGGAAGCCGTCAAACGCCATTTCCGCGAGATTGATATCGATATCCAGTCAACGTCTTTCACTGTTGCCGGTGTGGGTGACATGTCAGGTGATGTGTTCGGCAACGGCATGCTTCTGTCAGAGAGGATCAAGCTGGTTGCCGCCTTCGACCACCGCGATATTTTCATCGATCCGACACCCGATATCGCCGGCTCCTTCACCGAACGCGCGCGCATGTTCGCCCTGCCGCGTTCAAGCTGGCAGGATTATGACAGGAGCCTGATCTCAAAAGGCGGCGGTATTTTTCCGCGTTCTGCCAAGGAAATCCCCGTTTCAACTGAGATGAAGGCCTTGCTTGGCCTTTCTGGAGACACAACGACCCCGCAGGAACTGATGAATCTCATCCTTAAGGCGAATGTGGACCTGCTCTGGTTTGGCGGAATCGGAACCTACATCAGGGCTTCCAGCGAAACCGATGCTGATGCGGGCGACCGTGCCAATGATGCCATCCGCATCACGGGTTCTGAACTTCGCTGCACGGTGGTGGGGGAGGGTGCCAACCTTGGCCTGACCCAGCGCGGGCGCATTGAGGCAGGGCGTGCGGGTGTGCGGCTCAACACTGATGCCATCGACAACTCGGCTGGTGTGAATTCCTCCGACGTTGAGGTGAATATAAAGATAGCGCTCTCGACACCGGTGACCGATGGTCGCCTGACCTATGACACACGCAATCCGCTGCTGGCCTCCATGACCGATGATGTCGCCAGACTGGTGCTTCGCAACAACTATCTGCAATCACTGGCGCTCTCCCTTACCGAGGCCAAAGGGGTGGCGGATGTGGCTGACGAGCGGCGCTTGATGCATGCGCTTGAGGCTGCCGGGCGGCTCGACCGCAAGGTTGAATATCTGCCTGAGGATGCTGCCCTCGAACAACTGGAGCGGCAGGGGCGTGGGCTCACCCGGCCAGAGCTTGCGGTGTTGCTCGCCTATGCCAAACTGGCTTTCCACGACGATGTACTGGCCAGCGATGTGCCTGACGATCCCTACTTTGCCATCGAGTTGAAGCGCTATTTCCCCGATGGCGTGCGTGTGGGTTATCCCGATGCCGTGGACGGCCATCGCCTGCGCAGGGAGATCATCGCAACCGGTCTGGCCAATGCCGTGATCAACAGGGGCGGACCGTCTGTGGCGGTGCGCCTGGCTGAGGATACAGGGCGGTCCGTGCCTGATGTGGCAAGGGCCTATGCGTTAACACGCGATGCCTTCGGCGTGCTTGACCTCAACACGGCCATCGATGCTCTGGATGCCAAGGTTGGTGGGGCTGTGCAACTCGCGCTTTACGGTGCCGTGCAGCAGTTCACAGTCAATCGTATGATGTGGTTCATGCGCCATGTCGACTTTGCGCCAGGATTATCGGCTCTTGTTCAGCGCTTTCATGCGGGTGTAGGTGCAGTGCAGGTTGCATCACCGTCGCAAGTGTGGCTCGACAAGGGCGTTCCGGCGGATATTGCGGCCCAGATGGCGCGACTGGACGCACTGGCCGCTGTGCCCGACGCCGTACTGGTGGCTGAGCGGGCTGGCATTGCCCCGCCAGATGCGGTTGATCTGCTCAATGCTCTCTCAAGGCATCTTGACGTCCCCCGTCTGCGGGCCTTTTCCCAGGCCATTGTGCCCGCTGATTCCTACGAGCGTCAGGCCCTTATGCGTATCAGCGATACGCTGGACGGTGCCTTGCGGCGACTGGCTGTCGAGGTTGCGGCGCAGGCTGGCGGCAATGGTTCTGTGAAGGTGCAGGTCGAACAGTGGTCCGCGTTGCGGCAGGCCGATCTAGCGCGTACCGGCAAGATCCTGAACGAGATGCTGGCAGGACAGCCCTCACTGGCCAAATTGAGCGTGGCTGCGGGCAGCCTGTCTGATCTGCCGCGGGGATGAGTCTGACACCCTATCCACCCCGCCGGGCTGTTGCCGCCTGGTTGATGTTCGACTGGGCCTGCCAGCCTTTCTTCACGTTGGTGACAACCTTTGTCTTTGCGCCGTTCTTCGCCTCGGCTCTGGCGCATAACCCGGCGGAAGGGCAGGCGATGTGGGGCTATGCCACGGCTCTTGCCGGATTGTGCATCGCTATCGGCTCGCCCGTGCTGGGCGCAATCGCCGATCAGGCGGGTGCAAGAAAGCCCTGGATCGCCGTTTTTGGTGCCCTGCTTGTATTGGGTTCGGCGTTGCTCTGGTTTGCCGTTCCCGGTTCGCCCTGGGCAATCACCTTTGCGCTGGGCGGCTTTGTCATTGGCCTGATTGGTGCGGAGTTTGCCGCGGTTTTCAACAACGCCATGATGCCAACGCTGGTGCCACCCGAAAAGATAGGGCGTTTGTCTGGTACCGGCTGGGCTATGGGCTATCTCGGCGGTCTGGTCAGTCTCGCCCTTACGCTGGGCTTTCTGGCAGCCAGCCCCGAGACAGGCAGAACGCTGCTGGGTCTGGTCCCGGCCTTTGGTTTGGACGCCGCGAGCCGCGCCGGAGATCGCGCCAGCGGGCCATTATCGGCCATCTGGTTTCTGGTATTCGTGCTGCCCATGTTCCTGTTTGTGCCTGACAGGCCAAAGCGCATGGCAGTGTCGCAAGCAGTTACATCGGGTCTGTCGCACCTGCGCCTGACGATCCTGTCGCTGCGGCAGCAAAAGGTGCTGGGGCGGTTCCTGCTGGCCAACATGATCTATGCCGATGCATTGGTGGCCCTGTTTGCCTTTGGGGGCATCTATGCCGCAGGAGCCTTTGGCTGGGGCACCATCGAAATTGGCGTCTTCGGCATCCTGCTCACGGTCACGGGCACGCTGGGTGCGTGGCTGGGCGGCAAGCTCGATGACCGTATCGGCTCCCGCAAGGTGATTGTCGGCAGCCTTGTTGTGCTGCTTTTCACCTGTCTGGGCATTATGGGCACCACGAAGGACACGATCCTGTTTGTGTTCGCCTGTGTCCCACCGGTTCCCGGTGCAGGCCTCTACAACGGTGCTTCCGAGAAAGCGTATATCGGCCTTGGCCTCCTGCTCGGGCTGGTGGCAGGTCCGTTGCAGGCAGCCTCGCGGTCTTTGCTGGTGAGATTGGCTCCTTCAGGGAGCATTGGTCAGTACTTCGGGCTTTTTGCCTTGTCAGGCAAGGTTACGAGCTTTGCCGGTCCGCTGCTTGTAGCGATTGTCACGCAGGTATCCGGCTCGCAGCGCATGGGCCTGATCGTGCTGATCGTGATGTTTGCCGCTGGCCTTTGGCTGATCAACGATCGCACAACTCAGGATCATCCGGCTCAGGGTTAGTCAGCAGGTAATACTGCACCCGCAAGGCACCCAGCATCTTGTCGATCTTGATATGCTCCGCTTCCAGAAAAGCGATCTGGTCAAGCAGTTTGTCAGATGTGAATCGCAGTTCATTCTCATCAGGGGAATCGCGCAGCATCACGGAAATTTCCGACAGCGTGAAGCCGAGTTGCTGGGCCTTCTCGATCAGTTGAAAGCGCCGGTCGGCCTTGGCATCGTAGTAGCGATACATGCCTGAGCGGAAAGGCTTCAGCAGCCCGCGTGCTTCATAGAAGCGCAGGGTTCTCAGCGTGGTGTTATGCCTCCTGGCCATCTCGCCGATGCTGAGCAGCTCAGCGGTTTCAGCTGCGTCAGTGGCTGGTCGTGAAACCGCAGTTATCTTGGAGTTGAGTGCGATGGACATGGTGACCTTGCGCGAATGAGTGAACAGCAAGTCTGTTTTCCTTCGAGAGGAAAAGAGTATTGAACTGACGCAACGAAACTTCAGACTGAAGGCTTTTAGGCCGTCAAATCTTACCAATTTCAATCAAAAGAAGGGCGTGAA
This sequence comes from Hyphomicrobiales bacterium, assembly GCA_031372765.1. GTDB lineage: Bacteria > Pseudomonadota > Alphaproteobacteria > Rhizobiales > Beijerinckiaceae > JADCCX01. The sequence goes on from JANMLW010000082.1 coordinate 19,190, forward strand.
TGCGCGACGGGGCGTTGCAGTTTTGCAGCAGGTTTAAATGCTTGTGCTCAAGGCACCCGCCTGCATGAGGCGTCTGGCGTAGCGGGCCATAAGATCAACCTCAAGGTGAACCTTAGCGCCGGCATGTCGTTCGCCGAATGTCGTGACAGCCAGTGTGTGCGGGATCAGCAACACGGAAAAGATATCGTCTTCAACACTGTTGACGGTCAATGACACGCCGTCGAGGCAGACTGACCCCTTTTCGGCGATGAAGCCTGCAAGATTTGCGGGCACACGAAGGGTGAACTTCGCAGTGGGTCCCCACGGACCGGATGCATCCGTAACAGCCTCGCGAGCAACAAGCGTGGCGATACCATCGACATGGCCTGTGACGAGATGGCCGCCCAGTTCATCCCCTACGCGAAGCGAGCGCTCGAGATTGAGCCTTGTGCCCGTCTGCCATTGTCCCGCCAAGGTTCGGTCCAGTGTTTCGGCTGCCGCTTCCACCGTGAAGCGGCTTTTGTTATTGTCAAGCTCTTGCAGAGCAACCGCTGTCAGGCAGATGCCCGCGCAGGCAATGGATGCGCCAATTGCAATGCTGTCGGCGCGATAGGCACTGTCGATCACGTAGCGGCGCAGTGTCTTTGCATCGCCTTCGGCCTGCACAATTGTACCAACATCGCTGACGAGACCCGTGAACATCTCATGTCACCCTTTCGTAGGTCGCCAATACATCGGTGCCAAACCGTTCTGTTGCAATAGTCTGATAGACCGACTTATCTGCAAGTCGGGCTGCAAACACTGGCCGCAGCGCCACAGTGCCTTGCGCGCCAAGCGGCTTGTCAGCAGTCGAAACAATCACGGTATCAGCCAGGCCAAGCGCTGCAAGGGCCTCGCCGATTGTCGGCCCGCCTTCAGAAAAAATACGGGTGATACCGCGCATCCCCAGCAATGTCAGGGCAGCGGCAAGATCAAGCCTGCCGGTGGAGTCAGCGCCGACCCGCATGACCTCCACGCCCATCTCGCACAAGGCCAGTTCCCGTGCGGCGGGGGCATCGACAAGCGTAATGATCCAGACTGGAATGTGCCGTGCTGTCAGCGCCAGTTTTGACGTCAAGGGTGTGCGCAAGTGGCTGTCGAGAATGATCCGGATGGGTGAGCGGCTCTCGAGTCCGGGAATGCGCACTGTCAGTTGCGGATCATCAGACAACACTGTGCCAACGCCCACCATGATAGCCTCGTGGCAGGCCCTCAGCATAAACACCGCGTGCATTGCCTCGTCACCGCTTATCTGCAATCGGCCACCACCTGGTGGCGCGCAGTAACCATCGGCTGTCTGTGCCAGTTTCAGCGTCACCATGGGGCGTCCCTGCTGTACACGCAGGATATGTCCGCGATGCGCGCGCCGTGCATCGTCGCGCATCACATCGGTGCTTACCTGCACACCGGCGCTGCGCAACAGGGCATGGCCGATACCGCTGATATGGGGATTGGGGTCGTCCATCGCCGACACGACCCGTCGAATGCCCGCAAGCAGTGTGTGCTCAAGGCAGGGCGTTCCACCGCGCACTGACCGGTGCGAGCAAGGCTCGAGCGTCACATAGAGCGTGGCACCAACAGCTTTCAGACCAGCTTCAGCCAGCGCCACAGCCTCGGCATGCGGGCGTCCTCCGGGCTGGGTGGTGCCACGGCCGACAATCACACCCTCCTTGACTACGATGGCTCCAACAGATGGATTGGGCCACGTACGCCCCAGATTTGCCCGGCCCAGAGCAAGCGCTTCCTGCATGAACTGACGGTCGATTGCCGGATCGACGAACGGCGTCGCCGTCCAGTGTCTCACTCCAGCGTCTCCGTGCCGGTAATCTCGATGCCAAAGCCCGACAGGCCGGGAAAGGAGCGGTTGCTGGAGGAGAGATTGCGAATGGAGCGGACGCCCAGATCACGCAGGATCTGCGCACCCACGCCCACCTCACGCCACCGCTCGTTGCGCACATCATCGGTGGAGGAGCCGGATGCCAGTGGCGTAAGCGGAACGCCAGCTGTGCCATCGCGCAGATAGACAATCACACCCTTGCCCTCGGTCTTGAAGCGCTCAAGCGTTTTGCCGATGCTCGCGGGAGCCTGGAAAATATCCTGCATGATATTGGGCTTGTGAAAGCGTGCGAGAATCGATTCACCGTTACCAATGCCGCCGTAGACGAAGGCCAGGTGATGATCCGGGTCAAACGGTGTGCGATAGGCATATCCCTGAAGGGGGCCGATGGGACTGTCCACAGTGAAGGCGCTGACACGCTCCACCAGTTTTTCGCGCGCCTGACGCCAGGTTATCATGTCCGCAATCGTTACATGCCGGAGATTGTGTTTAGCCGCAAAGTCAGCGACCTGCCTGCCCTTGGTCACCGTACCGTCATCATTGACCAGTTCGCAGATCACGCCAACCGGCGGCAGGTTAGCCATGCGGCAGAGATCAACCGCCGCTTCGGTATGGCCTGAACGCATCAATACGCCGCCATCCCTGGCAATCAGGGGAAAGATGTGGCCGGGGCGGGCAAAATCGCTGGCACCAGCATTGGGATTTGCCAAGCCCCGGCAGGTAGCAGTGCGCTCCTCTGCCGAGATACCTGTTGTCATTCCCGGTTTATAATCAACAGAAACGGTGAAGGCGGTAGTATGGTTTGAATCGTTATGCGCCACCATTGGGTCAAGCCGGAGGCGACGGGCCTCCTCCTGGGTGATCGGTGCGCAAACAATGCCGGATGTGTGGCGGACAATGAAGGCCATCTTTTCCGCCGTGCAATGGACGGCGGCGACGATCAGATCGCCCTCTCCCTCGCGGTCATCATCGTCGGTAACGACGACAACTTCCCCACGGGCAAAGGCTTCGATGGCTTCCTGGACACGCACTGGCATGGGCGTCAGATAACCCCGCAAGCACGAAGCTGCAAGAGACTAAAGTTTCAGCCAGCACCGGGCAGAGCAAACTGACAATGCAAAATTTCAAACACGCTGCGGTTTCAGGATGGTGCTTGGTTGCACGAACTCCTGCTGTGCGGCAATGGTCATAAGTTCGCGTGATTGATCGGCGGCTGTCCGTTGCAGCACACCATAGATGGATGAAGCAGCAAGACTCATCGATTCAGCGGCTGATCCTGTCCGCAACCAGTGGACAAAGAATGTGGCGGCAATGGCATCCCCGGCCCCGTTTACGCTGACATCCAGCAGGGGGGAGCGCAGCATCCACATCGATTCTCCATCGGAGGCCAGCATGTCGATGGCATTGGACGGGGTTTCGGTGGTGACAAGTGATGTCACCATGATGACTTTGGGGCCCATCTTGTGAATGGCTTTCACTGCGGCTTTTGCATCATCCATCGTGGTGATGCTGCGCCCCCAGAGATAATCCAGTTCGAACTGGTTGGGCGTGATGATATCCGCCACCGGAATGGCCTTCGCCTTGAGAAATTCTGCGACGCCTGAGCGCACATAAATGCCGCGCCCCACGTCGCCGATAACCGGATCACAGCAATAGGCTGCGGCGGGTGAAGCGGCTTTGACTCGGGCCACGGCGGTCAGGATGGCATGCCCGATATCGGCGGACCCGATGTAGCCCGTCAGAACGCCATCACAGGAGGGCAGAACACCCCGTGCTGCAATGCCGTCCACCAGCTCATCGATCATCTGGCCATCAAACACCCGGCCTTTCCATTCGCCGTAGCCCGGATGGTTGGAAAACTGCACGGTGTGGATAGGCCAGACCTCGACGCCCAACCGCTGCATAGGAAATACGGCGGAGGCATTGCCGACATGGCCATAGGCGACATGCGACTGGATCGAGAGGATATTGAGTGCGCGTGACATGAATTCAATTGGCCTTGATGCCCAGCTCGTTGATCAACTTGCCCCATTTATCGGTTTCGCTTCTGAGAAAGGCACCGAGCTCCTCTGGCGTGCTGCCCACGGCTTCGCCGCCCAATGCGGCCAGTTTCGACCTGGTGCCTTCATCCGCGAGTGCGCGTTTCGTATCAGCGTTGATGCGGTCAATAATGGAGCGCGGCGTGCCTTTGGGTACAAAGAAGCCGAACCACGACGTCACGTCATAGCCCGGAACAACCTCCGCGATCGGTTGCAGGTCAGGCGCATGGGCAGAGCGTTTGGCGGTCGTGATGCCAAGGCCTTTGAGCGTGCCGGCCCGAACTTGCGGCAATGTTGAGGTGATATTGTCAAAGATAACGTCAACCTGGCCAGCGAGAATATCCTGCACAGCCAGCGCCGCTCCCCGATAGGGCACATGCTGCATCTTGGTTCCGACGAGCTTTTGGAATATCTCGCCCGCCAGATGCACGGAAGTGCCGATTCCCGACGAAGCATAGGTCACTTTTCCGGGGTTTGCCTTGGCGTAGGCTACAAACTCCTGCACGCTGTTGTAAGGCACATGCTTTCCCGCGACCAGGATATTGGGCACCATGGCGATCAGCGTCGCGGGTTCAAAATCCTTGATCGGATCATAGGTCATCGCAGAGAAGAGAGCAGGATTAGCCGCCATGCCGAACGAGGCGATAAGGATAGTGTCGCCGTCCGGTGTAGCCTTGGCGACCTGGTCCGCACCGATATTGCCGCCGGCGCCAGGCTTGTTTTCGATGATGACCCGGGCTCCCCAGAATTCACCAAACCGCTCGGCCATCAGACGGCCGAGGACATCGGTTGCACCTGCTGGCGGAAAGGGTACGACAATCTTTATCTGGCGGCCTGTGGGCCAAGAACCTTGCGCGCGCAAAACGGATGGCGCCGCTAGACCAACCGCGCCCGCCCCGGCCGCGGATACGAACGAGCGGCGTGAAATTCTTGAGACTGTCATGGTGATTTCCCCCCGGTTTGCAGCCTACATTGATATTCTGTTTATATACTGCCAGAACAGCCTAAGCGCGCTCGACCCGAATGTGAAGGGGGCCATTTTCAAATGCTCCAGCCACCACTATCTATGCGATCATGATCGTTTCGCGTATCAAGCAGACATGGCGTATTCTCTACAGAATTTATGACGGTCTTTACCGCCATGATGGCTGGGCCCTTGCCAGCCATATCGCGCTGTCCATCCTGTTGGCCCTGTTTCCATTCCTGATCTTTGTCACGGCGCTCGGCTCTTTCTTCGGCACAAAGGAACTGGCGGATGCCGTAGTCCGCATTCTTATTGATGCATTGCCAGAAGCGGTCTCCAGCCCGATTTCCACGGAGGTACGCAATGTCCTCACGGGCCAGCGACGTGATCTCCTCACAATTGGTGGTGCGCTGGCTATCTGGTTTTCATCGTCAGGGGTGGAAAGCCTGCGCGTTGGGCTCAACCGTGCCTACGGTGTCGAGGAAACCCGCTCCTGGATGCTTACGCGGCTGCAATCCATCATCTTCGTGCTGATTGGTGCTGCGGGATTGCTGGCGCTGGGCTTTCTGGTGGTTCTGGCACCAGCCGCCATAGCCGCCACATCCATCTGGGTGCCGGAATTCGATGTTTTTGCCAGCCGTTATGACATCACGCGCTACGGTGCCACCTCGTCGATCCTGCTCTCGGGCCTGATCGTTGCCCATGTCTGGCTGCCCGCTGGAAAGCGCACCGTGCTGAGCATCCTGCCCGGCATCGTCATGACACTCGTCTGCTGGCTGGCGGCGGCGATCACCTTCGGGGCTTATCTAGCCAGGTTTTCAACTTATGCTTCCACGTATGCCGGTTTTGCCGCCCCGATGATGGCACTGGTGTTCCTGTATTTTCTGGCGGTGATTTTTATCGCTGGCGGGGAGTTAAACGCGGCTGTTGAAGAGCAGCAGCGCATCAGTGACATAACGTGATTGCACAAAATCCGTGGAACAAGACTTTTGACGCGCTTGAGAAAGGGGCGCATTTGGCACTATCACAGTATGACCAACTCTGGAGCCTCTCATGCGTCTTGATGCAATCGCTATCGGCAAGAACCCGCCTCAAGACATCAATGTGGTGATCGAGGTACCGATTGGCGGTGAGCCAATCAAATACGAGATGGATAAGGAATCGGGCGCGCTGGTTGTCGACAGGTTTCTCTACACCCCGATGCGCTATCCCGGGAACTACGGTTTCGTGCCCCATACATTGTCGGATGACGGTGATCCGATCGATGTTCTGGTGGCCAATACCCGACCGATCATTCCCGGTGCCATCATCAATGTGCGCCCCATAGGCGTGCTGCGCATGGAGGATGATGGGGGGGGAGACGAGAAGATCATCGCTGTTCCCTCCGCCAAGCTCACGGCGCGCTACGATCATGTGAAGAACTACACACAATTGCCAGAGATCACCTGGAAGCAGATCGAGCATTTCTTCGTGCACTACAAAGATCTGGAGCCGGGAAAATGGGTCAAACTGCTGGGTTGGGGTGATGCTGAAGAGGCGCAAAGACTGATCGTCGAGGCCATCGAGCGAGCGCGGGCGAAGTAATCGACATCAGGCTGCAGCAGCAATCTCCGCGAGAATGGCCTTGGCTGCAGCAACTGGATCAGGGCTTTGTGTGATCGGACGGCCAACCACGAGATGATCCGCGCCAGCTCTGATCGCTTCTCCCGGCGTCATAACCCGTTTCTGGTCGCCCAAAGCGGCTCCCGCCGGGCGCACACCGGGCGTGATGATTTTCAGGCCGTGGCCGACCGTCTCGCGCACCGCTGCGATCTCCAGAGGAGAGCAGATCAGCCCGGTCGCGTGCGCCTCCTGTGCCTGCCTGGCCCGCCGTCTTACAAGATCGGTCACACCAAGACCGTAGCCTGCCCGGGCGGCATCGTCGTCGCTCATTGACGTCAAGACGCTGACGCCAAGGATGCCGAGGGAAGAACTGCCAGCACCGGCAACGGCAGCCACCAGCGTTTGCGGATAGGCATGGACTGTCATGAAGGTGGCCCCTGTTGCCGCAATCTGGGCTGTGGCACGCTCCACGGTGTGGGGAATATCGTGCAACTTAAGGTCGAAGAACACCTTCTTGCCCTGTGCAATCAAGCGCTCACCGTAGGCTATCCCGCCAGTATAGGCCAGTTCCATACCTATCTTGTAGAAGGAGACACCATCGCCCAATCGCAAGACGAGCGCTTCGGCTTGAGCAATATCAGGCACATCAAGCGCTACAATAAGACGATCACGGACAGCAGATGGCATGGGAATCTCCGGCTGCCGATTGGGTAGGCATGCCGGCGTAAAAATGCAATTCGCAATTGGCCGATTCGTCAGTACGCGTTTTTGGTGTTGAGCAGCGATACGGGTGTCATCGCCAGGATGTAAAGGTCCATCCAGATTGACCAGTTGTCGATATACTGGATATCAAACTCCACACGGCGCTGGATTTTCTCTTCCGTGTCGGTTTCGCCGCGCCAGCCGTTGATCTGGGCAAGGCCCGTGATTCCCGGTTTCATGCGGTGGCGGGCGTAGTAGCCATCCACAACATCGTTGTAGATACGGTCTCCAGCCTTGGCTTGCGTGGCGTGCGGGCGTGGGCCAACCAGCGACAATTCGCCTTTCAGCACATTGAATAGTTGCGGAAGCTCATCCAGCGAAGTCTTGCGGATAAAACGACCAACGGGGGTAACGCGAGGGTCAATCTTGGTGACCTGTTTAACGGCATCAGCATCACACATGTCGGTATACATGGACCGGAACTTGTAGACTTCGACAAGCTGGTTGTTGAAACCGTGGCGTTTCTGCTTGAAGAGAACAGGCCCCTTGGATGTACGCTTCACGGCAATGGCGACGGCCAGCATGACCGGCGAGAGCAGGACAAGGGCGATGGCTGCGATGACGCGGTCTTCCACTTCCTTGATCGCCCAGCCCCAATCGGAAAGAGGTTTATCAAAAACCGCCAGAAACGGGATATCGCCGATATAGCTGTAAGCTCTGGGTCGCAGGCGCAGCTTGCTCTGATGGGCGTTGATGCGGACATCGATCGGCAGCACCCAGAGTTTCTTCATCAGATGCAGGATACGCTCCTCCGCTGTCGAGGGCAGTGTGACGATGATCAGATCAATGCTCTCGGAGCGGCAGAAGTCTGCCATTTCCTCGAATGTGCCCAAAACCCGGTATCGGTCAGCAGGATTCTCGGAACGATCCTTGGATCGGTCATCGAAAACGCCGCAAATCTGGATACTGGCGCTTCTGGAGCGGCGTAGTTGCTTGATCAGTTCTTCAGCGGGCCTGCCACCACCGACTATCACGGCACGGCGCGTCAGGCGGCCAGCTGCGGACCAGCGGTTGATCTGCCACGACAAGCCAACGCGCATGATTGCCATTGCACCAAAGGCACACGCCACCCACGCAAGCAGGAAGTGTCGAGGTACTGTCTGTTCAAAACCGGCGAGATAGACCATGGCCACCATGGCCGCAAAGGCAGCGCCAAGGCCCGCACCAAGCCGCGCCACTTGTCGCACCAGATCCCCCAAAGAGGGAATCGTATAGGCCCATGCCCGCTGAAGGGCAAAGAGCACAACACCGGACATGGCAACGCCCAGGAGAAATGGGGATGCTACCGGCGCGCTATGGTGCGCCGCGCTGTAGCCCGCTGCAAAAAGTGCCGCAAAGATGATGACGACCGTGTCCGCCATCGCAACACCGGCCAGAACCATCGGCTGTTCAATGGCTTCCTGCGGCTTTTCAGACAGATCATGGCGGGTGGAAGTGTGTTTAGGGTCGTGAATCTGATAGGGCACTTTATTGGTCACTTGACACGTCCAGTCTTGTTATGGGCGCACAGTAAGTGAAATTGCCTGCTAGAGATTTAACGGATTGCATTGACGCGCTATTCACCCTGGCCCTAGACGGACGCAGAACTGGATAACTGGATTTTTCATGCGCGCGCTTCAGCTTCACGGCGATAGAGACCTCCGCCTGGTGGATATGGTGGACCCCGAGGCACCTGCCCCCGGCGAGGTGCAGATGAGTGTCAGCCATGTGGCCCTGAACCATATCGACGTCTGGGGGTTTCGCGGCATGGCCTTTGCCAAACGCCAGATGCCGCTGGTTGTTGGCGCGGAAGGTTCCGGCACCATCACTGGCGTTGGAGAGGGTGTGACCCACCTCAAGCGTGGCGACAAGGTGACGATGTACGGCGCGCTGACATGCGGAGAGTGCAAAAACTGCAAGGCGGGCGTTGATAATCTCTGCGAAGAGGTCAAGGGCGTTTACGGCTTCCATATCCATGGCTTCGCCCGCGAAAAACTGAACATGCCTGCCCGTCTGGTGGTGAAGGTTCCTGACAGCGTGTCCTTGCAGGATGCGGCTTGCGCAGGCATCGCCTTTGGCACCACGCAGCATATGCTTTTTGACAATGCAAAGTTGCAGCCCGGTGAAACCGTGCTTGTCCATGCGGGCGGCTCTGGCATTGGCACCGTAGCCATCAAGATGGCAAAGGCAATCGGATGCACTGTCATCACAACCGTTGGCGATGATGAAAAGGGCGTGAAGGCCAAGGCGCTGGGCGCTGACCACGTCATCAACTATCGGACGGAACGCTTTGAGGGCGAGGTGCGCCAGTGGACCAAGCGCAACAGTTCACGCATCGGCGTTGATGTCGTGTTTGAGCATGTGGGTGCCGATAC
>JANMLW010000091.1:0-13611 GCA_031372765.1 Hyphomicrobiales bacterium
ATGATCGCCTGAGCACGGGCGTCACCGATCTGTGGCAGCTTGTCGAGTTCAGTTGCCGGCGCGGTGTTCAAGTTCACCAATGTGCCCTGGTTGGCAGCAGGTCGTTGGGCGGCAGGCTGAACAGCGGCAGGTGCAGGTGCGGTAACACGCGGAGCGGTTGGCTGGGCTGGAGCGGCTGGAGCAGCCGGTGTCGTCGGGCGTTGCTGATTGGTTGTCGGTGCTGGTGCAGTCTGCGCAAACGCGAATGTCGAGGCAGCAGCTGACAGAACGATTGCAGCGAATGTTGTCTTGATAGCCATGGGGATCCCCCTGTTGTTAAAACCCTTGTTGAACGTGCCGACAGCCAAGGGTTAAGGGCCACCGGATACGCTGCCACGGAGCATGCGATGCAATTGCCTGTTCTGCAAGAGCGTCATTGCGATGACAACAAGCAAGATTTAGCCATTCTGAACTGAACGCAAACCGAATGATGTGTTAGCTGTTATTCATAATTGCCGCCTTCGATAAAACGCTGCCTCAGCCGTTCATCCATTCGCTGCAACGCGGAGCTTCCACGCCACCCCAGGGCATGACCGGTACGGTAGACGTCGAATTTTTGGGACTGCCATCAATCAGACGATCCGAATAGACCATGTAGATCAGGACATTCCGTTTGGGATCGCAGCCCCGCACGATCTGCATGCGCTTGAAGAACAATGAGCGAGACTGTCGGAAGACAATGGCACCCTGCTCGAATTTTTCCTTGAACTTGACCGGTCCCACCTGGCGACAGGCAAGAGAGATGTCGGAAACCTGCTCCGCCAGGCCAAGAGCCCCGGACCAGCCGCCTTTTTCAGGCACCGTGAAGTGGCAGGCCACACCATCGATGACAGGATCATCAATGCCGTAGGTCGCCAGTTTGTCATCGGGTGAAAGTAGCTTGAAGACCGTTGATTTCCGGAAAATCAGATCAGGCTCTTCTGCAAGCGCTGTTCCAGAGCACATGCAAACAAGCGCCGTTGCAAACACAAGGTATTTCATTTTGTTTATCCCGTTGGTCTTTCAGATGGCGATCGACAACGCCAACTGCAAGTCTGCATCGCAATTTACAGCTGCAATATGGCCGACAATGGGGCACCTGGAACTATTCTGTGCGTGCGTACCGGTCACTACCGCAGTTCCGTCACATACTGTATCGTCGCAGTATCGCACAGACTGACGCGCCACTCCACCGGGCGACCATCGAGTGCAGTGGCAACGCGGTCTACCAAAAGCAGGGGATGTCCTTCCGCAAGACCAAGATCATGGGCTTCATCAGCGGTGGCAGCAACAGCCTTGAGCGTTTCAGTGCCCCCGCCCACAGTCACGCCAAACCGCCTAGCATACGTATCATAAAGGTTGTTTGGAATATCGCCCTGCTCGATACCCTCAAAAAGCGCAGATGGCAGAATGATCATTTCGATGATGCAGCGCTTGCTATCGAGCGAACGGACGCGGCGGATGCGAATGACCGGCTCCTTGGCGAAAAGCCCCAGTTTTTCAGCTTCCTTTTGCGTTGCGGCATGGCATTGTACTTGCAACACCTCGCTTTCTGGAAAAAGCCTGTCACCGTTATCGAGTTGCAGTTTGAAAAACTGGAAAAGAATGCGCGATTCATCATGGGTGGCAACAAAGGTGCCGCGCCCTTGCCGCCGGACCAGCAGATTGGCAGACGTCATATCGTCCAGCGCTTTTCGGACAGTGCCCTGGCTGACACCCAGTTCCGCCGCGATCTGGATTTCGCTGGGAATGATCTTGCCAGCCACCCATGATCCATCAGCAATGCGTTGCGTCAAACGCTCACGAACCTGCTGATACAAGGGCTTGAAGCCAAGGCTGCCTGATAGTTCCATAGCCATCACGTTGGTAGTCTGCGTGCAATTCCGCAAGCAAAATTGCAGTGGTTGATCACTTTGTGCTGTTGACGATGACAAGTCTTATATCTTATAGAAGACCTATCGTCCACTTTTTCAAGGATATCCCATGAGCGCTCCGCACCTGCTGGTGCACGATCACAAGGACAACTGCGGTGTTGTCGTGATCGAGAACCTGAAGGCTGGCACCGATATGCTGGCTGTCGTTACCCATGATAATAGCGATTTTCGCATAACCGCGAAGATGGATATTCCCATTGGCCACAAGGTCGCGCTTAAAGACCTGAAAAAGGGCGACACAATCTGGAAGTATGGCCAGGATGTCGGTATCGTGAAGCTGGATTGCAAAAAGGGCGAGCATCTGCACGTGCACAACGCCAAGACCAAGCGTTGGTGAGGAGAAAAACATGTCAGTCAGCCAGATGGTCGCCAATTATGACCTTTCAAAAGTTCCCTCAAAAATAGTCAAGGGCCGCAAAATCGACGCGCCCGGCTTCAAGGCACCAATTGCCCGCAAGGCCTTGAAGGCGGCGGTCAAGGACACAATCAATGCCTGGCGTCGCGAGAATGGTCGCGTCGGCGTGCGCAACCATGTTCTTATGTTGCCGCTGGATGACTTGTCCAATGCGGCCTGCGAGGCCGTTGCCAACAATGTCAAAGGCGTCATGGCAATTCCCCATGCCTACGGTCGCCTGCAGTTTGGTCTGGACCTCGACCTGCATTTTCGCACGTTGATTGGCACGGGGGCCAATCCGAACGTTGCTGCAGTTATCGTTATTGGCATCGAGGACGGCTGGACCAAGGTTGTTGTCGACGGCATCGCAAAGTCCGGCAAACCTGTGGTTGGCTTTGGCATCGAGGGTCACGGTGATATCGCGACCATTGCGCGCGCTTCCTATGTGGCAAAGGAGTTCGTGCAGTGGGCCTCAGAATTGCAGCGCGAAAAATGTTCGATATCGGAACTCTGGATTTCTACGAAGTGCGGCGAATCCGATACCACAACCGGTCTCTCTTCATGTCCAACCGTTGGCAACATGTACGACAAATGGCTGCCCAGAGGCATCTACGGGGTTTTTGGAGAAACCTCGGAAATCACCGGAGCCGAGCATCTGTGCAAGGCGCGCGCAGTTACGCCGGAAGTGGGCGAACGCTGGTACAAGATGTGGAAATCCTATCAGGATGATGTCATTGAGGCACACAAGACCTCAGATCTTTCCGACAGCCAGCCAACCAAAGGCAATATCGCCGGTGGTTTGACGACCATTGAGGAAAAGGCTCTGGGCAACCTGGAGAAGATCGGACGTGAATCGAAATACATCGACATTCTTGAACCGGCGGAAGCACCAGCCAAAGGACCGGGATTGTATTTCATGGATTCATCATCCGCGGCGGCTGAATGCGTGACCCTGATGATGGCTGGTGGTTATGTCATTCACACCTTCCCGACAGGACAGGGCAATGTGATTGGAAACCCGATTGTTCCGGTCATCAAGATCACCGGAAATCCAAAAACCATGCGCACGATGCCTGAGCATATCGATGTTGATGTGTCCGGTATCCTGCGCCGGGACATGACAATTCCTGAAGCTGGCGATGCACTCATCGAGAATATTGTGCGCACTGCAAACGGGCGGTTGACTGCTTCGGAGGCTTTGGGCCATCGTGAGTATTCGATGACCAAGCTCTATCGAAGCGCTTAAGGAGCAGTCCGTCAATTCCGGCAACGACCGGTGACACCCCCACATCAGAAGGGGGGCAAAGGGTCGGATCAACCGGCTAAAGTCGGGGAGACAAATTCCCGCTTCACCTGGGTCGAACAAGGAAGATCAAGAATGATCGGCTCGACTTCACAAGCCCTGACTGCCAAAGCGGTCAGGGCTTTCTAATTGCGATAAGGGCTTTCCAGACCATGATTGCCGCATTGAAAGCATTTGACGCAAGACAGTTTCTGGCATCCAACGGCATGGGCATAGGCCTTTCAGCCGCGGTTGCCATCGCTGCCGTTGTCGCTGAGCCCCTGATGAAAACGATCACCGGTGGATTCAGCCTTCCAGCCATGGTCATTGCGTTGTTCATTGGTATTGCGTTGAATGGTCTCGCATCGGACCCCCGCTTCCAGCCCGGCATCACATGGTGTGTGAAAAAGCTGCTGCGCATCGCGATTGCCCTTCTGGGACTACGCATTGCCCTTGGTGATATATTGGGCCTTGGAATTGGCACACTTCTTCTCGTCATCGTATCAATGGCGATGACCATTATTGCGGCAATCTGGTTGGCGCGCCTGCTGGGACAGGTGGCGGGATATGGCGCGCTGGCAGGTGCGGCGACCGCAGTCTGCGGTGCATCAGCCACATTGGCGACCACCACTGTTGTGCCGCATTATCCCAACAAGGATGCTGACACTGCCTTCACGGTGGTGATGGCCAATGCAATTTCAACACTCGTGATGCTGGCTTATCCGCCTTTGTGCATCTGGCTGGGGCTTACATCACGCGAAACAGGGTTGATGCTCGGCATGACGATCCATGACATGGCGCAGGTTGTGGGTGCAGGCTATGCCGTCTCGGATGGCGTCGGCAACACGGCTGTCATCGTCAAACTGTTCCGCGTCTTCCTGCTGCTGCCAGTCGTCCTCATCATCGGCTGGTGGTTCATCCAGCGCGGGGAGCAGACTGGCACGGCCAAGGTGCCAGCCCCTGTGTTTGCCGTGGTGTTTCTTGTGCTTGCCCTTGTCAATACGGCAGCCATGGCGATGCCTGCCCTTGCGCCGGTTTACCTGCCAGTCAAAAGTATCCTGAACGAAGTCTCGCGCTGGGGCTTGTTGCTTTCCATTGCGGCCCTTGGCCTGGGCACATCGCTGTCAGCGGTGCTGGCTGTTGGCTGGCGTCACGCTGCGGTATTCATGGGTGCAACCCTCGTGATCCTGATGATTGCGACAGGCGGACTTTTGCTGTTTCGGTAAGCTGACGTTCAACGAGAGGTGCAATCATGGCTGATATTGTCATCACGGAATTTCTGGATGAGGCAGCGCTGGCGAAAGTGCCTTCGCACCTGTCTGTCCTTTACGATCCCAAACTGGTGGATCGTCCGGCTGATCTGCTGGCGGAAGTAACCCGTTGCAAGGCGCTGGTGGTGCGCAACAGGACACAGGTACGCGGTGCGCTTCTGGATGCATGCAAAGAGGTCAAGGTTATCGGGCGCCTGGGTGTTGGCCTCGACAATATAGACGTTGAGGCCTGTGAGGCACGCAATATCAAGGTCTGCCCCGCCAGCGGTGCCAATGATCTGTCCGTGGCGGAATGGGTCATCTGCAATGCCATGATGCTGCTGCGTGGTGCCTATCATGCCACACCCGATGTGATTGCAGGCTCATGGCCCCGCAACCGCCTGATGGGCCGGGAGCTGTCCGGCAAGGTCATGGGATTGGTGGGCTATGGTTCCATTGCCCGCGAGGTCATGGTGCGGGCCAATGCACTCGGCATGAAGTGCGTCGCCTTTGATCCTTATCTTGCCGATGATCATCCAGCCTGGCGCATGGCGCAAAGGCAGGGGATGGAACCGTTGCTGCGCGAGGCGGATGTCATCAGCCTGCATGTTCCCTTGAATGACAGCACAGCAAACATGATTGACGCTGTGCGACTCAAGCGCATGAAAAAGGATGCCATCCTTTTAAATGCTGCAAGGGGCGGCGTGGTGGATGAAGCGGCCTTGGCCACCGCCTTGAAAGCGGGGGAACTGGGTGGTGCGGCCCTTGATGTCTTTGATGAAGAACCGCTGTCAGCAGCGCGTGCTGCCGTGTTTGCCGGTTGCCCCAACCTGATCCTGACACCGCATATCGCGGGCGTGACCCACGAATCGAATGTGCGGGTAAGCCATGTCACGATTGATAATATCCTGAAGGTTCTGGAAGGCTGACATGCGCGATAAAACTCTTTCACTCGAAGCCGCTGTCCGGTTTGTTTCGCTGGAATTTCGCAAACGCGGTGCTTCGGCGGCTGTCGCCAAATCCGTAGCGCAGGCCCTTGTTTCGGCAGAGGCCGATGGTCTCAAGGGCCATGGCCTACAGCGTGTTCCCACTTACCTCGCCATGATGCTGGCCGGAAAAGCCAAGGGTGATGCCAAACCGCGCACCACACGTCCAAGACCCGGTGTGCTGGTGGTTGATGCAGCGGATGGCTTCGCTTATCCGGCCATTGATCTGGCGCTTAAGAAACTGCCCGCCATTGCCATGAAACAGGGCATTGCAGCGGCGTCCATCATGCGCTCAAACCATTGTGGTGTTGCGGGCCACCATGTGGAAAAACTGGCTGAGCAGGGGCTTGTGGCCATGCTGTTTGCCAATACACCAGCCGCCATGGCCCCAACCGGCGGCAAGAAAGCGGTTTATGGCACCAATCCTATTGCCTTTGCCGCACCGCTGGCAGGGCGTGCGCCCGTCGTGGTTGACCTGTCGCTGTCGAAGGTGGCGCGAGGCAATCTGGTCGCCGCCAGGCAGAAGGGTGAAGCCATCCCGGAGGGCTGGGCGCTCGACCCTGACGGCAATCCAACCACTGATCCAGCCAAGGGCATTGCGGGAACCATGCTGCCGCTAGGTGATGCCAAGGGCGCAGCACTGGCATTCATGGTCGAAGCATTGGCTGCCGCTGTAGTGGGCACGCATTTCGCTTTTGAGGCTTCCTCGTTCCTCGACGCCTCAGGACCACCCCCGCGTACCGGCCAGTTGATCCTGGCGATTGATCCGACGGGCTTCGGCCACGGAGCCTTTTCTGAACGAATGGCGACACTGGCCAAGGCAATCGAGGATCAGCCGGGCGCGCGCTTGTCGGGGATGCGACGCATGGCACTGCGAGGCAAGGCCGCGAAAACAGGACTGGTCATTCCCGGCCTCCTCCTTGAGCAGATCAAGGCGGTCTAAAAGCCCGCCAGCAGAACAGAGCCCGCTCTAGAACCCCGTCGGTCTGCCGGCGATTGTCACGAGCATCTCACCCTTGCCGAGCAGCTTCCTGGCAACGCGCTTGGTATCATCCAGGGTAACAGCCTCAAACAGGCCGTTTCGTTTGGCCGGATAGTCTATCCCCAGATCCTCGACCTGCAACTGCAGAAGCTGTTTGGCGATCTTGGTGGAGGTGTCAAAGCGTAAGGCATAGGAACCGATCAGATACCGTTTGGCCTTGCCGAGTTCTTCCTCGGTGGGACCGTCCGCTGCCATTCTGGCAATCTCGTCCCGGATGACATCCAGCGCTTCCTTGGCCCGCTCGTTCTTGGTGGCCGTACCGCCAAAGAACAATCCCGTCTTGGCATAGGGGTACAACCCGGCGGAAACCGAATAGGCCAATCCGCGCTTTTCGCGCACCTCCTGCCAGATGCGGGATGTGAAGGAGCCCCCGCCCAGAATATGATTCATCACCGATGCTGCAATGAAATCATCATCCTTGAGCAACAGGCCGGGCATGCCAAAGCGGATGGTTGACTGGGGAATATCGAGATCAATGATCTCCATCTCGCCCATACCTTTGGCCGTGACGGCCGCGACGTCCGAAACGCCGCTTTTCAACGGCAGGTTACCGAATATCCGGTCCAGTTCACCCGCCAGTGCTGCGGCGCTGATAGCTCCCACAACGGCAATCTTCAGATGCTCACGTGCCAGAGTGCGTTTGGCTATCGCACGTATATCATCTGCATCGATGGCAGCGAGTGCCTCTATTGTGCCCGATTCAGGCGCTGCATAGGCATGCCCTGCGAAAGCGCGGGCGCTCCAGGCCTTCGAGGAAACGCTGTTGGGTTCATTCAGGCTGCGCTTCAATCCGCCCTGGATCTGGGCGCGGACGCGGTCGATTGCAACAGTATCGAAATGGGCTTCATTCAAGGCCACTTTCAGGAGCTCAAAGCCCTTGTCAGCATGGCGCACAAGCGTCTTGAGGCTGCCGCCCAGATCGTCCCTGCCACCTGAAAACTTCAGATGGATGGCATATTCATCCAGCAGTTCCTGAAAGGCGACGGCGTCGTAAGGGCCAGCCCCTTCGTCAAACAGGCCCGACATGAGATGCGTCAGGCCAGCCTTGCCCTCACCATTATCCGATGATCCGCCCTTGAAGGAAAACTCCATGGCGATGAGGGGCACAGCATATTCCTCGATGAGCCAAGCCTCTATGCCTTGAGGCGAGACAACCCGCTGGATGCGCGAGGCTGTTGATGCGCCCTGTGATTGGCTTTCGGTCAGGGCAGTCATGCTGCTTCCTCCTTCAGGAGATAGCCCGTCACGGCGATGCGTGGTTGCAGGTATTTTCCGGCAACGGCGATAACCTGCTCAAGCGTTACGGCGTCTATACGGTCTGGCCATGCCTGCACGTCAGCTATCGTGCCGCCTATGGCCAAGGCCGAGCCATAAATGCGGGCCAGAGTGGCCTGACTGTCCTGATCGTAGACAGCTTCGGCAATCATGCCGGTCTTGGCACGGATCAGCTCCCGCTCGGTCAGGGTTTCGGGTAGGGCTGCAATCAGTTTTTCGGTAGCCCGTTCGATGGTTTTAAGGTCAACCCCTTCACGCGGGGTGGCGTAAATGGCAAAGCGTGTCCTGTCGACTGCATCGCCCATATACCAGGCACCGGCGTTGGTAGCCAATTCCTGCTCCTGAACGAGCGCCTTGAAGAGCTTGCTGGCATGGCCACCACCGATGATCTGGGCCAGAATTTCGAGCGCAAAACACTCACTATCCTTTGAAGTGAGATGCGAGGGAGCCAGCCAGTAGCGCTGGAAGCTGGGCTGTTCCACCTTGCGGTCTGATAATTCCACCCGCCGTGCCGCCGGTATGGGTGGCTCGGCCTTGCGGCTACGTCTGGGTGCATCACCCAGAGCGGAAATTTTGCCATAGGTCTTTTCGGCCAGTGGCTTGACAATTTCGGGCGAGACATCCCCCGCCACAACCAGAATGGCGTTTTCCGGTGTGTAGAAGCGCCGGTAATAAGCCAGTGCATCGTCCCGGTTGAGGGTTTCGATCTCGTGTTGCCAGCCGATGATGGGGAGTCCGTAGGGATGGTTGACAAACAGAGTAGCGGCAACGCTTTCGGATAACTGTGCGCCGGGATCACTGTCGGTGCGCATGCGGCGTTCCTCCAGCACCACATCGCGCTCAGGTATCACGTCCTCGTCGGCCAGCACCAGATTGGCCATGCGGTCGGATTCGAACGCCATCATGGTTTCCAGATGTTCCTTGGCGACCTTCTGGTAGTAAGCCGTATAATCATAGGAGGTGAAAGCATTCTCCTGCCCGCCAAGTTCCGATATCAGGTTGGAGAACTCCCCCTTGGGATGCAGGGCCGTGCCCTTGAACATCAGGTGCTCCAGAAAATGGGCAATGCCGGATTTACCCTCGGGGTCATCGGCTGAACCATTCTTGTACCACACCATATGGGTGACAACCGGTGTCCGCGTGTCAGGGATGACCACCACCTGCATGCCGTTTGCCAGATGAAATGTGGTGATATCCGGCTTGGCTGTCTCAGAAGTGCTCATGCTGCTTACACCTTGTGTTTCCAACCCATATGGCAAGCAAAACCCGCATTCGCCAGTGGCAAATGCGGGTCAAATTGTCCGACCTGTCACAATGGGTGTTTCAGCGCGTGCGCGGGCCGTCACGTGTGATCGCCAGTAGATCCGGCTTTTCAATATCGCCCGACGTACCAGTTTCACGCGTGGCCCTCACAGGTGCGTTGCCAGCAGCGGCTCTGATGCCCTTGGGCGGATCGGTCAAGTATTCGCGCGGCGGTTCTGCATAAACCTCAACTTCTTTTTTCTGTTTCGCAGCCTGTTCACGCAGGTTGGCAATTCCGCCCAGCATGTCGGGGCGCTCAAAGTCACTGCCTTGTGTGACGTTTGGACCGACATTGGCTGTCCTGCCCTGTGCGCGGATTTCAGCCGGCGTCATCAAGCGGCCCAATTCGCGGTCCGTCGGACTGTAAATTGGCTTGCGGGCATCTTCCGCAGCCTTGCGGCGGGCCAGCACATCAGGATCCTGCGGCCAGTTGGCGCGGCGCTGATCAGCGGGCAAAGCCTCTTGTGGCGCCCGCAAATTCTGCGACGGGGGTACAACGAGCGGCGCACGCTCCTTGTAATCGATCTGCGGTTTTTCATCGCCGCCTGGCAGGCCGAGAATCATCCGTCCGAGATCCATAACGCCCTGTGCCTGTGCGACAGGAGCCAGCATCAAGCTTGCTGCCAGTGTCATTGCAACCGTCAGGTGACGTGGCTTCATTGTTCATCCTCCAACTGGAATGCGGATCACAATCCAATAACGCGCATTATGCCTTTTCCAAGGCTTTTTCCGATTTCGCAGCCTTGTCAGGCCCCGACGTGAAGCTGTCGTACAACAAAAACACGACGCCGACAACGATGGCTGCATCAGCAACGTTAAAGACATACCACGAGAAATTGCCCCAGTAGAAATGGGCGAAATCCAGAACGGCACCATACAGTATCCTGTCGATGGCATTACCCAAGGCACCGGCTGCGATCAATCCAAGCCCGATGGATAGCCATTTCTCCTGTGCCCGCCACGCCCAGATGGAGAGGGCAAGGGTTGCAACCAGCTTGAACAGGGTCAAAGCCCAACGGCCCAGTTCCGTCGATTGCTGGAATAGACCATAGGAAATACCCCGGTTCCAGACCAGTATCAGATCAAAAAACGATGTAATCACAATGGGCGAGCGCGCAGCAATATCCACCACGAAAAACAGATACAGCTTCGATGCCTGATCCAGAACAAGTGTGAACAGGAAGACGATCAGGAAAAGGCGGCGGGCTGCTGTCATTTTGATATCTGTATACTCGGTCGCGTTTCCCTCTCCCCCTGCGGGAGAGGGTGGTTGCCGGATGGCAACCGGGTGAGGGGTATTACATCTTTCAGGGGCGCGCCCTCATCCGACCATCGCTCACGCGAAGGCCACCTTCTCCCGCCAGGGGAGAAGGAATAAACCATCAAACCAGCCCCGATCTCAACTCATGCAAAGCCTTGGCATCACGCGCTGAAACATCAGGAAAGGCCGCATCTGATCCCACATCATCGGTGTATCGCCATGACCGGGCACATTTTGTGCCGGTAGCCTTGGCAAAGATAACAGCGACGCCTTTTACCTGATCCGAGATGAAAGCCTCCGCCGGTGCAGGCTTGCCCGTCAGCATTATGCCGGATGTGATAGCAATTTCAGCCATATCGACGCCGTCCAGCGCCGACATCAACGCTTTGTCCGTGACATGCACAACAGGTGCTGCCTCTAGCGATGAGCCGATGACCTTGTTGGCGCGCTGGATTTCCAATGCGCCGGTGATGACTGAGCGTACATCGCGCACACGCTCCCATTTTGCTGCAAGAGCCTCATTGCGATGCTGCGCCAGACCTTCCGGAAAGGTGTGGAGATGAACGCAGTCGGCCTTGCCGTAGACCTGTTTATTGTAGTCTTGCCATGCTTCGTCTGTTGTGAAGACGAGAATTGGCGCCAGCCATTTCAGCACGGCATCGCAGATCATATCGACTGTGGTCAGGGCAGCCCGACGCTTCAATGAGGACGGTGCCTCGCAATAGAGCGCGTCCTTGCGGATATCGAAATAGAAGGCCGATAGCTCCGTGTTCATGAACGCGGACAGAACTGACACGACCTTCTTGTAGTCATAGGCGGCATAGGCTGCCCGCACGGTCTCATCGAGCTCCGAGAGTCGGTGCAGCATCAACTGCTCCAGCTCGGGCATGTCCTTCGCATTGACTGCCTCAGACGGCGCATAATGTGCCAGTGTGCCCAGCATCCAGCGGATAGTGTTGCGCAACTTGCGGTAGGCTTCCGACACGTTCTTGATGATATCGGGGCTGATGCGCTGGTCGTCCGAATAGTCGACCGAGGCGACCCACAGGCGCAGGATATCAGCACCTGATTTGGCGATGACTTCCTGCGGGGCCACCACATTACCCAGAGATTTCGACATTTTCTGGCCATTGCCATCCATGGTGAAGCCATGGGTCAGCACGATGTCATAAGGCGCGCGGCCGCGTGTGCCGGCACTTTCGATCAGCGAGGAGTGGAACCAGCCGCGGTGCTGGTCCGAGCCTTCCAGATACATCACCTGATCCTGCCCGCCGTCCACCTTGCGATTGATGCCCGCGAGGCTGGGGAAGTTCTTGGGGTCGTTCAGGACGTAGCTGTGGGTGGAACCTGAATCGAACCAGACGTCGAGCACATCGTTCACTTTCTCATAGTCCGCCGGATTGTAGTCCGGCTTGAGGAAGCGCGAGCCATCGGCATCGGCAAACCAGGCGTCGCCACCTTCCTGCTCAAAGGCGTCGGCGATGCGCCTGTTGACCGTCGCATCCTTGAGGATTTGCTTGCTTTCCCGGTGGACAAACACCGTGATTGGCACGCCCCAGGCGCGTTGGCGCGAGACAACCCAGTCGGGCTTTGCTTGAATCATGCCCGTGATGCGGTTTTCGCCTGAGGGCGGCACCCACTGGGTTTCCTTGATGGAGCGCAGGGAAACCTCACGCAATGTCTTGCCTTCCAGCGACTTCGCCTTCTGATCCATATAGATGAACCATTGCGGCGTGTTGCGGAAAATAACAGGCTTTTTCGAGCGCCACGAATGCGGATATTGATGCTTGAGGCGACCGCGCGAAACCAGATTGCCCGCATCAATCAAGGCCTTGATGACGGCCTCGTTGGCGTCGCCTTTGTCGCCATTTTCCTTGATGACGCGCTTGCCCTCAAAACCCGGGGCATCCTCTGTGTAGAGGCTGTCGCCATCGACGGTGTAGGGGATGCGTGTGTCGATGCCGCGCTCGCGCAGCATCTGCTGGGTGGCAGCTGAGGTCCAGATGTCAAAGTCCTCGCGGCCATGGCCGGGGGCGGTGTGGACAAAGCCCGTGCCCGCGTCATCGGTGACGTGATCGCCGTCAAGGAGGGGAACGTCGAAGCTGTAGGATTGTGCGTGCTTCGAGACAGCGCTTTGCGCCTCCTCAGCATGAGGGACATTGGTGCTGACCTCATCCTGAGGTGCGGAGCGCAGCGAAGCCTCGAAGGATGCTCCAGCCAGCGGATGGGAGCAGGTGAAGCCTGACAGTTCCTCAGCAGTAACTGCTTGCAAACGCGTCAGCGTAATTTTAGCCTGCCCTGCGACAGCTTCAGCCAGCTTGTCAGCGATGATGTATTTTGCCCCAACTTTCGGCCCGAAATCGCGCTCGTTGGCTGTGACTTCATAAAGACCGTAGCTGATCCTGCTGTTGTAGGAGATCGCCCGATTGCCGGGGAGTGTCCATGGCGTCGTCGTCCAGATGACGATGGAAGCGCTAAGATTCGCTGAAAGATTATGATTTCCGAATGCACTTGCCTGCTTCACCGGAAACGCCACCCAAACCATATCCGACTGATAATCCTGATACTCGATCTCGGCTTCAGCCAGCGATGTCTTCTCCACCACGGACCACATCACGGGCTTGGACCCGCGATACAGCTGGTCCGTCACCGCAAACTGCATGATCTCGCGGGCGATCTGCGCTTCGGCGGGGTAGGTCATGGTGAGGTAGGGGTTGTCCCAGTCGCCGGTCACGCCCAGCCGCTTGAACTCCTCGCGCTGGACATTGACCCAATAGGTTGCGAAATCACGGCATTCCTTGCGGAATTCGTTGATGGGCACATCGTCCTTGTTCTTGCCCTTGGCGCGGTACTGCTCCTCGATTTTC
>JANMLW010000283.1:0-19089 GCA_031372765.1 Hyphomicrobiales bacterium
TCCGTGTACGCGGCTGATGCGCCCGCCACCGGCCATATGCAGCATGTCACCCTGTCCCAGCAATTGCTCGGCGCCCATTTCACCCAGGATGGTGCGGCTGTCGATCTTGGACGTCACCTGAAACGAGATGCGGGTGGGGAAATTGGCCTTGATCGTGCCGGTGATGACATCGACAGAGGGACGCTGCGTTGCCATGATGACGTGGATGCCAGCGGCACGCGCCATCTGCGCCAGACGCTGCACGGCACCTTCGATATCCTTGCCCGCCACCATCATAAGGTCGGCCATCTCGTCAATCAGCACGACGATATAGGGCAGGACATCCAGCGGCATTTCTTCCATCGCGTACATGGCTTCACCAGTTTCCTTGTCAAAGCCGGTCTGCACCGTGCGGGTGATGACCTCGCCGGTGGCCCGAGCTTCAGCGACACGGGCGTTGAAACCATCGATGTTGCGCACGCCGACCTTCGACATTTTCTTGTAGCGCTCTTCCATCTCGCGCACCGCCCATTTCAAGGCCACAACGGCCTTCTTGGGGTCGGTGACGACAGGGGTCAGCAGGTGCGGTATGCCGTCATAGACCGAGAGTTCCAGCATCTTGGGATCGATCATGATCAGGCGGCACTGGTCGGGACGCAGGCGGTAGAGCAGGCTCAGGATCATGGTGTTGATGGCCACCGATTTGCCCGATCCGGTCGTGCCTGCCACCAGCAGATGCGGCATCTTCGCGAGTTCGGCGATGATCGCCTCGCCACCGATGTTCTTGCCAAGCGAAAGCGCCAGTTTGAACGGTGATTTCTCGAAATCCTGGCTGCCGATCAACTCGCGGAAATACACGGTCTCACGGCGCTGGTTCGGGAGTTCGATACCGATGGCGTTGCGCCCGGGTACAACCGCAACACGCGCCGAGATGGCGGACATCGAGCGGGCAATATCGTCGGCTAGGCCGATGACGCGGGAGGACTTGGTGCCCGGTGCCGGTTCAAGCTCATACAGCGTCACAACCGGGCCGGGGCGCACATTGATGATCTCGCCCTTGACGCCGAAATCATCCAGTACACCTTCCAGAAGACGCGCATTCTGCTCCAGCGCATCCTCTGAGATTGTCACCACATTGCTGCGTTTTGGCTCACTCAGCAGCGAAAGCGGCGGCAATTCATAGGAATCGCGCCCCAGCAGATCCGGCTGTGATTCACGCACCTCACGCTTGCCATGCTTGATGGGCTGTGGGGGAGACGCCACGCGGCTGATTGTGCGCGTCGTTACTGTCTGCGGCAGAGGCTGATCCTCATCCCTGTCATCAGCATGGGAAGCGTCAGGGGAAAGATAGGCAGGCTCGTTGCTCATCGGATAGGGCGTCGGCTCACCGTGCTGGGCGGCCATGCGGCGTCTTGCAGCCATCTGCAAGGCTTCGATGGCGGCGCGCTCACCCGGGCGATGGTTTATATCCGTGCCGTGGAGCGTGGGCTCGACAGGGGCGGGTGCCACTTCGGGCTTCATCAGGCCAAGACGGCGCTTGGCGGCCATCTGCAAGGCGGCGACCGCTGCGCCGTAACCCGCAGTCCTGGCAGCAGGCGCACAATCAATCTCCGGTTGGGCCAAAGCCGTCTGGCGCACGCCAAATGCGGATGCGTCAGGGGCTGATGATCCACGGTGATAGACCGGTGCTGCCACCTCGGACATTGTTTCGCGCGCAACAACGGGATCATGGCGCAAAACAGGCTCAATACGCTGTTTTGAAAGGTTGTTTCTGTTCAACTCATCCCGTGCAAGGCCCGCAGCATTCCCTGCCATCGCAAAGCCTGGCTGTTCGTCCCTGGTGACCTTTTCCACAATCTGGCGTGTTCCTGCAGCAATCTTTCGGCCTGTGCCTGTCCGGAAGTTCTGGATACTGCGCTTGATGGCCCTGCCTGTCACGGCGATGCCATGCACGGCAGCACCCACCAGGATGATGGCCCGGCTGGGCTCTTCATCGCGGAATTCCTCTTCATCGCGCTCGGAATGACGGCGAACAGGGGAATGGGCATCATCAGCAGTATCGCTGTCGGTTTTTTTTGTGCGTGTGCACGCATGGTGAAGAGCGATGATTGCCAACACGCCAAAAAGGATGGCAGCCAAAATCTTGGCCCATGGTGCTGTTCCCAGAACGATGAGCGGCAAGCGCTCGATGCCATCGCCGATAGCCCCGCCCAGACCGGTGGGCAGTGGCCAGCTGTCAGCACGTGGCAGCAGGGCGGCAAACCCGCTGGCGGCCAGCACACCTGTCGTCCACGCGGTCAAGCGGGCAAAGGCACGGTCAAGGCCACGATACCGGATCAAGGCGATGCTCCACACCAGAACGGGAAGCAGCAGGGCAAGGATGGCGATGCCAAAGAGCTGGATCGCTATATCGGCCATAACGGCACCGGGTGACCCCAGCCAGTTTTTAATGGGCCCGTCCACGGCATGGTTGAAGCTGGGATCACGCACCGACCATGACATCAGCGCTATTGTCAGGGCGGCCAGAGCGGCCAGCATGCCAACGCCGGTGATCTCGGCGATGCGACGCCGCAGAATGTCTTTCAGGATATCCTGAATGCTGTCTCTGGCACTGGACTGCCCGCTCGCGGTCCGTCTGATCGTCGCCATGGCTCAACTCACTGATACGCAAAACAAGCGAGCGGAATCCTGTCGGATTGCCACCCTCCTTTGACCTTACGGTATGGGAGTTAAGGCTAGGTTTACCTTGCCAATTTCTTGCAAAGACTGCTCACATTGCAAAGACCGCTCGCATTGCAAAGACCGCTCGCATTGAATGGATGGCAGCAGAGACTTGCGATTGTCTGTTGGACAGAACAGCGGCATAAGCAGCACGCTACTGTATGAAAGATCACCATGCGTCGCCGTTTCCACACGCTCGATGTTTTCACCGAAACAAAGCTGGCTGGCAATCCGCTGGCCGTGGTCCATGAC
The DNA here is from genome assembly GCA_031372765.1 of Hyphomicrobiales bacterium. Classification (GTDB taxonomy): domain Bacteria; phylum Pseudomonadota; class Alphaproteobacteria; order Rhizobiales; family Beijerinckiaceae; genus JADCCX01. Next base: position 2,953 of record JANMLW010000283.1, read on the forward strand.
AGCGAGGGACTGGACACCGCCGCGATGCAGGCCATAACGCGGGAGTTCAATCTCTCCGAAACGGTGTTTGTCTTTCCACCACACGATCCTGTCAACACGGCGCGTATCCGCATCTTTACGCCCGGTGCGGAATTGCCCTTTGCCGGACACCCGACAGTGGGAACGGCGGTGTTGCTGGGTTTGCTGCGCGCTCCCGAGCATGTGAAGGGCGCTGGAATCGTCATCGCGCTTGAAGAAACCATCGGTCTGGTGAAGGTGGACGTGCAGCAGCGCCCGGATCGTGCGGCGCGGGGCCTCTTCGCTTTGCCCAGACTTCCCGTGGTGCTGGAGAACGAACGCGATGTTCACAAGGTTGCAACGGCCTTGGGACTGTCGGACGATGATATTGATACGGACATCTTTCCCCCATCCGATTTTTCGGCTGGTGTGCCCTATACAATTGTCTGCCTTACTTCTCTCGATGCGCTAGCGCGCGCACAATCCATTGACGGACCAGCTTTTGACGACGCCTTTGGCGGGGACAGCCATGCAGCGGTCTACCTTTGTTGCAAGGAGCGGCCTTTGAAATGGCGCGCGCGCATGTTTGCGCCGACGCTGGGCATGAAGGAAGATCCGGCAACCGGATCAGCCGCTGCCGCATTCGCCGGTGCCATCATGGCGCATGAAAAGCCAGGTGACGGGCAGCATCAGCATGTCATTCAGCAGGGTGTGGAAATGGGACGCCCTTCACAGATCGTCCTGACCCTCACGGTGGAGCGAAATCTTCTGGTGGAGGTAACCATTGGCGGCGCTGCCGTCATCATCACTGAAGGAACAATCGATATCTGATGTCTGTCGCGATAACGCCCCTTGCGCAGGTTGATGCCGTGTTTGAAAACACCGAATGGGATTTTTCAACGACCCATGCGGATGCCATCAAGGCACATTGGGAAATGCGGTTGCGCGAAAGACCGCAGATGTTCAACGGTACCGTGTTGATGCAGCATCGCTGGACACTGACAGACGGCATTTACAAGGCAGCTTATTCGCCGGTCGCGTATGCCAGCTTTCTGTCATGGCATCCACTGGGCAAGCCTGGCTCGGCAAGGCGAAATGGTTTTGGCATGGCAGCGCTGCGTGCCGCTGACGGAGCCTTTCTGCTTGGCGTGATGGGCGCGCATACCGCAAACGCCGGGAAGATCTATTTTGCCGCCGGAACGCCAGACATGAGCGATGTGACAGAGGATGGCCGTGTTGATCTTGCAAGCAGCATGGAACGCGAGCTTCAGGAGGAAACCGGCCTCCTGCCTGACGAGTTTGTCATAAATGATGGTTGGGTTCTGGCAACGGATGCCCATAGGGCTGCCTTCATGAAGCCGGCGCAGGTGATTTACGATGCCGGTGAGGCCCGTGCGCTCATGATGTCGCGCATGCGCCGGATGGATGATCGGGAACTGGCTGATATCGCCATTGTCAGGGGACCGGACGACATCGATACGGTCATGACACCGCCTTTTGCGGTTGGGTATATGCGCCGTGTCTTTGCCGCGGAAGCCTAGGGCGGAGCGAGGCGGAGAGGGCTTTTTTCCCTGCTCTTGGATAGCCGGCCACACCCGTCAGGCTATCGCAAATCTTCTTGGTGGAACTTGCCACCCTCCCCAAAAGCGAGGGATCAAATCGCATGTCAGCGGAATGACAAGCACTCTAATTCTGCTGGCCCATAAGCACGTGGGCCGCTTTCTCATAAAAATCAACCGCACCGAAGTTGCCGGACTTCAGGGCAAGGCGCAGGGGCTGGCCGTCGCCTTCCACCGTTGCCAATGCAGGCACACCCGGATCAATTTCCGGCCCTATGGCAAAGGCCTTGATGCCGAGGGCCGAAACGACCGCACCGGAGGTCTCCCCTCCACCCACAATCAATCGTGTGACGCCCGCCTGTCGTAACCTGACGGCCAACGTACTGAGCAACCGCTCGATGGCATCCGCAACGGCATGCTGGCCATAGCGTGTCTGCGCATGCACGACGGCTTCCGAAGCGGCGGAGGAATAGACCATCGGCATCGCATCGATATGGTCCATGGCCCAGGCAAAGGCTATATCAGCAGTCATCGTGCCTGCCATCACCGCATCAGGCTGGATCGCAAGAGCGGGATGACTGCTGCTGAATGCAGCAACCTGTGCAAGGGACTGTTGCGAGCATGAACCCGACAGCGCTACGGCAGGTCCATTCAAACCCTTGAAGGCGCTATCATGACCGGATGATGAAGCCTTGCCCTGAAAGTTAGCCGCCAAACCAATCGCGATGCCTGATCCCCCTGTAACAAGCCGGTGGTTGGCGACAGCCGCCCCGATGGCGAGAAGATCATCATCAACGACAGCATCTGTAACAATAAACCGATGGCCAGCAGCTGCCTGTTCCTCAAGCGCCTTGCTGATGGCGGCGGGCCCGGCCCGCACGACGGCATAGGGCACCAACCCGGCCTCGCCGGTAATCTGATGCGACAGCCAGCGGCGGATGTCAGGGTCTGTCATGGGTGTCAGCGGATGGTTCCGCATGCCGGTTTCCGAAAGCAATTGACCATTGACGAAAAGGTGACCCTGAAACAGCGTCCGGCCTGTCGCGGGAAATACCGGGCAGACGATGGCCATTCCACCCAATCTGTCCAGCAGGGCCTCGGCAACGGGTCCGATATTGCCTTGCGCTGTGGAATCGAATGTCGAGCAGTATTTGAAGAGGATTTGCCGACAGCCCTGCGCCAGGAGCCAGTCGAGCGCCTGAAGGGACAGTCTGACAGCATCACGCGGCGGGATCGTGCGGCTTTTCAGCGAGATGACACCGGCGGCGCAACCGCTGCTGGCCGCGCCGTCGGGAATGCCGACAAACTGTGTGGTGGCCATGCCCCCTTTGGCCAGCGTGTTGGCGAGATCGCTCGCGCCGGTAAAATCATCAGCAATGCAACCCAGTAACATGGTGGGCAGTTCCTCATCAGGATACGGGTTGGGCCAATCGTCGTGGAAGGCTCAGGATCAACGACCCCACAAGAATGATGCCGCCGCACAAGATGGTGGGTACGCTCAATGTCTCGGCAAACAGGGTAAAACCAATCCACGCGATAATAGGCAAGCGCAGCAGGTCTGCCGCGCACAGTTGCAAGGGTGTTGAATGCCGCGAGGCGTTGGCAAGGGCAGCTTGCGTCGCAAAGCCTGCAACTGACAAAACCAGAGCTGCACCCAGGATTGTCAGCCATGATGACGGTGTCCAGCTGCTCACCTGTATCATCGTCGGAAGGGTCGAGCCCTGGAATGAAAGCGCAATGATCAACAGGTAGAGCGGAAGCTGGATAAGGTGCATCCTGAAAATGATCGAGGCAATGCTGCGTTTTTCCGCAAGCCTTGCAAGCAGGATGTTGGAGACAGTCAATGCGCCTACAGCCAGCACCGGCATGAGGTATCGTCCGTCTGTTGCCACGTTCTGGCTGGACATCAGCAACACAACACCAGTGGCAATGAGGCCAAGTCCCAACCAGCCTCTCTGGTCAGGAGTCTTGTGAAGCGTGAACCAGGCTATGGCTGCAGCAAAGAGTGGACCGGAAAACTCCACGGTTGCCACAAACGCAAGCGGCAATTCAGCAATGCTCCAGATCAGCGCCAGCGAACCACAGAGATGAACCAGGCTGCGCTGAAAATCATCACGTATGCTTTCGCCCGTGATTTCCTGGATCCCCTTTGGACGCCTCGCAAGAATGGCACCCGCTATCGCCAGTGAGCCCATGGAGCGGATTGCGGCAATGGCAACGATTCCAAAGTGGTCCGCCAGAAACCGTATTGCGATGGCAACGGCGACATAGGCTGTCAGATGGATGCTGATCCAGAGGACAAAGTGACTGAAGTGGCGATCGGCCCGGTCCAAGGTACCCCCGTAAGCATGCGATCGAGGATCGCCATCCGTACCGGGTTAGACAGCTCGACTTGCTGAAAATAACCGGCATTGGGAAGGCTATCGCACGAAACGTCAAGTTCTGAAAAGCGCGGTAGTGGATTGAGGATAAGCGTGTCTGAATGAACGCGTAATATCTTTTCGGCGGTCAATGTAAAGGGTTCAGTTTCGGCTTCCTTGTCAACAGCATTGTTGCCAACAGTAGCGTGGGCAAACTTGCTCATATCCTGCATCTGGATGCTCAGGACATCATGATCGAGTGTATCGCAAACATCATGGACAATGGAGATTTCAGTTCCCAGGCTTTGAAGCAGGGCCATTGCCTCACGCAAGGGTGGGTTGATGGGAACATGTGGCAGACAGCAGAAGGTGAAGCGTTTTGGGGGCGTCAAGCGCAGGAGTTTAACGAATGACACGGCAAAGCGGGCGCGGCTGTCACACGACAACGCAATGGACAGGGTCTGTGGTGGTCCCCGCAGCTTGCGGATGGCATAAAGATCGATGATTGCCTGTGTGGGGTGTTCGTCGGCCCCGTTGCCGGCATTGATCACTGGCAGGTGGCTCATGCGGGCTACCTTGTAAGGTAGGTCCTCCATGTGGGATCGCACAACGATCAGATCGGTATAGGCCTCAATGGTCTTGATATGATCTTCTATTGATTCGCCCGCATCATTGCCGATGCGGCTTCGATCCGTATCAAAGACGTCCAGTGACTGATGCCCGAGACGTGCAGCCGCAGCCTGGAATCCCAACCTTGTCCGCGTACTGCGCTGATCAAACAGCGTTGCAAGAACCCGCGGGCGTTGCCGGCTGCGGGGCAGGGCATCGTCATGCGTTGCCAGTCCATCGCGCCTGATCTCGTTCCAGAAGCGATCTGCACGCGCAAAGACATCTTCCAGATCATGCAAAGACACTGTTTCGGCACTCAGAAGATCCTTGCCGCTCGGGTAGTTTGACTTTTGCATGTCAATCGGCCTGTAAAGATTCCGAACCTTAGCGACTGTCTATGCAACGCTTTTGACGTTTTGCACGGTCTTCCCGCGGATGTCGACAGAAGGTTCGGTTTGCTTGACCCGATTGACTTTCACGCGTTGCTCCAGAACGCCGGCAAGTGCTTCGGCAGGCATGGGGCGTGCAAAAATGAAGCCCTGGATGCCGTGCAGACTGAATTGCCCCATGACGGCGAGTTGCTCATCCGTCTCGATACCCTCAACGATGATAAGCAGCTTGAGATCATGCGCCAGCTGGGTGATCGCCTTCATCAGGGCCATGGCCCGCGACGAGACAGCGATTTCGCGGCAGAAAGTCTTGTCGATCTTCAAGGTGTCGATGGGCAGCCACATCAGGTAGCTCAGCGATGAAAATCCCGTTCCAAAATCATCCAGTGCAATCTTGACACCGCGTTTGCGCAACTGGCGCATGCGCTCGGAGATTGCGGCCTCGTCAACGATCAGGACTGATTCCGTGATTTCAAGCGTCAGACGTCTGGGCTGTAGCCCCGTTGTCCGCAACACTGAATCGACGATTGCCACGAGGTCATAGTCAGCCTCGAACTGCTGCGCTGAGATATTGACCGTAACGCCGACATTGGCGGGCCATGACAATGCGGTTCTGGCAGCTGTTTCCAGCGCCCAGGTTCCCAGTGGCTTGATCAGGCCGGTGCGTTCAGCGATCGGAATGAAGACATTGGGACTGATACTTCCACGGGTCGGGTGCTGCCAGCGAAGAAGGGCCTCGACATGTGTGGCCGTGCCGGAACGTGGGTTGTAGATTGGCTGAAAGGCCAGGAAGAACTGCCCCTGACGCATGCCCTCCCGCATATCGGCCTCGAAGGCCAGGCGATCATCGTGTTCGACGCGCAACTCGGATGTATACAGCACGTTGCGGTTGCGACCATCGCTCTTCGCACAATAGAGCGCAATATCAACCCGCTTGAGGGCTTCCTCCATGGGCATGCCGGGATCAACAACCGTCACGCCGATGCTGACGGTTGTGCTGATCAGATGCCCTGCAATATAGCGCGGCGCGCGTACAGCGGTATTGATGCCTTCGGCAAGCAATACGGCATCGCTGGACAGACGTGTGGTTGCAATCATGAACTCGTCGCCGCCCATCCTTGCCGCAACATCGCCGGGCAAAAGCATGGGGGTTAGGATATCGCTCATGGCCCGTAGCAGTGCATCGCCAACGTCGTGTCCGAGCGTATCATTGATGGATTTGAAATTATCAATATCGACGGAGAGCAGCGCCAGAGTGTTGTTCTCGAGGCTTATCGCATCAAGCTCACGCAAGAACCCGCGGCGGTTGCGCAAATTCGTCAGTGTATCGTTGGTCGCCAGCTGCTCAAGATCCTCCATCGTCTTCTGGCGTGACAGGAAGACGTCATAGATCGCCTGGGCACTGGAAAAAGTCAGGACGGTTGTGAGCGCAACAGAGAGTGCGATCAGGATATACGCGGCTTCACCCGTGCTGATCAGGGCCAAAGCGAAAGGAACCGCGGAAAGCAAAACCTGAATACGGGTTATCAGCGGGCGCGACGTATTACGGCTGGCAACGCCTGCCACATAGCCGATTGTCTGGGCAACGGCCAGAACCATGACCGGTTCACCGGGGTAGGTAATGACCGCATAGGCACCAAATGCGCTGACCAATGCCGCCGTAGACCAGGCCCCGAGCATTGCGAAACGCTCGAAGGTCAACATCGAAAGAGCTGTATCGCCTTTGTCTTTCCGGCTTTGATAAATCTTGTGCGAGGCATGCCTTCCGGCACCGATCAAGGCCATGCCGCAAGCAAAGGAGAAAAACACGGAATCATAACCCGCAATCACGGCGGAAAGAGCCATGACAACCGTAACCGTTGTTGCCCCGATCATGATGGCAACAGGTGTCGCATACAGCGCATCGACCAGATCAGTTTTGAACGGAAGATGCTCTTGCTGTGTCGGTGCTGCTTGTTGCTTCATTCTCAATCTCGCTTTTGAGCATCTTTTTTTGAAGTCAGGCGCGTTAAGTCGCCACTATGCAGACCATTCCAGCTGACCTTTCAGGATGTTCTCACTTCACGGTTGATAAACCGATAATGCCAAAGGGTCTGAATTGATGCCGAACATAATTATTTTGACAGCTATTCTGGAGCATATCGTGATTTACACGACATTCCCGTGCAACCGGTCCCGCAGGCGAAACCATTGTGTCATCAGGGGCAGGAACCATGGCCGCCCGTCATAAAAAGGCAGGGCCGTGAACGGAATGTCGTCAAACGCCGTGTTTCCTTCCTTGTCTCCCAGAATTTTCAACGCCAGCTTGTGCCCGAGATAGGGCATCAGTGCCACGCCGGAGCCATTGCAGCCAAGCGCGTGCCAATGCCCGTTACGCTGCCCTATGCCGGGCAGGTCACTGCGTGTCATCGCCACATTGCCGGTCCAGGCATGGGAGACGCCAACATCGGCAAGGCTGGGGAAAAGCGCCACCAGTTCCTTGCGCAAACGGCCTCCCGCTTCATCAAGATCAATGGGATGCAGCGCGGCGCGCCCACCCAGGATCAGGCGTTTTCCATCGGGAGATGGCCGGTAATACAGGTGTTTTTCACGGGTTTCGACAATCATGCGCCCGCTGGGGATGAGGTCCTTCACGCGGTTGGCGCCGATTTCCTCGGTGGCGATGAGGAAGCTTGGCATCGGCACCAGACGGCGGGCCATATCCACCACCGGCCGGCCTGAATAGCCATTGGTGGTGATGACGATATCCCTCGCCTGAATCGTGCCACGGGACGTTGTGACGGAAAACGGACTGGCTGCGCCTGTCACGGCTGTCACGGGGGTGAAACCGGCAATCATCACACCGGCCTTGCGGGCCACGGCCAGCAGACCTTGATGAAACAGGGCAGGGTGCAACCCGGCGTGGGAATGAAAAATCAGGCCGCCCTGATAGCTGTCAGTTGATATTTCGCGGCGCATGTCGGATTTCTGCACCACATCCACCGGCAGGCCCAGTTCTCGCTGCAATAACGCCGCCTCGCGGCCCATGGTGGTATAGTCCGCCTGCGTCCATGCGCCGCGCAGACGTCCTACCGGCTGCAATGCGGCATCCATTTTTTCGTCTGCAATGAGCGCCTTGGCGAAAGCCAGCGAAGCCATACCCTCGGCAATCAGGGCCTTGGCCTTGGCAGCGCCATGCACCTCGATCAGTTTTGAGTAGGACAACCGGTGCCCATGCCCGATCATGCCGCCCGACCGGGTTGACGCACCGTATCCAGGCGGACCGGCTTCGCATACGACAACGCTACGGTCGGCACGCGCCAGCGTAATGGCGGCCGAGAGCCCGGCATAACCGCCGCCGATAACCACCACATCTGCCCGCGCCGGAAGCGGCACATGGTCTGTTTGGCCATCCGTCTCCCTTGGTGCCGCATCCCACCAATAGGGGTTGTGCGACGGGATGGTTGTGTAGGGTAAGATACTCATCGGGAAAGTTTCGCAAGTTGGCTCAGCTTATGCAACAGTGTTGTCATCATCGTATCAATCGGCTCATGTGACCATGCTTGATCTCGCCAATCGCGTTTTTCTGATCTCGGGGGCCAATCGCGGCATCGGCCTTGCGGTGGCAAATGCGCTGTATGACAGGGGTTGCCGCCTCAGCCTGGGTGTCCGGACTCCCGAAAATCTGGCGACCTTTTGCGTTGGGCGTGATACCGCCCGTATGCATGTTGCCCACTATGATGCTGAATCATGGAGCACACAGGCCGCATGGGTGGCGGGGGCGGCGGAGCGGTTCGGGCAGATCGACGGCTTGATCAACAATGCCGGCATCAGCCTGCAGATGACCATACGCGAGGCTGATGAAGCCGCGCTTGACCGGATATGGGCGATCAACTGCAAGGCTCCCCTCAACATGATCCGCTGCGCCCTGCCGCATCTGGAAAGGTCAGGCACAGGCCGCATCATCAATGTGGCCTCCCTGTCAGGCAAGCGGGTCCGCAACGATAATGTCGGGTACAACATGTCGAAATTCGCGGTGGTTGCATTGACCCATGCCGTGCGCCGTCTGGGCTGGGACAAGGGCGTGCGGGCGACGGCCCTTTGCCCCTCGTTCGTGCGCACCGACATGACGCGGGCCTCCACCAAGGTTGAAGCGGCTGACATGACGGACCCTGGTGATATTGCCGCATTGGTGACGACGATTGTATCGTTGCCCAATACGGCGAGCATCGCGGAAGTGTTGGTCAATTGCCGGCATGAGGATATGGTCTGAGATGATACATTTGCAGAAGGTTTTCGCGTAGGCCTCCCCATGTTTGAATCCGTCTTCCAAAAAACATCGTCAACCGCGGCCTTCATCACTGTCCTGGTGGAAGGCGAGCCTGTTCAGGTCCAGCCCGGGGAAACCGCTGCTGCAGCAGCCTTGCTTGCGGGATTGATGCCGGCCCGGCGCTCGCCGGTCAGTGGCGCTCCCCGTGCGCCTTACTGCATGATGGGCGTCTGTTTTGAATGCCTGATGGTCATTGATGATGTCGGCTCACGCCAGGCCTGTCTTGTCATCGTGCAGGAAGGCATGCGGATCGACCGGCAAGCCACGCTGAAGATTTTACCCGATGCGTGATCCGGTGCCATCAACATTTGATCTCGTCGTTATCGGTGGTGGTCCGGCAGGTATGGCCGCCGCCATGGCTGCGGCATCCTGCGGCGTTGCAACGCTCCTCGTCGATGAACAGCCCGCCCCGGGTGGGCAGGTACACCGTGCCATTGAACAGCGTTCCAAAGCTGGCTTTGTGTCCGGCGCTGATGATGAGGACGGGGCAACCCTTGTCCGTGATTTTCGCAGCAGCGCCGCGGTCTACTGGCCTGGCTGTGCGGTATGGCAAATCGAGCCTGCGGAGGATGGAGGCAATTTTCATCTCTACCTTTCCCGGAATGGCCGCTCGGAAATGGTCACTGCCAGACGGTTGATCATCGCCACCGGTGCAATGGAGCGACCAGTGCCCATACCGGGCTGGACCCTGCCCGGTGTGATGAGCGTTGGCGCGGCGCAAATTCTCCTCAAAACCGGGGGCAATGTGCCTCGCGTCCGAACGGTCATTGCCGGACAGGGCCCACTGGCGTTGCTCTATGCCACGCAGATGCTCAAGGCTGGCGTCAGGCCGCTGGCCATTCTCGACACTACCCCAACAGGTGCCTGGCGACGCGCCTTGCCGTATCTCTCGGCTGCACTCTCCAATTCCGGCCAACTCTTGCGGGGCCTCGGCTTCATGCGCGCCATCCGCAAGGCGGGTGTGCCTGTCCTGCGTGGGGTGTCGGCAGTCGAGGCCATGGGTGAGGACCGGTTGAAATCCGTCCGCTATCAGATCAAGGATGAGTGGCACACGATGCCCGCCGGTCTTCTTCTGCTGCACGAAGGCGTGGTGCCGCACACGCATATGGCCATGTCCATCGGTGTCGATCACCGCTGGGACGAGGCGCAGCTGTGTTGGCACCCTGTGCTGAATGACGAAGGGCAAACCTCCGTGCCTGGCGTCAGCATTGCCGGGGATGGTGGCGGCATTGGGGGCTGGCGTGTGGCCGCTCTGGATGGCCGGATTGCCGGATTGGCCAACGCAGGAACGCTTGGTTTTGATGCGCCGGATCGTTTCGCCCTGCAACGATCCCGCCGGAAAGCGCGATCCAACAGGCCCTTTCTCGATTCGGTCTACCGTCCGCGCAAATCCCTTCTGGCTCCGGCTGATGACGTGATCGTCTGCCGCTGTGAAGAGAAGACCGCAGGCAATTTGCGGGCTGCCATAGCGCTTGGCTGTCTTGGACCCAATCAGGTGAAGTCCTTCACCCGCTGCGGCATGGGGCCGTGTCAGGGGCGTTTGTGTGCCTTGACACTGACCACATTGGTTGCCGACACGCGCGGCATATCACCCGGTGAAGCGGGCTATCTTCGCATCCGTCCGCCCCTCAAGCCCGTGACGCTGGGTGAGCTTGCCAGTCTCGCCGATCAAGTCGCCGAAACCAGATAATGGCCTTTGATGTCATCATCATTGGTGGTGGCTTGCACGGGGCATCGGCGGCGCTGAATCTGGCACAGCGCAGGCAACGCGTGCTGGTCATCGAGAAAGACCGGGTGGCTCGGCATGCATCGGGTGCAAGTGCAGGCGGTGTGCGCACTCTGGGGCGGGATATTGCTGAAGTGCCGCTCTCCATTGCCGGCATGGAACTATGGCACGGGATCGAAAAACTGGTGGATGATCACTGTGGGTTTCACGCCCACGGCCAGATCAAGATTGCCGAAACATCCGGCGAGATGATCCAACTTGAAGCCAGGGTAGCGACCATGCAATCCTTGGGGTTCCAGCACGAAAAACTGATCGACGGTGCTGAACTGAAGCGTCTTGTTCCCGGGCTCGGACCGGTTTGCGCCGGAGCCATTGTTGTGCCGGATGATGGTGCGGCGGACCCCTACCGCACCACGCTGGCCTTTCGACGCAAGGCTGAAGCCCTGGGTGCCATGTTTCAGGAAGGCTGCGGCGTGACAGCCATGACCCGCCATTCCGGTCTGTGGCAGGTGATCACGCAAACAGGCTCACACGAAGCGCCTTTCGTCATCAATTGCGCCGGAGCATGGGCCAAACAAATCGCCGCGATGTTTGGTGAAACCATTCCGTTAGTTACACGCTGTTCCATGATGATCGTTACGGAACGATTGCCTCGTTTCATTGATCCTGTTGTGGGTGCGACAGGGCGCAAGCTCTCCTTCAAGCAGACAGCGCAGGGCTCCGTGCTGATTGGAGGCGGCCATCAGGGTAAGCCGGATCTGGATGGTGCAAGCTACAGGATCGACACGCAGAATCTGGCGCGTGGTGCGGCTGCTGCAGTGGCATTGTTTCCGCAGATGCGCGGTGTTGGCGTGGTGCGCAGCTGGGCCGGATTGGAAGCGCAGACACCTGACAACATCCCCGTCATCGGCTTTTCAACCAAGGCGCCCGGATTGATCCATTCCTTCGGATATTCCGGCCACGGTTTTCAGCTGGGGCCGATTGTTGGCAGTGCCGTGGCTGATCTGGTCATGCATGGCGCGACAAACCTGCCGATTGCACCCTTTGGCGCGGGTCGTTTTCAAACCGAGGTCTGAACCAGATGTCCGGGCGAAACTTCTCTATAGGCTCGCTTCCGGGGCACAAAATCCGGTGAGCGGAACGGGCTTGGGATCTCGTCGTTGGAAAGCCCACGCCTCAGGGTGCGCCGTGACGGATCAGGATTGGGCACAGCTGCCATGAGTTTGCGGGTATAGTCATGCTGCGGGTTCCCGAAGATGGCCGCACGTGGACCGATCTCGACAATTTCGCCAAGGTGCATCACTGCGACACGATGACTGACCCGTTCGACCACCGCCATGTCATGCGAAATAAACAGATACGCCAGACCAAGCTCGGCCTGAAGATCGAGCATGAGATTGACCACTTGCGCCTTGATCGAGACATCAAGCGCTGAAACGGCCTCATCGGCAACGATCAATCTGGGCGACAGGCCAAGGGCGCGGGCGATGCACAGGCGCTGGCGCTGTCCGCCGGAAAACTCGTGCGGCAGGCGCGCCGCCATATCCGGTGAAAGTCCAACCTTGCGCATCAGATCAGCCACGCGGTCATGCGCCGTTGCCTTGTCGGCAATACCATGCACGATCATTGGCTCTGCAATCGCGTCACCCACTGTCTTGCGCGGATTGAGGCTGGCGTAGGGGTCCTGAAAAATCATCTGCATGCGCTGGCGCATCTTGCGCATTTCGACGGCGGGAAGACTGGCCACGTCCCGATCCTCGAACAGCACCCTGCCGGAAGTCGGTTTAACCAACCGCAGAATGGAGCGCCCGGTAGTGGATTTTCCGCATCCGGATTCACCCACGAGTGCGAGGGTTTCCCCCGCATGCAATACGAAGGAGATATCTTCCACTGCATGCACGCGGCCTGTCACGCCGCCCATGATGCCGGAACGCACATCAAATCGTGTCACGAGATTCTGAACATCAAGCAGGGGTGATCCTGCCAGATCAACGGTGTCGGGTGTCAACGTGGGAACATCCGACTCGCCGGTGATGACATCAACCGATGGAAAACGCATGGGGCGCTGACGGCCTGCCATAGAGCCAAGTCTGGGCACGGCAGCGAGCAATGCTTTTGTGTAGGGATGGGCCGGTTTATGAAACAGAGCGCCAGTTTCGCCCTGTTCCACACCGTCGCCCTTGTACATCACGATGGTGCGGTCGGCCACTTCCGCCACCACACCCATGTCATGGGTGATGAACATGACGGCCATGCCGAACGCATCCTGCAACTCCTTGATCAGTTCCAGGATCTGCGCCTGGATCGTCACGTCAAGCGCCGTTGTCGGCTCGTCGGCGATCAACAGTCTTGGACGGCAGGCCAGTGCCATGGCGATCATCACACGCTGGCGCATGCCACCCGAGAAACGATGCGGGTACTCGTGAAGGCGCGCCTTGGCGGCGGGTATGCGGACGGTATCAAGAATGCGCAGCACCTCTGCCTCGGCAGCTGCATGGTCGAGGCCACGGTGATAGCGCAGTGTCTCGGCAATCTGGAAGCCAATGGTCAGCACCGGGTTGAGGCTGGTCATCGGTTCCTGAAAGATCATCGAAATATCGTTGCCGCGTACAGCGCGCATCTGGCTTTCGGGTAGATCAACGAGGTTGCGATCATCCAGTATGATGCGCCCCTCTATCCTGCCATTGACCTCAGGCACCAGACGCATGATCGACAGGGCCGTGACGCTTTTGCCTGATCCTGATTCACCCACGATGGCAACGGTTTCCTTCGGCGCGATATCAAAGGACAGCGCCTTGACGACAGGCCGCCAGACACCATCCACCCTAAACGCGGTGGTAAGGTTCTGTACGCTCAGTACAGGCGCGGTCATTGCTCGCCCTTGAGCTTGGGATCGATGGCATCACGCAAGCCATCCCCCAGCAGGTTGAGGGCAAACACCACAATCAGAATCGCGACACCGGGCATCAATACCAGCCAGTAGGAATCCAGAATGTTCTCGAAGCCTTCGCGGATCATGCCGCCCCATGTCGGCGTGGGTGGTTTCAGGCCCAGGCCAATGAAGGAGAGCGAGGCTTCCGTGCGGATGGCGCTGGCCGTCCAGAGCGAAAACATCACCAGGATTTCAGCTGTGATATTGGGCAGGATATGCCTGAACATGATGCGCGCATCGGAATATCCTAGCGCACGCCCCGCCTCAACAAATTCGCGTTCCTTGACGGCGATGGTCGGTGCGCGGGCGATGCGGGCAAAGGAGGGAATCGACGTCAGTGAAATGGCGATGATGATATTGGTGAGCGAGGGTCCCAGCATCGCCACGATGATCAGGCCAAGGATCAGCGAAGGAAAGGCCAGCAGGATATCCATGACCTGCATGATGAGGAGATCGAACCGCCCGCCGTAATAGCCAGCCAGTATGCCGATGAGGGAGCCAACCACCATGGCAAAGAACGTGGCGACAATGCCAATGATCAGCGAATAGCGCGCACCGTGCAGCAGGCGGGAGAGAATATCCCGGCCGAAATAGTCGGTGCCCATCCAATAGGTCGCGGAGGGTGATTGCAGCTTGGCAAATATGTTCTGCTCTACCGGATCATGCGGCGCAATCCAGGGGGCCAGCACTGCCAGCAGCACTATGGTCATGAATACACCAAGGCCCACCCATGAGGTCTTGTTGGTGTTGAAGGCCCGGAATGTAGCTGAAAGCAGCCTTTGAAAGCCGGTGGTGGGAACGGAGGGAGCTTCCACGGTCATTGCAACTTCACCCGTGGATCAGCCAGCCCGTAGACAACATCCGTCGCCAGATTGATCATCACCACCAGCAGGGTATAAATCACCATCATGCCTTGCAGCATGGTGTAATCGCGCTGGTTCAATGCCCCCACGATCAACTTGCCAAGACCCGGGCGGTTGAAGACGATTTCCGTCAGCACAGAATTGCCAATCAGTACGCCAAGATACAATCCAACGATGGTGATGATCGGGATGAGTGCATTGCGCAGCGCATGTCGCCAGACAACGGCACGCCACGGTACGCCCTTGGCACGGGCTGTGCGGACATAATCTTCCGACAGGACTTCAAGCATGGCCGAGCGTGTCACGCGGGTGATGTATGCTGCCATGATGAGGCCCAGATTGATGGCGGGCAGCGCCAGTGACTGGAACCATTGCCACAGCGTCCCGCGCTGGCCGCTGATGACCGGAAACCAGCGGAGCTGAATCGCAAAGCCGATCAGCAGCAGGATCCCGGAGACAAAGGCCGGGAAGGACAGGCCGAGCAGCGAAACGATCCTTACCACATAGTCGGTGGCATGGTTGCGGTTGACTGCGGCCCAGACGCCCAGCGGAATGCCGATAACCGCCCCAATGAGAAGGGCAAAGAATGTCAGTTCAACCGTCCATGGCAGGACGCTGATCACTTCCTGTATGACCGGTCTCCCCGTGACCAGCGAGACGCCCCAGTCTCCGCGCAAGGCACCGCTGAGAAAACCCGCATATTGAACCAGCAGCGGTTGATCCAGCCCGAGACGGGTCCGCAGCGCAGCGATCGACGCCGCATCCGCCTGATCGCCCAATATCACCTGGGCCGGATCACCCGGCAGGATGCGGACGATCAGGAAGATGATCGTCAGCACGGCAAACAGCGTTATGAGCGCAAAGCCTGATCTGCGGATGAGAAACGCGGTCACAAGGAAATGTTCACTGGCTACAGGTCACTTGAGCCGTATCACTTGAAGGCCCGTCATTTGGTGAAACGACTGGTTTCAAGCACCGCAGGCCCAAGGTTGAGTGCGCCCTTGATGTCGTAGCCGAGATCAAGCGTGTCCTTGACCGCCCACATCTGCAACTGTTCGTTCATGGGGACAGCGCAGACCTCGTTGACGATCTTGCGCTGCGCCTCATGCCACAGGGCTATCTGCTTGACCTTGTCCGGCTCACTGCGTGCTGCATCGATCTCGGCATCAGCCACCTTGCAATGAGAGAAGTTGGTGACGCCGGTTGGCGTTCCAACAGTCGCGCGGGAGTGGAAGAACTGCGACAGGTAAACGTCCGCCACAGGAAAACGCGCCGCCTGGAAATGGACCACCTGGCTCAGGTTCTGACGGATCTGCTGATGGAAGGTGGCATGCTCCACCGGCGTGATTTCCAAAGTGATGTTGGCCCGCTTCAGTTGGGCCTGCACGGCCTC
>JANMLW010000285.1:0-17427 GCA_031372765.1 Hyphomicrobiales bacterium
CAAACGACAAGGTATTCTGGGCATCGTTCTCAACACAAATGGTGTGCTTTTCCCCATTATTCCATTGCTGCTGGTTACGCCAAAATACTTGAACGGTGATCTGTCGCTTGGTGCAGTCATGCAGGTGGTTGCAGCCTTTGGTGCCGTACAGTCTGCCCTTGTCTGGTTTGTCGACAATTCCGTGAGGCTGGCAGAATGGTTTGCTTCGGCACAACGGGTTCTGGAACTGACAACAGCACTTGAAGAACTGGATCAGGCGACGGCGATGGATGGACAGGGTGAAATCACCATCGAAGCCTGTGATGACAATGACATCCATATTGATCAACTCTCCATTGCCGACCGCGCTGGCAGAACAGTGATTGCCGACTCCTCCATCACGATTAAACAGGGCGAGAAAGTTCTCGTTACCGGCGAGAGCGGCGCTGGCAAAAGCACATTGATCCGCGCCCTTGCGGGCCTTTGGCCGTGGGGTGATGGAACCATCCGGCTACCCCGTGATCAGCGCGTCGCGTTTATTCCCCAACGCCCCTATCTGCCACTGGGGACCTTGCGCGCCGCGGTCAGTTATCCAGCCGATGGCGAAGGGTTTTCTGACGAACAAATTCATGTTGCGATGAAACGGTGCGGTCTTAGCTATCTGATCAAACGTCTTGATGATGCTGACATGCGCTGGGACCAGACCCTGTCAGGAGGAGAACGCCAGCGGGTCGCTTTTTGTCGTCTCGTCCTGCAACGCCCGGAGATCATCATCATGGATGAAGCGACGTCGGCGCTGGACGAGGAAAGCCAGATGTCCTTGTTGTCGCTGCTCCATGAAGAATTGAGAGGCGCGACAGTGATCAGCGTGGGTCATCGCTCCGGAATCGAGGAGTTTCACGACCGCAAGATCGTACTCGAACGCAAGCCGGCAGGGGCGGAAATGCGTCAGGTCAGCCTGCCAAAGTCACTCTGGCGGCTACTCAAATTAGATCGCCTCTGAAGCCTGTTACACCGGAACTTTCGCAAAGGTCGAGCGTTTCATCCACATACATCAGGAGATTGTCATGGTTAGTCGCAACATGATGATAGCGATCATTGGCATCATGGCCGTCATCTCGGTCGGAAGTCTTGCTGCCTATTATCAGGAGCGGTCGAAAGCCCCTGGTGTTGATATTCGCATCGACAAAAATGGGCTTCAGATCGAACAACGCTGAGCCTTTAATCAACTTCAAGAAGGAGACTAAAATGCGTACTGTCGCTCTTTGGGCCATTGGTGTGCCCCTGCCATTGATTGCTCTTTATTGGATCTTCGGCTGACAATCGGACTGATCAACATTGCACCCATCTTGATCAAGCCATGCCAGCTCGCGCTGTCGTGGTCTCTTCATCCATTCCATTAGAGGATTGTGTTTCATGAGCACGCCACTTCCATCGCCGTTGAAAGATCTTGTAGCAAGTCCAACAAGCCATTTCGAAAAGCCCGCTGATATTCTTGCAAATCCCGACCTGACGGACGTGCAGAAGAAAAAAATTCTGGATGCTTGGGAAGAGGATGCCCGCCGTTTGTCGGTCGCGACCGAGGAAGGCATGTCGGGTGGAGAACCTTCCCGGACCGCCGAGGTTGCTGAAGCCAAGGCAGAACTTGGTATCGAGGACAAGCGCATGGCATCTCCCACAAAGTCTGGCTGATCATAGTCTGGTTAGAACAGACGCTTTCGGGAACTTTTCAAGGCAAGAAGAGTTCTAATCGCGACAACATGTCATCGGTTTTGCGAAGATACTGAGCCGACGTCCACATTCAGAAAGGGACTTTCAATGGGCAACTTGCTTTACTGGGCTATCATCCTTGTCGTCATAGCAGTGGGTGCTTCCTTCTTTGGACTTGGCGGCGTCGCTGGGACCGCCATGGGTGGCGCGCAGATCCTGATTTACGCTGTAATCGCAGTTGTCGTTGTGGGGGCCGTTGTGGCTCTGGTCCGGCGTGCTTGAGCCCAGCCTGAATCTACCCTTATTCTCATTCTGCCCTCAGACAGTGCAGAACATTCAACCATGAAAGAGTGAGCCATGACCACAACCTCAGGACATACGGATGCGATCCTTGCTTCGAAGGTCAAAGGGACGGCGGTTTTCAATACCGCGGGAGATAAAATTGGCCACGTCGAGGACATCATGCTTGAGAAGACATCAAACGCCATTCTCTACGCCGTTCTCGGATTTGGCGGGTTGCTCGGCATAGGTGAAAAGTATCATCCTGTTCCATGGAGCCAGCTCAACTATGACACCGCTGTCAATGGCTACGTCGTGCCGATGACTACCGAAGCTCTTGAGCGCGCCCCTACCTATGATCTCAATGATCTGACCAAGGGTGATGGCACGATTCAGCAGAAGGCTGCCGACTATTACGCCGGTCTGTAAGGAACTGATTCCGTTACGCATTGATTCCAGGCACCAGACGTTGATTGGATTCTAAACTCAATTCAGACTTCGTCACATTCGCCGCGAAATCGGGGATCGGGAAAATTAATCGACAGATTGTTCCGATCCCCCCTTCCATAGCAAAAGTTCCATTCAATTGCTGCGTAAACGCCTGGACGACTTTGAGCCCAATACTGTTGGATTTAGGCAGATCGAACGCGTCAGCCAGACCAGGTCCGTTGTCAGACACAGAAAGTGTCGCCATTCCGGAGTCCGGATCAGTTGTCAGTGACACGCGCACAACTCCATGCTCCCCTGCACTTTGTCCATGTTCCAAAGCGTTGTTCACGCATTCCGTGAGCACCAGCGAGACCGCCAGGAACGAATCCTGTGCAAGCGTCACAGGCGTGATATCGGTGACAATATCAACCGTGGCTTCTTGACCCGCTGCCTTAAGGCAGTCCTTCACCAGATCGTCGATAAAGGCACCGTCTATGCGCCCTTCGGTGCGATCAGGATCATGAAACTTTCGTTGGATATCAGCCACGACGCTCACCCGCTGCATGGATTCAATGAGCGCGCGATGGGCCACCGGATCGGTAACATTGCGTGCCTGAAAGAGCAAAAGGGAAGATATCACCTGAAGGTTGTTGCCAATGCGATGCTGGACCTCCCGAAACATGTTGTCTCTTTCCCCAGCCACACGCACAGCATGCATCCGCTCCAGTTCAATCTGATCCAGAGCCCTCATCAAACGGTCGATGATCACAAGATCAATCCCGGCTATGAAGATAAAAAATGCGAGCGCAATTGCGGAAGCTGATGTCAGTTCAAATGAATTGAACGGGGGGAGAAAAAAGTACCAGGCAGCGACGAAGCTGAGGGTGGCCACAAGAATGCCCGGGCGCGTTCCGCATATGAAAGTTGAAACAATAACCGCTGGAATGAACATTACATAAGGAAAACCAGGAGGCAGGAGGTCATCCACGCTAAACCGGCATAGCAATGCGACTGCAAAAATCAGCAATGCAGTAGCATAAGCCATTGGTTGATTATGGCGCAGGTTGACCATGCGCCTCTGCTGAACGTGCAATTCCATACGTAAACTCCAGATCAACAATCGATCATTTCATCGCCTTATCTCTATCCACATGAAAACGATCGATGGTGGCGGTTTGGCGGAGCTATCGGTTAACTGCTGCCTGTGGCTGTAACAATGTCATTTGACACATCTTAGGGCCAATAACGCGTTTATTCGACCGGAATCTGCCAGTGCAGGGCTATTGGTGATTGAGCCGCGACCGCATGGGCTCCTAGCTGGAGCTTTAACCCCAACAGCGTACGGGATGTTTTCAGGCGTACGGAACCATCAGCATCCGCCGAGATTGTGAGATGCAGACCATCAATGTCTCGCGATTCCAGAATAACCCTTACAGTCCTGCATGATGGCTCCCTTAGACAGGCGAACGACTCTTCGACAATGGCAAGGCCTAGCGGAATGGCGCGGTCGACATCCAGTGAAGCATTTGTCCTGATATCGGCTATAATTATCTGAGCAGAGCGTCTTGCTGCGTCCGACATGCTGGACAATAGTTCGCGGATGAATGGCTCAAGGGGAACAGGCTGCATTCCCGTGTCGGTCAGGGCATGCCGATAGGCAACCGCCAGAACCTGCACCTTGGCTTCAGCGTCCCTAAGAATCTCACCGCCATCGTCAGGTTGCTCCCTGCGCGTCAGGGAAAGGTAGCTCTGGATCACCTGGAGACTGTTCTTTACCCGGTGGTGAAGCTCACGCATCAATTTCTGGTTGAGCTGCAAGGATGTCATCAGCGATTCCTCGCGCGACGAAGCAACGGTAACCATGCGGTTAAAGGCTTCGGCAACATTGCGGATATCATCGGGCATCTTGGGGTCAAGAGGCACCACAACGGCTTTTTGCCCGGCAATCTCCGCTTTGGCAGCTGTCGCAATACCAGCGATTCCCTCGACAATGTTAGTCTGGATGAACCGCCAGGAGGCAGCATACATCATGACAAGAATGAAAAACGGCGCCATGGCCAAAGCAAGGAAGCGGAGCAATGCAGCGTATTGCTCGGCGCCGCTGAAGTAGGCAATTACAACAATGTCTTTTTCAGCCACAAATCTGGCGGCATAGTGGACTTTGAGGCCGCTGATTGACGTTGCTGACCAATGCAGTGGAATTTCCGGAGTTGGCCACAGCCTGGGAAGCCAGGTCCTGTCTGAGTCTTGCGTTCCACGCACAGCCAGAATGTCTGTACCATTGGCGACCAGGCCCACGATTGTCGCCTTATTGCTGGAGCCAAGTTCAAACAGTTGATCCAGCAAATCAGACTTCAGAATGAGCATCCCCTCTACCGCCTCTCCTGCTTGCGTCGTGTTACGAAGATAGACCACTACGTAAACCTGGTTCTGGACGCGGACGGTATCATAACGGAACCGCCCTGAGATGGACGGAATCCAGCTGGGCGTATCCGTTTTCTGGCGGAATGCGATGAACAAGGATTTCATGTCATCATCACTCATGAAGTTATCAGGGGCTGCATGACACCCGCCACTTTTCTCCGTGACGACTTGCATGGCCTTATAGGTAGGCGATATCTGAAGAATACTGGAAATGAGAGATTGACACTCGACAGTTGCATCTGGTTCCGATGCCACATTAAGCAACACGACTTCCACCGACCGCAATATCCCGCGAAGCCATATCCGGGTCCGGATCGCATATTCGTCAGCTGTCGTAATTTGTGCCTGTTCGATGGCCCTGATATCAGAACGGTAGTTGATCGTCGCAAGCGCTAAAATCAATGCGAAAACCGGCAATGAAATCAATAGAAGCAACCAAAGCAGTCGCGCCTTCACACTGTTGAAGGGCATAAGTCTCATGATAGGCTGGGCACCGTCACTCTTGAGTGCATTGCGGATATGGCTTTCTGGTCAGGCCCGATGTCAGACGTTGTCTCTATTCCGAGAAGTTCGCCCAAACGGGCTCTTCCTCGGCTGACACGGCTTTTGATGGTGCCAACCGCAACGCCGCAAATTTCGGCAGCTTGTTCATAGGAGAGGCCGGATGCTCCAACCAGGATAAGCACCTCGCGCTGTTCATCAGGCAATTTGGCAAGTGCGATGCGGAAATCAGCGAGATCCATCACGCCCTCCTGGGAAGGTGCAATGGCCAGATTCGCCGTATACATGCCATCGACATCCTGCACTTCCCGGCCACGCTTGCGATAGAGAGAATAGTAAGTGTTGCGCGCGATCGTGAACAGCCATGCCCGCATGTTGGTCCCTTCCATGAAACTGTCGGAATGGCCCCATGCTTTCAGAAGAACATCCTGAACCAGATCATCTGCCTTGTGAAACGAACCACAGAGAGAAACTGAGAACGCCCTTAGGCCCGGCACCTCGCGCAGCATTCTATCGCGAAATACAGCAGTTGGCGCAATGGCGGATCGTTCAGCTTTCACTGCGAGCCTCCTTCGCTTCCAGTTCCGCCAGCAATACAAGGAACTTGTCGGGTACGGGGGTATTGGCGATATCGTCAAAATGGGCCTGCAAGGATAGGCCGATGGCATCACGCACGCCATTGCCGAACGCTGGCTCGGTCGCCTTGCAAGGCTTGCCCGAATTCGTGGCGTGAGAAACACCGTTCCTCAATTTTGGCTCTTGTGTCATCCATCAATTCCTGTCAGCTGCCAAGTCAGGGACACACTATCGCGCGTTGGTCCATATCAGACTCAAAACGCATGCAATGTGATTTGGTTCCCGCGGTTTTTAAAAATAAATTCCTTGCCAAATCCGGTCTCTGCCTCGATCCTTTTGGCAGTTTTTACAAGAGGATTTTCATGTCTATCGCCAAAGAAATTGCACCCCACTTACCGTATTTGCGGCGCTTCGCGAGGGCACTCAGTGGTACCCAGTCGCTGGGCGATGCGTACGTTGTGCAAACACTGGAAGCATTGATTGCTGACCCGTCCGCTTTTCCACGTTCGTTGCCGCCCCAGTATGCGATGTATCAGGTTTTTCTGAAACTGTGGTCATCATCGACAGGCGCCCAAAGACACGCTGCGGAACCGCAGGGCATGACGGCGGCTGAACGCAACATCGAAATGCTGACACCGCGTGCGCGACAGGCGTTTCTCCTCAGATCAGTCGAAGGATTCCCCGAGGAAACGGTCGCCGCAATCATGGGCGTGACCGGCAAAGAATGCAGGGCGCTTCTTGATCAGGCATCCAGCGAGATATCCGATCAGGTTGCCACCTCTGTGCTTATCATTGAAGATGAGCCGATCATCGCTCTGGATATCGAAGCAATGGTGCTCGAACTCGGCCACGAGGTCACCGGTATTGCGCGCACGCACAAGGAAGCGATTGCCTTGATGAATCAGCGCCGACCCGGGCTGGTGCTTGCTGATATCCAGCTTGCTGATGGCAGCTCCGGTCTCGATGCGGTCAACGAGATTCTCCACACCATCAATGTACCCGTCATTTTCATCACGGCCTATCCCGAGCGTTTGCTTACAGGCGAGAAGCCGGAGCCGGCGTTCCTGATAACCAAGCCGTTCCAGCCAAATGCCGTCAAAGCCGCTATCAGCCAGGCCCTGTTCTTTGACAGAAAAGCGGGCAAACAAGCCGCTTGATGCTTCCTCTTCCTGGATGGAATCCCGCCCCGGTCAAATGGACTGGGGCGGGATGTTTGGTAAATCAGCTCCTGTTACAGCATGTTTGTCGGGCTGTTGCGTGTGCCAACCTCACCAGAGCGAACATAAGGTCCACGCTTCTCATCAAAGCCATCCCAGCCTTCGCCCTCATAGGTTGAACGACGGTCTTCAATTTTGACCGCAGGATGAAGACCCAGAACAGTCTCTGCCAAAGCGCGACGCATTTCGTCCGTCTTGACGATGACCAATGAACCACCGCGACGCAGTGACTCGGCGTAGACATGCGCATCATCTTCATCGATGCCATTGTCAGTCAGTGCCCCTACGATGCCACCAGCCGCTGCACCCGTTACTGCTCCAGCAACAATACCTGTAAGCGTCGCAGCCATCCAGCCAGCGGCTACAATTGGCCCCACGCCGGGTATTGCCATGACGCCTAGGCCTGCCAGAAGCCCTGCACCGCCGCCGAGCGCTGCACCCACACCTGCACCAACCTCGGCGCCATCGGTCGCATCGACGGTATTTTTCAAGTCATCATCGCCATTGGAGATCAGGCTGATATCACCACTGGGAATACCCGCATTGGCAAGGTCATCAACAGCACGTTGTGCCTGTGGCTGTGAGTCGTAGAGTCTTGTAAGATTGGTTGTCATGATAGTCTCCTTGTTGAG
Organism: Hyphomicrobiales bacterium; assembly: GCA_031372765.1. Lineage (GTDB taxonomy): Bacteria > Pseudomonadota > Alphaproteobacteria > Rhizobiales > Beijerinckiaceae > JADCCX01. The sequence goes on from JANMLW010000285.1 coordinate 7,748, forward strand.
TGATTTGGGCAACCAAGATGTCAATTTTCGACAATGTTGCCTTGGTAATCGACGCTGACATTTAGGCCATTACCAGCCTTCGTGGCCTTGCCCCGCCAGATGCCGTCCTTGTCTTTCGTCAGTGCGCTGACCGATGTGAAGCCCTGCGTCTCAAGGCGCGTTTTGGCCTGGGCTTCCGTGAAGCTGTTGGCACCCGCCAATGGTGCACCGGCAACGGGGGCATTGGTTGGTGGCGTGGTTGTTGCAGGTCCGCCGGGCGCAGGCGTAGGCATGATGACCGTCGGGCTTGCAGGCGCAGACGGGGCCGCTGGCGTCTGCTGGGCATAGGCCCCGGTGAAGGTTGCAGCACTAAGTGCCAGTGCAAGTGAAAGTCTTTTTGTCATGGCATTTCTCCTGATTGTCCGCGCTGTTCCGATTGCTTTTGATTGCAATTGGTGCACTCCAGAAGAAACGCTTGCAGAAGATCAAAGTTCCCTATGATTGGCGTCACAATGGGCAAATAGTGCATCACGCCAATGGTCTTGGCCGGTCAATCGCAAGGTCATCATACCAGGGCTCACGATGGCTTGAGATCATCTTTCCAATCAGGCGCGACGCCATGAAGCTGAAGGTAATGCCATTGCCACCATAGCCATAGGCGGCATGGATGCGCGGGTAACCTGGCACTTCACCAATCAGCGGCAAGCCGTCCTCGGTTTCACCAAAGGCACCTGACCAGATGTAGTCAGCAGTTGCGGTTGCGCGCGGACAGAGCAGCTTCAGCTTATTGAGAATGATAGCCGCTTTCTCAGGCATCAAGGCATCGCGGGCATCTGGATCAACGATTGTATCATCATCCTCGCCACCGATGACAATCCGGTTGTCTGCGGTGGTGCGGGCATAGAGATAATCGTCTGATGCTTCCCAGATGAGAACGCCATCCCGCCAAAGCGCATCAGGGGCCTGGGGTGGCGTAGCGATGGCCCAACTGGATGCTGTCTTGTGCAACTCCGTCTTGACGAAATCAGGCATCACATAACCCGTCGCAAGCACCACACGGCTGGCTTCAATCTCGATGCCATTATCGAGGCCCACGATCACATGTCTGCCCGTGCTGTCATAGCTCACAGCGTCAGCATCATGGATTGTGGCACCGTTGGCGACCGCAGAGGAAATCAGGGCGTGAGACAGCAGCAGCGGATCTGCATCAGCTGAGCCGGGCGAAAGGAGTGCCGCCTCCCGATCAAAGCCAAAGGCTCCAACCAGTGTTTTGTAATCCAGGTACACGCCGGGCAAACCGGCGCGCTGGCGCAACTCATGTTCGGCAAGAAGCTCTCGTGCGCCCGTGCCTTGGCCCGTCATGTAAAGAGAACTTCGATCCCTGAATGCGCATGCCAGACCGAGGGTACTTACAAGCGACTTCAGGCCCGTCACAGCCTGGAGGCTGCGCTGATAGATATTAGCTGCCCGCTCAAAACCGTAAAACGCCGTGAGTTCGGTAAGGGGACAATCTATTTCCCACTGCAGCATGGCAGTGCTTGCAGCAGTGCTGCCAAAGCCAGCGCGTTCACGGTCAATGATGCAAACCTTGTGACCAAGACTGGTGAGATGCTCAGCCATCAAGGACCCGGTGATGCCGGCACCAACGACCAAGATGTCACAGCGCATATTCTGGTCAAGCGTTTTGCGAGAGGGGCGAACAAGGCCAGAGTGCCAAGGCGGGTTACCACCACGCAGCTCGCTTTGAACCGTGTTGTTTGCATCAAACATTGGGTATCCGGACAGAAAAAAGACTCCGGCAAATCACTCTGCCGAAGCCAGTCGGGGGGAATACGGAAAGCAAAAAATACGTCAGATAGTGATCAGCTCTATGCAGCTTTTGCGAGTGCAGACTTGTTGACGGAGCCTGCAGCCAGCTTGGAAAGAGCCTGATCAGTCTTGGTTTCTTCAGCGAGTGTCTGACCAAGAATGTCAGCAGCCTCTTTCATGCCAAGTTGCAATGCCCAAGCGCGCAGGGTGCCGTAACGGGCCATTTCGTAGTGCTCAACCGCTTGGGCGGAAGCGATGAGACCGGCATCGAGCGCAGGGCTGTCAGCGTAGTCTTCCAGGACTGCCTTACCTTCTTCGAGAATGCCAAGGATTGCATCGCATGTCTTGCCGCGGGGCGGTTTTCCGGCCAATTCGAATACTTCGGACAGTCGTTCGATGTGGCCTTCCGTTTCGGTTTTATGAGCTGTGAATGCGGCCTGAAGATCGGATGATTGCGCAGCCTTGGCCATTTTTGGAAGGGCTTTTGCGATCTGCTTTTCAGCGTAATAGACGTCCTTCAGCATATCGACAAACATGTCTTCAAGTGTTTTTGGCTCTGTCATTTTGGATTGCGTTGTCATGGGGAACTCCGTTTGGCTGGTTTCCCAATGATAACCGTCAGACGCTCAAATGGTTCCCATGCAGAATCTGCGATACCGGAATGTTGACGGACCATTTGACTCCATCTGGCTCAAATTCCAGCAGTGCGTCCCCACTCAGGGAAGCCTTGACCAGACGGTTCATGACAGTATCGCCAAAGCCCTTGCGTATTGGCTTGGTAACGAGCGGTCCGCCGTGTTCTTTCCAGACGAGGGAAAACGTCTTGTTGGCACCCACGCCCTCGGATATCCACCACCCCAAGGCGATATGACCGCCGGGAACGGACAGCGCTCCATACTTGGCTGCATTCGTCGAAAGTTCGTGCAGTGCCAAGCCAAGATTTTGCGCTGCTTCAGGTAGCAAAGCGATGTCATCTCCTGTCAGCTTGATACGGTCTCCATCTTCCCCCATCACTGGGGACGTCTGAAGGCGTACAAGATCAAGCATCGAGGCGCTACTCCAGTTCTCCTTGATCAAAAGATCAAGCGACCCCGCCATGGCGGCAATGCGCTGATCAAAGTCTTCGCTGAAACGGTCGAGGGAGGGAGCATTGCGGGCGGTCTGCCTGGCGATTGCCTGAACGACAGCCAATATGTTCTTTGTTCGATGGTTGAGCTCTCCCATGAGAAACTGGATTTGCTGCTCGCGCCTTTTACGATCGGTTATGTCGCGCGCAATTCCGACGACAGTGCGTGCCGCGACTGTGGTTTCCTGCGCCTGCCCACGCACGGTGAGCCATCTCACATCCCCGTCACTTGCGCGCGTCAGCCGGAATTCTACATCAAGAACTCCCGGTCCGTCTGGGTCCCGCAGCTTTTGTCGCTCTCTGGCGACATGATCACGATCGCTGGGATGAATGTAAGCATAGGTTTCTTCCAATGACGGCGCATCTGGACCTGCAATTCCCCAGAGCCCGAACATCCGCTCATCCCAAAGGTATTTCCCAGTTACAAGGTCAGCTTCCCATGTACCTGTCTGTCCAGCATCAAGCGAAAGGCTGAGCTGTTGGGCTATTCTGGCTAGTTTCTGCTGAAGTGCGCGCTCATCAGTAATATCAAGGTGTACGCCAACCCACTCCAGGATTTTTCCGTCAGCGTCGAACATTGGAACCGCGCGCACGGAGAACAGCCTCAATGTGCCATCGTATACGCGCAACCTGTGCTCGAACACGAAAGGGCGTTTCTCATCTACAGCCTTTTGCCATGCATCGATTGTTGGCTGCGCGTCTTCCTCATGAACTGCCTTCGCCCAACCGTACCCATTGTACTCTTCAAAGGACTGGCCGGTCAGCGCGCCCCAGGCTTCCTGCACCCCAACCATTTCACCAGCTGCATTGTTGGTCCACAGGACGCCGTCAATAACTTCGACCGCAGCTTTGAAGCGCTGTTCGCTGAGTCGGTGTCTCGAATCTGATTTCATTCACCGAACCCTTGGCAGACAACAATTGTTATGTCGCTCTCACTTTAAGGCCAACGTCTACAACAAATAAATTGGAACTCAGATGTCAAAAAATATCAGTAAAAATGCGTATACAGAATTATACTTAAAGTCAACAAACAAGCGTTCTATCATCAGCTTCATATATTTATTTTAGTACGGTCCGGTAATTTACCAACCGCAGCGTCTGCACCCTGCTCCTTGCCCAGAATACCTTCGCGCAACACTTTTGTTGCGGCGTCATTCTTGTGTTCCGGGTTCGTTGCAACAGGCGCGGTCTCGGCCGTCGCCTCCAGTCCAAGATCATCAGGTTTCTTGCCACCATGCGTTGATGCAGCGGCTAATGTGGCCAATGCTTCCGGTTGGGCTCTGCCCTTAGACGAGCCTGGAGGAAATTGATCGTTTTTTTGAGTCTTCTTGGGGTCAGACATGCCATCCTCCATTGCAGTTCGCGTACAACTGCCGGGAATGGAACGCCTCAACCAAAAATTCGTTCCTGTAACGTGATGTAAAAGCGATAAAGGTGTTCGCTCACTTTCCGTTCAGAAAAAACCGCACCATCTCAGCCGAAGCATCAGGCCCCTTTGGATCAGCATATGTGCCCGAAGGACTTCCGCCCGACCATGCGTGACCGGCGCCGGCAATCAACCAATGTTCCGCGAAAGATTCCCCGTTCGCAGTAGCGATGATCGTCTGCCTGTAGCTGCGCCCGTTGGTGGATCCCGAGATTGTCTTGCGCTTGGTTTTGACAGCTTCACCAGCCGCCGTTTCAAATATCCGCTCGGCATTTGAGGGATGAACTGTTCGGTCCGCTGCACCTTGGAAAACAATCGTGCGGACCTGCTTGTCAGAAGCCTGCGCACTCTGTTGCTTTGCAAACAGACCAGACCCTGCTTTTCCGCGCATGACAGCCATGGCAGACATGACATTTCCCGCTGACTGATAGGCCAGTCCGGAATGAACACCGACTGCATGAAACAGCTCTGGATAGGCCTTGCCCATGATAACGGCCATGGCAGCTCCCGCTGAAAGACCTGCGACAAACACCTTGTCAGGACGAATGCTGAACTCTTTGATCAGCTTGCTAGTTATGCCAGCGAGAATGGACGGCTCACCTGCATCACGCAACTGATGGCCCGTTTCGAACCAGTTCCAGCACGACGCAGCATTGTCACTGCCAGTCTGGGCTGGATAGGCAATCAGCAGACCATGCATTTCGGCAAAGGCATTCATGTTGGTGCCAGCCGCAAAATCATCGGGGTTTTGCGTGCAACCATGCAGCATCACAATGAGGCCTTTTGGTTTTTTGTCTGATGATGCAGGTATGTAAAGTTTGTAAGCGCGTGATCCGGCATTCGATGTGAACGATCGCGCGGTGAATTGAGCGCCAACGGGCAAAGATTGACGGGGTGACCTGATGTTGAGTCCAGGTAAAAATGAAGATGCAGGCTTACGAAGGGTTTCCAGAACTTCCCCCAGCGGCCGCCTTAGCCGTTTTGGTGCCCTCGCGGAGACGCTCGCCGGCATTCTTGCGACCTTATCCGTCGCACCCTGCGATGTCGCTTTGGATTCAGTGCCGCTTTTACGGGCTGTATGTGTCGCTGCGGGGGGACCGCCGGAAAACGTCGCAAGACGCGAAAGTAAGGTGGTCCCCAATGCTTTTTGAATAATGCGGGTTGCCCCCATCACATTGAAAACACGGGGGGCTCCCGCCGCTCGGCGCATGGCGGCTGCAAATTTGCTGGTCATCAATTATTTTCCTTGCTTGCGAGTGACGACTGTCAAATGCTGCAGAAGCTGGTGGATAGCATATTGGAAATGAGATCGCCTGTTACAAGTCCAGTTGGTCTTCACACCTTAACGATCTTGAACAGCCATCGTTCCTTGCCGTGTCTCACATTGTCCCGCAGCATTGGCCGAAAGAGCCATGCTCGCTATCCGTTGAAAGTGGTTTGTCAACACACCCTGGACAGGGTCAGCCCTAAGACGTCACAGCCAGCCGATCCATTGCGCTGGCCAACGCGATGTCAAGCCTGGTGATGCCACCCGCATTATGGGTCGACAGCGTGACATCAACTGTCCTGTAGACATTCATCCATTCAGGGTGGTGGTCCAGTTTCTCGGCAATCAGGGCCGCCCGCGTCATCCAGCCAAAGGCCTGGTTGAAATCGGCAAAGACAAAGTGTCGTGTTATTGCATCGCGCCCCTCGACATCACGCCACTGCGGCAATGCCGCAAGGGCGACTGCACGGTCATGAGGAGAGAGTTTGGCCTCTGGCATTTCTGGCTCCTGTCGTTAGGTGTCAGGGTATCTCTCCACCATCTGCTCCTGATTGGGAACACGCCCTCATTCGTTATCGACAGTTTAAGGCCTGTAAAGTGAAACCGGGTCTCCCGCAACGCAGATCAATGAAGCGTAGTGACTGGCAGTGTTGTCAAACTGGGTCTGTCAGAAAGCGCCTTGCCGGTTGTACAAACCGCCAGCCGCACCGTTGCGGCGCGTGTTGAATGCGAGGGTTTTGCGCCGGATCATGGAACGGCCTTCCAATCAGCAAAATCACGCTTCAACGCGTCAAACTGCACAAGCTGATCCGCCATCAGCTCACGCGCCCTGTCACGCCGGACGAACACCTTGAACATGGCTTCGCCATTGGCATTGTAGAACTGGATCGAACAGGATCGCCGTCCGTGAAAAGGCCTGTCGACGATATAGATGGCGCGGCAATTGGCGGCTCGGATATGCCCGCCGATGGGACTGTCCCCATGGATGTTGAAATAGCCATGCCCAAGCGATCCTTCGGGTAGTGGGCCCACACACTCCAGGACGATATCCGCCGTATGGACAATGAACAGAACATCCCCCCAGCCCGTAAGGCTTGACCAGAGTGTTTCGAAGGCACCAGCATCAACAAAGATGCGCTGCCCGGCAGGCAGCGCTTCCAGCACGACCTGACTGGGCACACCGCAGTCTCGCGCTATCTGCTCGACCACGCCATCAGGTTTGGCCGCAAGGGCATCGCGTACAAGCTGATTGTGGTCCTCAGAAGCAGGAAAGCCCCGCACTTTTTTGGCGATATCAATGACGGACATTGTGTGCTCCTATTCCGCAGCTTGCTTGTGCAAATGACGATTTTCTTCTGAAAGAACGGCTTCGAAACCCTCAAATTCAGGATGGCCCAAAAACATCGGGCGTGGGCGTGGCTGGCCCGCATTGCGATGCGATTCGCGGAACTGCTCCGATTGGGTCCAATCCATGAAGGCGGCCTTGCTGGCCCAGGTGGTATGGCTGGAATAGAGCGTGTGATCCTCGCGCTCCGGCCCCTTGAGCAGGTGAAAGGCGATATAGCCTGGCATTTCGTGCAATCGAGTCTTGCGGGAAGACCAGACCTCCTCAAAGGCGGCTTCCTCGCCCTTCACGACCTTGAAGCGGTTCATGGCGATGTAGTGATTGGCTGCAAACATGGTTCAGTCTCCTTGTGCTGGCTGATCGGCTGGCTTGGTTCGTGGATGGTCCGCATCGATCGGCGAACCGATCCTGATGAGGTTGTTGTCGTGATCACTGAAGGTCATATCGGATCACCGCGGTAATGCTCAGGGAAGCCGGACCGCCCGCTGGCATGGCCGGAAAAGGTTGCGCGCGGCGCAGCATGGTGAGCGTTGCCTGATCCAGCACACCCGCCCCTGAAGATCCGGTGAGCGCTGAGGTGGAAACCCCTCCCGAGCGTGTAACCGTAAAGCTGATTATCGTACGGCCCTGTATCCCGGCATCCTGTGCGGAGTCAGGATAGTCCTTGAAACGGGCGAGATGCGCCAGAATACGCGAGCGATAACTGGCGACCTCGGATTTGCCGGCAGTTGCTGCTGCGCCCTGGCTTGCGCCGCCGTTCTTGAGGGCCTGTTGAGTGCGGCGGTCCGTGCCTGCGCCGCTCTCACCCTGCCCTTGCATCGCAAACGGGTTTTCACGAGCAGAAGCCTGGGCTGCCCGCGCTTGTACAACACGCTGATTATGTGCCTCTGCAACAGCCTTTAAACGCTGCTGCTCCTTACCTTGCCTGGCGATTTGCGCCTGCTGTTGTGCTTCTTGCTTTACTAGCCTTGCAGCCAGTAACGGCTGACGCTTTATGTGATCTGCGCTCTTGTTGCGCCGGATTTCAGGCGGAAGAGATTGAGTATCGGCAGGTTCTGCGACAACCGGTACTGGCTCTTCACTGGCAGCCGGCGGCACGACAGCTTCAGGCGTACTTGCAGCAGGCTCGGCTTGTGTTGGAATTTGCAGGGGTTCCTGAGCTTGCTCAACCGGAGGCTGGATGCTCACTTCAGGCAGTGTGAGTATGAGTGGGGCCGCTGTATCATCAGCAAGCGGAACACTGACCGTAACAGCATCCGGCTTTGCGCCTTCATCAACAGCTGCGGCATCAGTACTGTCAGGAGCGACAAACAGGACTTCGATAGGGATCGCTGTTTCACCGCCCGCTGCCAGTTCTGCCGGATCGGGAAAAACCAATAAGGCAAAAGCCAGAAGGGCGGCATGGACAAAAGCCGACAGGGCCACGGCTGGTGGAATGGACCAAATATCTATTGCCGCTTTGCCATCATAACCAGGAAACCGTAGCTCTGCGTTGGGTTTCGACAAACCCAGCCACTCATTTGAAGCGTCGCGCCCTACGAACGCTTTTTGTTGTGTTGGCACGATGCCGAGGCCTGTCGGCACGGCATCGGGGCTTGTGCGCACCATGCGCTCGCGCGCAGACCGGGAGCCGGTGGCCTTGCGGACACCTGTCTCATCATCCGGTTTGCGGCGTGCATGTGTCATCGTTTCGCTCAGGTGCCAAAGCGTGTGGAAAAGCCGATCTTGCCAACAAAACCCGGGCTGCGGTCCCCATCGCGGTAACGCTGGAAGCGCGTGTTACCGATGTTCTCCAGCGACACGAATGCACGGGCATCCGGTGTGACCTGATAGTTGGCCGAGAGATCGATCAGCGCATGGGCCTTGCTGACGGGCGACCCGGTTGGCACACGCTTTTGCTCATCCACCAGAGTGATCTTGCTGGCGATTACCAGTTTCTCGTCGAAGAAGCGCAGGCCTGCACCAAAGCTGATCTTGTCGGGGTAAATCGACGACAAGGGCTGGTTCAGCGTGCGGTTATCACCACGGATCGACGAACCCGATAGGCTGGCGAACCAGGAGCGTGCATCATAGACCATCTCGCCTTCAATGCCCTTCAGGCGTGCTCTGGCGACGTTGTTATAAACGAAAACCGCATCCAGACAGGATGTTCCACCACTGCCGCATGGCGCTCCGGGGTCCGTGAATACGCCCTCGATGAAGTCACGTACGTCGTTCTGGAACACGGCAAACTTGCCCCGGAAACGATCCCCTTTAATGAACACATTATCAAACTTCAGATTGACACCAGCTTCGATCGTCCGTCCAATTTCCGGGCGCAAATTGGGGTTGGGTATGAACCGGAAAGTTGCGGGAGCCGGATGCAATCCCTCCACAAGCGTCTCGGTGACCGAGGGTGCACGGTATCCTTCGGCATAGGTGCCATAGACCTGAATGCCCTGAATAGGCGTAATGCCAATGGTGAGCTTGGGAGACAGGCGCGAACCAGAAGACGACCGCGTGGTGCTGTTAAGTTCATAATGATCATACCGCAAGGCGCCGATTATATCGACCATCGACCATTTGAGATGCGCCTGCGCAAATGCTCCAGAAACTGCACGCCTGCCAGATGGCGTGGTCTCATCGCCATTACCTGCGATATCAAGCGTCTGCACACGGTCTACAAAATAGTCGCCGCCATAGGTCAGTGCCAGCGTGGGTCCACCGGGATTGCCTGCGCCGAGATCAA
>JANMLW010000131.1:0-23522 GCA_031372765.1 Hyphomicrobiales bacterium
GACGCGACTCATGCCGGGCATTTTCTCGATCAATTGCTTGGCAAACGTCGCGCCCGGAATGGTGCCCATGGCACCGGCAAAATAGTTCAGCTTCACCAGTTGGTCGCGCACGGCATCGGCAATCCTGACCCGGCCATAGCCAACATTGACAGTCCACACGCCGCCCGACACCGCATCCAGATGCTCACGACCGGCTTGATTCCAGACCCGCATGCCCTTGCCCTTGATGATGATGAGGGGATCAACGGTTTCGTATTTCTTGTGCTGCGAAAGGTGATGCCAGACATGATCGCGATCCGCCTCTATGATATCGCGGTAGTCATTCTTGGGGGCGTGGAGGTTCATCGAGAGGGTACTCCTGACAAGGTAATATCGCCTGACAGTCCCATTATTCCAATGGGCCTGTCAAAGCAGATTTCCTGATAGGAGGCAGTGGTTCAGCCCATCTGTTCCTGACTGACGTCACGCCCTGGTGCTTTCGCCCGGTGTGTAGCTGACAAAGGCCTGGATCGCCCATGCTGTTTGCCCAGTGCCTGCGCCTGCTCGATATTGATCAGAAACTGGTCTGTTGCCCGCTCCCAGGTGAAACTTTCAGCGTGTTTGCGGCAGATATTGCGATCAATCCGCAAGGCGCCAAGGGCGGCCTCGCGCAGATTGGTGGAAATAAGGCCCGCGCCGCTGGTGCCGAGCACATCAACCGGGCCGGGAGCCGGAAAAGCCGCAACCGGCAAACCGCAGGCAAGCGCCTCGATCAGCACAAGACCAAACGTGTCCGTCAGACTTGGAAAGACAAAAACATCAGCATGGGCATAGAGTGCTGGCAATTCAGCGTGGGTTTTTGCGCCCAGAAAAACCGCACCGGGGTACTTCTCCTTCAATTGGGCTGCGGCAGGTCCGTCACCCACCACCAGCTTGGTGCCCGGCAGTGCAAGTGAAAGAAAGCCATCCAGGTTCTTCTCGGTTGCAAGACGGCCAACAGACAGGAAGATCGGCCGTGGCCAATCATCGGGGAACATCGCTTCAGCGGAAGGATGAAATCCGGTCTGATCAACCCCCCGGCTCCAGCGCATGATGTTCTTGAAGCCGCGAGATACGAGTTCGGCCTCAATGGACGGGGTGGCCACCATCACGCCCTCACCCGCGTTGTGAAAACGGCGCAGGGCTGCGTAGCTGAAGGTCATCGGCACTGGCAGGCGCGCCCGCAGATATTCGGGAAAGCGGGTGTGATAGCTCGTGGTGAAGCCACGCCCCTCCTGCATGCAAACGCGCCGCACTGCCCAGCCGATCGGGCCCTCCGTGGCGATATGCACATGGTCCGGCGCGCATGATTTCAGGATATCCCGGATGTGCGACAGGCGCGGCCAGGCGACCCTGATCTCTGGATAGCCCGGCATGGCGGCGCTTTGAAACAGGCCCGGATTGATCACCTCGACCGAGACACCCCGCCGACCCAGTTCACGGATCGTGGATTTCAGCGTCTGGACCACGCCGTTGACCTGCGGTGCCCAGGCATCTGTGGCAATCAGTATTTTCATGAATGGCCCATTTCCCGTGACACGGTTCAGGCTGCTTCGCGCAGGGGCAATGGTGCAGGATTGACCGGCTTTGCCGGGTTTTCGCCCAGCGAAAGAATCACGGGTTCATCGTTCTTCTCTGCCCAGGTTTTTTCTGCCAAGGGTTTTTCTGCCCAGCGTAAAATCTCGAACCGGCCATCATGATGCTCGACGATGGCGGTCAGGCTTTCGACCCAGTCGCCGGTATTGAGGTAATGGATGCCATCAATATCGCGTGAGGCGGCATAATGGATATGGCCGCAGATGACACCCTGAACATCCATCCGCCGCGCTTCCTTGACCAGCGCTTCCTCGAAATCGGAAATCACGCTGACGGCATTCTTGACCCTGTTCTTGGCCCAGGCGGAAATCGACCAGTAGGGAAGGCCCATGCGCCGCCGGACGGCCGTGGCAATGCGGTTGCAGAATATCGCGAAGTCGTAAGCCGCATCACCCAGATGGGCGAGCCATTTGGCGTGGCGGATGACGAAATCGAACGCATCACCGTGCAGCACCAGATAGCGTTTGCCGTCAGCCGTTTCGTGGACGGCGGTTTCCTGCACCTCGATGCCGCCAAAATGAGTGCCGTAATACTGGCGCAGGAATTCATCGTGGTTACCCGGCAGATAGATGATCCTTGCTCCCTTGCGGGATTTGCGCAGGATTTTCTGCACGACATCATTGTGGCTTTGTGGCCAGTACCAGCCACCGTTCAGGGCCCAGCCATCGACGATATCACCGACGAGATAGATCGTTTCGGCGTCATGATCGCGCAAGAAAGTCAGCAACTGTGCTGCCTGACAGGCTTTTGACCCCAGATGAATGTCAGACAGAAAGAGTGTGCGAAATGCTGGTTTCCCGTCTGGCTGGTCATCTTTGCCGGATACGTCAGTCATGAGGCCGCCCATTATGGTTTCAATGCACAGGGGCTGCACGATTTGCGTCACGGTTTGATGACAATCGCGTTGAAAGCGGATGCAGTGTCAAATCACTGTCACGGGACTGCTGTTTCCAGAACAAACTGAACCTGCTCCGGATGTGACCATGAAAAGCACCCGCATGAAAAGTACCCCCGCCAAAGCCGTTGTCCGGGATCTGCCAAACGCGACCGTCGAGAAAGCCTATGGCTACTGGGTCTGGATCTATGATGCGGTTTGTGGTCCCATCTTCAGACCGGCGCATGTCGCCATTACGGATGCCGCCAACCGCATCGGAGGTCATGTGCTTGAGGTCGGTGTCGGCACAGGACTGCTGTTCCCCGCTACCGGCATGACATGGTGTTCACGGGCGTCGACCTGTCCGACAAGATGCTTGCCAAGGCGCGGGCCAATCTGGAAATCCGCGCAAAAGAAAATCAGCCAGGAGGGCCTCGATCCATATCGCTTGAGGCAGGCGATATCCACCATCTGGCGCATCCCGACCAGACCTACGACTCTATTGTGTTGCCGTTCGTTCTCACCCTGGTTTCCAACCCCGAAGTTGCTCTCGACAATTGCCGCCGCATGCTGCGCCCCGGTGGCGAGATTATCGTGGTCAGTCATTTCCAGTCGACAACACACTGGATTGCCCGATTCGAGCGCTGGCTAGCACCCCTTATTGCCGGAATGGGGCTTCGCCCTGATTTTCCTGTCGAGCGCGTGGAGATATGGGCACGGACGCATCCGGATATGACTTTCCTGGAGACAGAGCCGGTTGGCAAGCTGGGCCTCTACACCCTGCTGCGCATGAGGCGCATGACGAGGACGTAAGCAGTCGCACAACCGCGAATGGGTTGAGCGCTCTTGAGTGACGAGCCATGTGCCGTTACGTTGGTGGCAGAACATAAATGCGATTCCGGCCGTGCAGTGAAGCAAGGGGCTTCTGAGCAAGGGTGTTCGCATCAAACAAAGGCCAAGCCGTCATGCGCCCTGTTGTCATTGCCGTCGCCATCACCGGGTCCGTGCCGCGCAGGAAGGACAATCCGGCACTGCCCGTTCTGCCAGCCGAGCAGATCGAATCCACCCATGCCGCCTACGAAGCCGGGGCGACGCTGGTGCATATCCATGTGCGCAACGATGATGAAACGCCCTCGTCGGACCCTGATCGTTTTGCGCTGGTGCAGGACGGGGTACGCAAGCACTGTCCGGGTATGATCGTGCAGTTTTCAACCGGAGGCCGCGGGCGCGATCCTTCGGCCCGTGGCCTGTCGCTTGTTCATCGCCCTGATATGGCTTCCCTGTCGACGGGATCGACGAATTTTCCGACCATCGTGTACGAGAATTCGGCCTCGCTCGTGGTCGAACTGGCGACGCGCATGCAGGAATTTGCCATAGCTCCCGAGATCGAGATTTTTGATCTGTCCCATATCCATGGTGCAAAACGGCTGATCGAGGCGGGATTGATGTCGCCCAATCCGCATGTGCAGTTTGTCATGGGTGTGCAGAACGCGATGCCTGCTGATCAGCACCTGCTTGACATTCTTCTGGCGGAAACCTGCCGGGTCATACCCGGTGCCACATGGACCGCAGCCGGGATTGGCCGTCATCAGGCCGAGGTGATGGACTGGGCCCTTGCGCGCGGGGCGGACGCCGTGCGGACGGGCCTGGAAGACAATATCCGCGTATCGAAAGACCGCCTTGCCAGCGGCAATGCCGAGCTTGTCAGCGTCGCGGCAGCCCTTATTGCAAGGCATGGCGGCAGACCGGCAACTCCCGCGGAAGCGCGGGCGACGCTACGGTTGCGTGCGGGCTGATTACCTGCCCCCGTCAAGCGTCAGGTTTTTTCCTCTTGTCAGCGTCAGCACCGCAGAAAATATCATAGATCAAGCCAATCATGCGCCGGATATCATTGTTCGCAAGGCTGTAAAAAACAGATTTGCCATCGCGCCGTGCCGTGACCAGACCGTCTAGCCGCAAGCGCGCAAGCTGCTGCGACACGGCGGACTGGCGCATGGACAGGATTGTTTCAAGTTCGCCGACGGAGCGTTCCCCTTCCGCCATGAGGCACAGGAGCAGCAGGCGGTTTTCATGCGAGAGGGCTTTGAGAAAATTGCTGGCCCGGCGCGCGTTCTGCATCAGTTCGTCAAGCTCGGGAGAGACGGCAACATCCGGTTTCAATTCAGTTTCGACAAGGGAAGGCAGGACAGCGCGCATCCGGTTTCCTTCAGGATCTGTTGCTTGTGGTGGATGGCGTTATCTGCTTCTGAACCATCGCCTCCAGCAGACCCCAGAAGAAAGCATCGTTGTGATAGCCGGTGATCCGACCGACCTCTCCACCATCCTGCATCAGCACGAATGTCGGGGTGAAGCGCACCGGATCATCCAGTTTTGGATCATCTGACTGGGCACTATCCAGATTGATGCGGCGCAGCAAAACCAGCTTTCCAGTCTCGGTTTTGGGGAATATCGGCGCAATCTCACTGTTCCACCGCGCACACCATGGGCAGCCGTCGCGTTCATAAACCAGCAGCGTCAAGGCTGTTAAACGGGGTGCGGGAAAAGGGGTGGCTACCGCTGAAAGAACAACAGCGGCGAGGCTTCCGGTCAGCAGGCACAGAGGCAGCAGCACAATGGCCAAGTTTCGGCGGGTAACAACGCTCATCCCTGACATATACTTGCATATGAATGTTTATGCCAGAGGCGTTGACAGCGCCCTTTAAACCCGCGCCCTACCGGCGGAATGCCGCTCCACCAGACTGACGGGAAACTCCACGCGCCTTTGGGGTGCATGTCCTCGCAATAAAGCCAGAACATGCCTCGCGGTGGCGCTGCCAATCTCCTCGGTCGGTAACTGGACCGTCGTCAGCATCGGCGCCGTGAACATGGTGATATCCATATTTTCAAAGCCGACCAGGGACATGTCATCCGGCACCTTGATGCCGCGTGCGGAAAGCTCGTGCAGGGCTCCTGCGGCCAACAGGTCATTGCCGCCAATAATCGCTGTAGGGGGTGCGTTGAGCGACAGCAGATCCATGGCACCCAGTTTGCCGCCCGACAGCGAGAAGGACTGTTCGCTGATCATCGCGCGCGGCAGTTCAAGCCCTGCCTCCTTCAAGGCAGCCGCCACTCCCTCGATCCGCAGGGCCATCCGGTCGTTGCAGCGGCGCGGGCCACTGATGAAGCCGATGCGTCTGTGGCCAAGGTCAACCACATGGCGCGCTGCCAGATACCCCGCCTGCGCATTGTCAAATCCAATGCAGTCAAACGCTTCATGAAAGGTGTAGGTGAGCACGGTTGGCGTGTTGCTGGCGCGCAGCAAATCCCAGGTTTCGGGCGGGCGATCCGACCCCACAAGCACGAGCGCATCGATGCCGCGTGACAGGAGCGAGCGGATGGCCCGCGCCTCATTGCCAGGGTTGTATTCATGGGCCGCAACGACAAGCTGCAACCCGCCGTCCGACAATCCGATCTGGAGATGATGAATGGCCTTGGCAAACCCCGCGTTGTCCAGCGTGGGCACGACAGCCCCCACCATGCCACTGCGCCCGGAAGCCAGCGTCCTGGCCGAAGCGTCGGACACATAGCCGAGCACATCGATTGCCTTGCTGACAGCTGCCAGCGTATCGGCACTCAGCAAATGGGGATGGGTGAGAGCGCGTGCAGCCGTTGCACGGGACACCTCTGCAAGTTTGGCGACATCCACCAATGTGGCGCGCCGTGATGGTTTCTGGTTGACTGATTTTTGCGTGATCATGAAATTGAAATATGCCCGATTGTCGGACGGTTTTGCAAGGTAGCCCTTTGGGTTTGATGGAAATAGTCTTTTTCCAGCCTAAAAAGAGTGTGCCGGCTCTTGACAGCATGACGCTGCAATGAAACGAATGAGAGCGCTCTCATAAGTGGAGGAACATGTGCCGCGTCTCACGCGCCAGACCAGTGTAACCATCGGCACGCTCATGGCGGTGCTGGTGCTCTGGTGGCTTGTGACAAGCGGTCTCGGCCTCGTGAACAGTCTGCGCCTGCCCAGCCCGGCGGATGTCTTCGATGCTGCAAAGCAGATCATGACCAAGGGCTATGCAGGGGGCACGCTCTGGGTGCAGGCCATGCAGAGTCTGGGTCTCGTTGCCAAAGGTTTTCTCGTTGCCATCATCACCGGTGTTCCCCTTGGCCTGCTTATGGGCTGGAGCCGTCGGGCAGAAATCCTGCTCAATCCGATATTCCTGATTCTGCGGCCAATCCCCGCATTGGCCTGGATTCCGCTGGCCATCGTCTGGTTCGGTCTGGGTGATGCCGGCAAGATTTTTACCATCTGGCTGACGGCCTTCGTGCCCAGCGTCATCAACACCTTCACGGGGGTCCGCCAGGTTGATCCGGTGCTGATTGCGGCAGCCCGCACCCAGGGGGCGTCGACGGCGCAGGTGATACGCCATGTGGTGGTGCCCGGTTCCATGCCGATGATTTTCACCGGCCTCCGCCTGTCGCTGCAAGCCTCGTGGACAACACTTGTGGCGGCGGAACTCATTGGTGCATTCTTCGGCCTTGGCCGGGTTCTCAATGTGGCAGGGCAGGATATCTATCCCGGCATGATCATGGTGGGCATGGCGTCTGTCGCGGTCTGTGGCGCGGCGACCACATGGTTATTGGGCAAGATCGAACACAAGGTGATCGCATGGCGTCCAGCGATCTGAAACGTGAGAAAAACTATCTGGGGCCAACCGGCACAACCGTGCCCGTGGCTGAGTTCTGGCTGCTCACGGCAGCCGGTGTGGCATTGCTGATGGGTGTATGGACGCTTGCCGCGACCAGCGGCATCATGCCAAGGCATTTTCTGCCCACGCCGCTCGATGTGTTCAACCGTCTTCAGTATCTGATCACCAACAGTTTCGCAGGCCATCTCTATCATGAGCATCTTCTGGCCAGCATTGGCCGGTTTCTCATGGGCTGGGCGCTGGCCGTCGGCATTGGCGTACCCCTCGGCCTGCTGATGGGCTGGTACCGTCTGCTCGATGAAATAGTCACACCCCTGTTTGATGCCGTGCGGTTTGTAGCACCCCTCGCATGGGTTCCGCTGGCGGCGCTATGGTTCGGCACCGGCATAGGTGGCCCGTTGCTCATCATCTTTGTCGGTTCGTTCGCGCCCTGCCTGATCAGCGCCTACCGTGGCGCGCGTCTTGTCGACAAGCGCTTTGTCGAGGCGGGGCAGACCATGGGCGCCAACGCCTCGCAGATGCTGCGGCATATCCTGCTGCCGGGTGCCTTTCCCTCCATCATTGCGGGCCTGCGCGTGTCGGCAGGCCTCGGCTGGCAGTCGCTGGTTGGCTCAGAACTGATCGTGGTGGGTGCCGGGCTTGGCTATCTGATGGTGCAGGGGCAGGGCAATCTCAGCACCACAACAGTTATGGCGGGCATGATCGGCATCGGCATTGTCGGATTTCTGATCGATATCGCGCTGCGTGCCGCAGAGAGTGCTGTCAAACGCCGCTGGGGACAAAGCTGATGAGCGAAATCATTTTTGAAGGCGTGACCAAGCGATTTGGCAACGAGGCAACCGGTTTTCTGGCGCTCGATACCATTGATCTGAAAATCGAGGACCGCGAGTTCATGGCCGTTGTTGGCCCGTCAGGGTGTGGCAAGACCACCTTGATGCGTATGGCGGCAGGGCTTGAGTTTTCATCGTCAGGCAGCGTGCGTGTCGGGGGCAAGGAGGTGCTGGCTCCGGGTCCTGAGCGTTCCGTCGTATTTCAGCAGTTTGCTCTCCTGCCATGGAAAACCGTGCGCCAGAACATCGGGTTTGGCCTGATGTGCAAGGGCTTGCCGCAAGAATCCATCGACAAGCAAGTGCGCCATTATGTCGAGCTCATGGGTCTGCAAGGCCATGAGGAGAGTTTTCCGCATATGCTTTCGGGTGGCATGCAACAGCGCGTTGCCATTGCCCGGGCCTACATCATGCAGCCCGATGTTCTGCTGATGGATGAGCCCTTCGGCGCGCTGGATGCCCAGACACGCATCATCATGCAGGAGGAGCTGATCCAGCTTGCCCGCAAGAATCCGCGCACCGTCATGTTCATCACCCATGGGGTGGAGGAGGCGGTCTATCTCGCCGACCGCGTGGTGGTGATGGGCAAGAAGCCCGGACGTCTGCTTGAGATCATGGATATCAAGAGCACCCGGGATGCCGAGAACTGGGAGAAGTTGCCGGTTGAGGAGGTGATGGACCTCCCCAGCTTCGTGCATCTGCGTTCCCATATCTGGAAACTGCTGAAATCCAAGGAAGCCGGCGGCGCGGGCGATCACTGATCGCGCCGGAAATAGAAATGACGAAAGTCATCAACCAAAAAGTTATCAACGAGGAGGAACTGACATGTTGAAAATATTGCTCGCTTCGGCGGCTATTCTGGTGGGAACACTGGGGGCGGCAACCACCAGTGCCAATGCCCAGGCCCCGCTCACCAAGATCAAGATCAGCTATCAGCCTGCGCTCTATTGGGCGCTGCCGTTCTTCGTAGCCACTGAAAAGGGCTGGTGGAAGGAAGTCGGCCTTGAGCCCGAGTTCTCGACCTTCCCTGCGGGAGCGCCGCAGGTAGCGGCGGCACAGGCAAAGTCATGGGATGTGGGCGGCACGGGATCAGTGCCGGCAGTGCTGGGTGCTGCCCGTTTTGGATTGGCGACCATCGGCCTCACCAACGACGAATCAAAGGCCAATGCCCTGATGGTCTCGGCGGACAAGTTCGAGGCGCTCAAGGCCAATCCAGCCTCGATCAAGGGTCAGAAGATCCTGACCACGACCAACTCCACCGTGCATTACGCCAGCCTGAGCTGCCTACAGAAGTGGGGCCTGAAGGGCTCCGATGTCGAGTTCGTCAATCTGGGACAGGCACAGATCATCGCGGCCATGAGCTCCAAGAATGGTGACGTTGCGGGCGTCTGGGCACCCAACACCTACACGCTTGAAGAGAAGGTTGGTGCCAAGCTGCTCTGCTCGGGTGCTGATGCCAACGCCATCGTGCCTGGTGCGTTGGTAGCACGGCCTGACTACATCAAGGAAAATCCGCAGGAGGTTGCCAAGTTCCTCGCTGTCTTCCTGCGTGGCTGGGCCTGGGCAAAGGCAAACCCCGTTGAAGCGCGGGCCATGCTGAAGAAGTTCTACATGGCAGGTGGTGTCGAGATTTCCGACAAGGCCGGCAATGCCGAGTTCGACACGCGGCCTGTCTTCAGCCTTGAAGAGCAGCTCAAGCTCATGGACCGGTCAGCAGGTGCCTCCTCGGTCGACAAGTGGTTGGGAAACATCGGGGAATTCATGACCAGCGTCGGCACATTGCAGGCCTCACCGGCCGCGGCAAGCTACATCACCGACGAGCCGATGAAGCGCGTTCTGGCTGATCCGAAACTGCGTGATTTCGCGATGGGCAAATAACACGAAGAACAAGCTGACCGATGGTGCCTCAATGCCTTCGGTCAGCCCATCTGCCTGACCTGGAAGGACTTGGATCTTATGACTGTCACGTATCTGAAGAAAGCGGCCAAGACGCCTGAAACCGAGACAGACAATGCCCGTGCCGTTGTCACCGAAATGCTGGATACCATTGCCAAGGGTGGTGAGCAGGCCGTACGCGATTACGCCCTCAAGCTCGATAAATGGAGTGGCGATATTATCGTGACAGCCGAGGAGATCGAGCGCCGGACTCGGGATATTCCCGCAGGTCTGAAGCGCGATATTGAATATGCTGCTGCCCGTGTCCGGCGCTTCGCCGAGGCCCAGCGCGCCAGCATTCAGGATTTTACGGTAGAGCTTTCACCCGGTGTGATGGCAGGCCAGCGCCTCGTGCCCATCAACGTCGCGGGCTGCTATGTGCCAACAGGGCGTTATGCCCATATCGCCTCGGCCTACATGTCGATTGCCACGGCACGGGCAGCAGGCGTCAAGACCGTCATTGCCTGTTCCACGCCCTACCGTGGCGAGGGCATTCACCCCTCTGTGCTTTATGCCATGAAGGTGGCGGGGGCTGACATCGTCATGACGCTTGGTGGCGTGCAGGCGATTGCCGCGATGGCAGGTGGCTTGTTCACCGGCAAACCGGCGGATGTGATTGTCGGCCCCGGCAACAAATATGTGGCGGAAGCCAAGCGCATGCTGTTTGGGCAGGTGGGGATTGATGTCTTTGCCGGTCCATCCGAAGTGGCGGTCATCGCCGATGACAGCGCCGATCCGGAGATTGTTGCCGCTGATATCGTCGGTCAGATCGAGCATGGGCACGAGAGTCCCGGCTGGGTGTTCACCACGTCCGAGTCACTTGCCAGGCAGGTGATGACACGCATCCCTGAACTGATCGCTACATTGCCGCCAGCTGCAAAGGATGCCGCAACCGCCGCCTGGCGTGACTACGGCGAGGTGATCCTGACCACGACCCGCGAGGAACTTGTCACGGTCTCGGACCAGTATTGCTGCGAGCACCTGCAAGTGCAGGCCCGGGATCTCGACTGGTGGAAAGAGCATCTCACCAACTATGGTTCGCTGTTCCTGGGCGAGGAAACCACCGTTGCCTTTGGCGACAAGGCGACGGGCCCCAACCACATCCTGCCTACCAAGGCAGCGGGGCGGTATTCCGCAGGCCTGTCCGTACACAAGTTCCTCAAGCCCTTGAGCTGGCAGCAGATGACGCGGGAGGGCGCGCGTGATGTGGCCCTGGCAACCGCCCGCATCTCCCGCATTGAGGGCATGGAAGCCCACGCCCGTTCTGCGGATGTGCGTCTGGCCAAGTTCTTCCCCGAACAGAGCTTCGACAAGGGGCAGCCTGTAACGGGCTGATGCGCATGAAGGATCAATCTCTCGCAATCGATCTGTCGCAACCGCCCTCAATTCCTGAAAGCGGGATTGAACGGGCGGTTGAAGTGCTGCGATCGGGCTGGCTGCATCGCTACGGCGAGACATTGGGAGATCGCTCCGAGGTGTCATTGCTGGAAGAGGAGTTCGCGGCTTCCGTCGGTGCGCGCTACTGCGTGGCGATGAACTCCTGCGGCAGCACCATGTTTCTGGCGTTGCTGTGCAGTGGTGTGAAGCCGGGCGACAAGGTGCTGATGAATGCCTTTACCCTCGCTCCTGTGCCCGGTGCGATTGCCCATGCAGGAGCCGAGCATGTGCTTGTGGATATCACGCCTGATCTGACCATCGATCTGGATGATCTTGAACGCAAGGCGAGGGCAAGTGGAGCCAGACATCTCCTGCTGTCGCATATGCGCGGCCATATCGCAGACATGACAGCCTTGAGCGCGCTTGCGGCACGACTCGACCTCACCGTGATCGAGGATTGCGCTCATACCATGGGGGCTTTCTGGGCGGGCAAATCGACCGGCACATTCGGCAAGGCAGGCTGTTTCAGCCTGCAGGCCTATAAGCACGTCAATGGCGGTGAAGGCGGCCTGCTGGTGACGGAAGACGAGGATATTGCCGCCCGGGCAATCCTCTACTCCGGCAGCTACATGCTCTATACCCAGCATCGCCTGCGTCCGTCCGATACGGTGTTTGACCGCTGGAAGCATGTGACACCCAACTACTCCATGCGCATGTCCAATCTCGTCGCTGCGATTGCCCGGCCGCAGGTGGCAATGCTGCCGGAGCGTGCGCTCGTCTGGAACGACCGTCATGACCGTCTGGCCATGGCATTGGCGCGTGTGCCCGGTATCAGGTTGCCGCAGCGTGCCCAGGCGGAAGCCTATGTGCAAAGTTCGATCCAGTTCAGGGTCACAGGGCTGGAGGAGATTGCTTTCCACTCCTTCCTTGATGCCTGCCGCAGACGCGGGGTCTATCTGAAATGGTTCGGTAATGAGGAGCCGCAAGGCTACACATCGCTCTCCGGTCAGTGGGGCTATCTCGCCCATCCGCACACGCCGCCCAACACCATGGATACACTGGTGCGTTTGTGTGACATGCGCATTCCGCTCACATTGCCGCAAGAGGCTTGCGAAACCATCGCGGTGATTATTGCCGATGCGCTACAGCAGGCTCAGGCGCTGACAACCTGTGATGCTGCATGAGCCAGCTTGAAGCCCTGTTCAGCCTTGCGGGACGGACAGCACTTGTCACCGGTGGGAGCTCTGGTATCGGGCTGTCGATGGCGCAGGCCATGGGCCTTGCAGGCGCGAGGGTTGTGCTGTGTGCCCGGCGAGAAGAGCAGCTTGCCATTGCACACCAACAGCTTGCCGCACTGGGAATTCCAGCGGCCATTCATGCTGCCGACATGGGTGATCCGGCAGGGCCTGACAATTTGGCAAAAGTCCTTGCCGGTGAGACCATTGACATCATCGTCAATGCGGCAGGCATGAATCTGCGGCAACCTTTCGAGGCTGTTTCAACAGCCGCCTTTGATGCCCATATGGCGGTGCATGTGCGCGCTCCGTTCCGGTTGACGCAATTACTGGCACCCGCGATGGCGGCACGTGACTACGGCCGGATCATCAATATCGCCTCGCTACAGTCCTACCGCGCCTTTGCTGACTCCGCGCCCTACGGTGCTGCAAAGGGGGCCGTCGTGCAGCTGACCCGTGCCATTGCCGAGGAATGGTCCGGCAAGGGCATCACCTGCAACGCCATTGCACCGGGCTTTTTTCCCACAGCGCTGACAGGCCCGGTATTCGCTGATCCTGAACTGGCCGCACGCCGCGCGGCGCAAACCGCTGTCGGTCGTAACGGCAAGCTGGAAGACCTGCATGGCATTGCGGTGTTTCTTGCTTCCCCGTCATCTGCCTATATCACCGGGCAGACCATCGCCGTAGATGGAGGATTTCTGGCCAGATGATGATGCAGGCACTTGTCTATACCGGACCCAACACGGTTGAATACCGGGCAGTGCCAAAGCCTGTGCCTGCCCTTGGTGAGGCGCTCGTCGCGGTTGAAGCCGTGGGTATCTGCGGCTCGGACATGCACGCCTATCACGGGCATGACGAACGCCGTCCGCCGCCGCTCATCCTTGGTCATGAGGCAGCAGGCCATGTGCTGAATGGCGCATTGGCAGGAAAGCGCGTCACCATCAATCCGCTGGTGGTTGATCCGGCCTGTCCACGCGCTCTGGAGGGCCGCTCGCATCTCTCACCCACCCGGCAAATCCTCTCGATGCCACCCCGGCCCGGTGCCTTTGCACAGTTCGTTTGCGTACCTGAGCGCAATCTGGTTGTTGTACCTGACGGTCTTGCGCTGGAGAAGGCTGCCCTGGCAGAGCCGCTCGCCGTGTCGCTGCATGCCGTCCGGCGGGGCATTGCCTTGCTTTATTCACCGCTTTCCACCGTCAGATGTCTGGTGCAGGGGGCTGGGGCCATCGGTGTGGGCGCGGTGCTGGCCCTTGCCATGGAAGGGGCTACCGACATCACGTTGGTGGAGCCCAATGAGAAGCGTCGCGAAGCGGCAATGGCGATGGGGCTTGCACAGGTGGTTTCCCCCGCAATGATTGATCCTGCAACACAGTTCGATCTGATCATCGATGCAGTGGGCGCCGTTGCCACACGCCGCGACGCAACACGCTTGGCAAGGCCGGGTGGTGCCATCGTGCATGTCGGGCTGTTGCCGGGACTGGACGGGCTTGATGTGCGCCGGCTGACCTTGCAGGAAATAACCGTGACCGGTTCCTATTGCTATACGCACGCCGAATTCACCGAGGTTGTAAATGCCATGGCACTGGGATTGCTGGGACCCCTCGACTGGTATGTGATACGTCCGTTGAGCGAGGCCGCTCAGGCATTTGACGATCTTGACAGCGGTCGCTGCGCCGCACCCAAGGTTGTTCTCAAACCCTGAGTTATTTCAGGGTGTATCATCCGTATCGGTCAGCGGGTGCAGATCGCGGACCATGGCTTTGGCGCGTTCGTCCAGCACATGCGTATAGATCTGCGTGGTGGCCACATCGGCATGGCCCAGAAGCTGCTGCACGATGCGCAGGTCAGCCCCGTTCTGCAACAGATGGCTGGCAAAGGCGTGGCGCAGCACATGCGGGCTGATACGGTCCGCCGCGATACCGGCATAGGCCGCCACGGTCTTGAGGTCGCGGCCAAACACCTGGCGGGGCAGGTGCCCGTTCTCGCCTTCCGAGGGAAAGAGATAAGGCGATTTCGCAAAGGCCTCATGCGCATCGCGCAGCTCGCGCCAGTGGATCACAGCGGCCTTGGCGGCGTCCGTCAGCGGCACCAGCCGCTCCTTGCCCCCCTTGCCCTTCACGCCCAGCATCAGGGTTGTGGACTTGATGGCATTGACCGGCAACGACACCAGTTCCGAGACGCGCAGGCCGGTGGCATAGAGCAGTTCCAGCAAAGCAGCGAGGCGAGCTGTTGCCAGGCGCTCGCGCAGCGGGCGGGAGCTATCTGATGCCCCTTCAGCTGCGGTATTCAAGAGGTGCCCCACTTCCATCACAGTCAATACCCTGGGCAACGGGCGACCCTGGCGCGGGCCATTGATGACGGTTGTGGGATCATCGGTGCGTTCATTCTCGGCATAGATAAAGCGGTGCAGCTGGCGCAAGGCGGACAGCTTGCGCGCCGCCGTTGCCGCCACATAACCACGCGCCTCCATTGAAATCAGATAAGCCCGCACATCCCCCGTTTGTGCGGTGAGTAGATCTTTTGCCTGTTGCGTCAGAAAGACGCTGTAATCAGCCAAATCCCGCGCATAGGCATCCAGCGTATTCTTGGCTGCCCCCCGCTCGGCCGCCTGCATTTCCAGAAATTGCGCAATGAGCCTGCTGTTCTGGTTTCCGCTTCCTGTCATCGCGGTCATTTCGCATATCTGGCAGGCGGCACAACAACCGTTATCTCCCTCGGCTCAGGCTGCAATCCCATCGCCATCAGGACGATGATTCCATAAATCACTGCCGCCAAGGAGCAGCCGATCAGGGAAAAGCGAAAGAGAGTAGGCATTGTGGATCGTGTTCCCGTATAGGTGTGCGCTTTCAACAGGTTGTTCATCCGTACTATCTGAGACAGACTGATAGTTCACAAACAGCGATATCAGGAGTTCTGGATGACTATGCACAAGAATGCCTGTTTATCGCCATTTGGTCGAGAAGCGATTGTCTTCGAGGTTCCCAATCAGGCATGAAACGCATTCTGATCACTGGCTTCGGGCCCTTTCCCGGGGCACCGTCCAATCCGACAATGATGATTGTGCGCCATTTGCTGCGGTCTCACCACCCGCGCTTCCGGGGCACTGACCTGCTGGGTCATGTGCTGCCAACGCAGTGGGACGTGCTGGCCGGCTTTGGCGAAACGATCCGACTGTTCCAGCCCGACGCCGTGCTGATGTTTGGCCTGGCAGGGCGACGCAGGCACATCACGCCAGAAGTCCGCGCCGTGAATCATGCCAGCATGCTGCGGCTGGATGCTGCGGGCAAGCGCCCCGCAAAGCGACAGCTGGCCATAGGCGGTACCGGCTTTCGCAAGAGCACAATCGATCCTGCCCGCATGGTGACGGCGATGCGCGGCAAGGCTTTGCCGGCGAAGGTTTCGCAGGATGCGGGTGACTATCTCTGCAATGCTTTGCTATGGACAGCCTTGGAAACGGGTGTTCCCGCCATCTTCGTGCATGTCCCGCGTCCACGCCGCATGATGCGGCCAATGGGCCCCATGAAGAAGGTTCGTCCGACGATGGGGGCAATTCTGCGTGGCGCTGAAAGGGCCTTGATGGAAGTCCTGCGGCGTATCTGAGTTCTGGCCCCACCCTTGCAGGGGCTATCTCATGACCATGAACCGCCGTACCGTTTTGGGCTTGATCAGTGCCGGAATGATGCTGCCTGCCCAAGCTGTACTGGCCCGGGATGAGACAACGCGCATCGAGAGCGAGATTGCGGAAGCGACACGCCGCAAGCGCCCTTGGATAGTCCCTGCCGGTGTGACCCTGGCGGGAAACATCCGCCTGCCTGATGGGGCGCATCTCCTTGGCAAAAGCGGGCACTCACGTCTCACGCTGGTGGGAAACGGTCCGATGTTCATCGCCGAGCGTGCAGCGCGCATCACCTTCGAGGGGGTGACCTTTGATGGAGGTGCAAACCCTGCGGGGCGGGACACCGGCCTGTTGCAATGCCGCGGGGTTATTGATTTGCGGATACAGGGTTGCACCATCGGGCGCTACGGCGGCAATGGCCTGTCTGTCGATCGCTGTGGCGGCCGCATTACCGGCACCCGTTTTCATGACCACGGACGTGCTGCGGTTTTTGCATTGGATAGCAAGGGCCTGACCATCGACAACAATACCGTGGAGCGTTGCGGCGAGAATGGCTTGATGGTCTGGCGCTCTGACAAGGGCGAGGATGGCACGATCCTGCGCGGAAACCGCATTCAGGATATCCGTGCCAAGGCGGGCGGCAGCGGCGAATACGGCAATGCCATCGGCCTGTTCCGGGCTGGCGGTGTGATCGTCGAGGCCAATATCATCCGGCGGGTAGCCTACAGCGCGGTGCGCAACAACAGCGGCAGCAATGTCACTGTCGCCAACAACAACATCGCGGCTTGTGGCGAGGTGGCGCTCTATGCCGAATTCGCCTTTGACGGCACGGTGATCAGTTCCAACATGGTTGATGGTGCCTGGAACGGCATCGAGGTGACAAACTTTGCCGACCATGGAGGGCGTATTGCCGCTGTCAGTGGCAATGTCATCCGCAATATCCGCCGTGGCAAGCACCCTTGGAATGGCGAGCTGGGCGGCGGCAAGGGCATCTTTGTTGAAGGGGACGCGGCGATTTCCGGCAACGTCATCGAGCTGGCCGAACAGACCGGTTTGCAGCTTGGCTGGGGGCCTTCGCTTCGGGACGTCACAGCATCAGGAAACACCATCCGCAACTGTGGCAACGGTATCGAGATTTCGGTGGCTCCTGACGCCGGGCACGCCACGGTCATCGGCAACCGCATCGCAGGCTCACGCCATCATGCCATCGTCGGCAAACAATGGCACAAGACAGCCACCGGTGATCTGGCGGTGACAGGCGCTAAAGACTGGGCGAAGATCATGCTATCGGGCAATGTGGTGGGCTGAACCCTCAGCCCAGACCGCCCACCAGCACGTATTTCAGTTCCACGAATTCATCCATGCCATGCTTGCCGCCTTCACGTCCAAGGCCCGATTCCTTGACGCCGCCGAAGGGTGCAACCTCGTTACCGAGGATGGGCGAGTTGATGCCAACCATGCCGTATTCCAGATCTTCCGCCACGCGGAAGGCGCGGCCAAGATCCTTCGTATAGAAATAGCTGGCCAGTCCGTATTGTGTGGCGTTTGCCAGCGCCACCACCTCAGCCTCGTCCTTGAACTTGTAGATTGAGGCTACCGGGCCGAACGTCTCTTCCGAATTCACCAGCATTCTGGTTGTCACGCCAGTCAGTACGGTCGGTTCAAAGAAAGTATGCCCCAGCGCATGGCGGCTTCCGCCCACCACAACCTTGGCACCGTGCTGGACCGCATCCTTGACATGGCGCTCCACTTTTTCAATGGCTTTCGCGTTGATGAGCGGGCCTTGCATCACGCCCACTTCCGCGCCGTTGCCGACCTTCAGCTTGATCACTTCGGCGGCAAACTTTTCAACGAACCGATCATGGATACCCTCCTGGACATAGAGGCGGTTGGTGCAGACACAGGTCTGGCCCATGTTACGGTATTTTGCCATGAGCGCTCCCTGCACGGCAGCATCAAGATCGGCATCATCAAAAACGATGAAGGGCGCGTTACCCCCCAGTTCGAGGCCAACCTTCTTCACGGTTTCCGCCGCCTGTTTCATCAGGAGTTTGCCAACTGGGGTTGATCCCGTAAAACCGATAAAGCGTACGGCCGGGTGCGATGTCATCTCGCCACCGATGGCGACAGCATCGCCGGTGATGATGTTGAGCACACCGGCAGGCAGGCCGGCACGGTGTGCCAGTTCTGCCAGAGCCAGCGCGGTCAGCGGTGTATCGGGTGCGGGTTTGACCACGAAGGTGCAACCCACAGCAAGGCCGGGGGCGCATTTGCGGGTGATCATCGCTGCCGGAAAATTCCACGGCGTGATGGCAGCGCAAACACCGATGGCCTGCTTTTGCACCAGGATGCGGGAATGGGGCACAGGGGAAGGAATCGTTTCGCCGTAGATACGCTTGGCTTCCTCGGCGTAGAACTCAATGAAGGAAGCGGCATAGGCCACTTCACCGCGGGATTCAGCCAGCGGCTTGCCCTGTTCGGCTGTCATGATCTGCGCGATGTCTTCCTGGTTAGCCATGATAAGCTCGAACCACTTGCGCATGATGGTCGATCGTTCCTTGGCCAGTTTTTTTGCCCAGGGTTTGAAAGCGGCATCAGCGGCCTCGATTGCTGCCCGTGCCTCTGGGGCACCCAAAGAAGGCACTTTTGCCAGAATTTCGCCTGTCGCAGGGTTGTCGATGGCGTCGGTGCCGCTGCCGACCCATGCACCGTTGATGTAGCACTGCGATTTCAGCAGCGTGGGATCTTTGAGAGTCAGCATGGCGAGTGTCCCGGATTGTGATGATGTCCTCATGTGATGTTAGCACAGGCCTGGTGCAACTGGCGAGACGCTTTGCCGGATGGATGCGATCAGGGATGGTGATGGGTGATCGTGTTACCGATACAGTGAAATCCGTGTGCTCAGGAAGCCCCAAGTCGCTGTACCGTCAAAGCGGTTGGGTGACATCTGATTGAGCACCATGGCTGTTGTACCACCTTTGGAGAGCGTCAGCTGGTTATTGGCATAGCTCCAGCCTGAAACGCCTGAAATAATCCCACCTACAGGGCAGCCGCTGGAACTCGCTGAACCGCTGGTGGAGCTGGAATCACCATACAGATAGACGGAACACATGGAGCCGCTGGACGATGACTGCATCTGCCATGGACCGGCAATACTGCCCTGTGCCGCTCTCGGAGCTGACAATGCCGCCAAAGCGACGGCTGCCCGGTTGGGGTCGAACCCTACCCGCGTGGTTGTCCGATCGGTACGCACGGTACCGTCGGCTCCAACGCTTGTGCGCTCGGCCGAGGTTGTCCGCTCATAGGTTGGAATTGCATTTTGTGGTCGTGCATCATGCGGCCCGCCAAAGGGAGGAGGCGTTGAGGTCAGACCACTAATTGGCGGTTGTATTGTGGCAGAGCCGGGCGGAGGCGGTGCACCCGCTACAATAGGAACGCCAAGAGATGATCCAACGACGTTCCCGGTTGAAGTCTCAGTGGAGGTGCAAGCCGCAAGGCCGCTCAATATCGCAGGGACGGCTGCCAGACGGGACAAGCGTGAAAAACGTTGCATGAAATCTCCAATAAAAACCTTTGTCGTGCTCTAAAATTACGCAGATCAGGCACTCAAAAAGCACCCGAATCATTTTTGACGATGAAAAAAAGATAATCATTGGAAGGTGCCTATCAAGAGGGATGTCGCTGCATATTCACAGCCTCAGTTTGCACGCTCGCCCTACTTCTGCCAATGAACGGTCAGCTTCCACCAACCGCTTGCATTTTCAATGAACCCTATCTTCGCCGACCTTCCCACCACCGTTTTCGAGGTCATGTCCGGCCTTGCCCGGCAGCATAACGCCATCAATCTTGGGCAGGGCTTCCCCGATGATCCGGGACCGCTGGATGTGCGCCAGAAAGCTGCTGATGCGGTCATCAATGGTTGGAACCAGTATCCGCCGATGATGGGATTGCCCGAGTTGCGTCAGGCGGTGGCGCATCACTACATGCGCTTCCAGCAGATAGCCTTTGATCCTGATAGCGAAATCATGATCACCTCAGGTGCGACCGAGGCTCTGGCCGGTGCCTTGATGGCTCTGATCAAGCCCGGTGACGAGGTGGTGCTTTTCCAGCCGATGTATGATGCCTACCTTCCGCTGGTCTTGCGAGCCGGTGGCGTGCCGAAATTCGTGACACTGAAGCCGCCGCATTTCCGCTTCTCCGAGCAGGACCTGATGGAGGCTTTTTCGCCCCGCACCAAGGTAGTGCTGTTCAATAATCCGCTCAACCCGGTGGCCACTGTTTGTCCGACCGAGGACATGTCCATGCTGGCACATTTCTGCATGGCGCATGATGCCATAGCGCTTTGTGACGAGGTTTGGGAGCATGTGATCTTTGACGGCTTGCAGCACATACCCTTGGCGGCGCTGCCGGGCATGCGCGAACGCACGGTCAAGATAGGCTCGGCAGGCAAGATATTCTCGCTGACCGGCTGGAAAGTCGGGTTCGTCTGCGCCCATCCTTCCGTGATGAAGGTTCTGTCCAAGGCGCATCAGTTTCTCACTTTCACCACGCCGCCAAACCTGCAAGCAGCCGTTGCCTATGGACTGATGAAGGATGACACCTATTTTGCCGACACCAAGCAGGATTTTCAGCGCAGCCGCGACCGGTTGGCAGCAGGTCTTGAAACACTCGGCTTTGACGTCCTGCCGTCACAGGCGACGTATTTTCTCAACATCGATATCAGCCCCTTGGGCAAGGATGACGACGTGACCTTTGCGCGCAAGCTGGTGAGCGAACACGGCGTGGCGACAATTCCTGTCAGCGCATTTTACGCAGAGGAGCCAGTGACCAATGTGGTGCGCTTCTGCTTTGCCAAGCGCGATGCGACGATTGACGGCGCGCTGGAGCGGCTGGAGAGGATGCGAGTCAAATCCTAGGCCGCGATCCGCTCATGCATGGCGCGGTAGGACAGTGCTTCGGCCAGATGGATGCGGCCAACGTCCTTGGCCCCGTCGAGATCGGCGATGGTCCGGGCGACCTTCAGCACCCGGTGAAACCCCCGCGCGGTCAGGCGCATGCTGTCGGCGGCATCCTTGATCAATGCCTGCCCCTTGACATCAGGCCGGGCAACTTCCTCGATCACGCTGGCAGGAACGCTGGCATTGAGCATGACACCTCCAAGCCCCAACCTTTCGTAGCGCTCATGCTGGCGCTGTCGCGCTTTGGCGACACGAAGCGCCACCTCCATCGAGCCTTCCGTGGGTGGTGGCAGCACAAGGTCTGAGGCTGAAACCGCAGGCACTTCGATCGCCAGATCGATACGGTCCAGAAACGGGCCGGAGAGGCGGGACTGGTATTGCGCCATGCATTTCTCGTTGGGTGCGCGCTTGCAGACATAGCCCGTCTCGGTGGCGCGTCCGCAGCGGCAGGGGTTCATGGCGGCGATCAGTTGAAACCGTGCTGGATAGGTCACGCGGTGGTTGGCACGGGAAACCGACACATTGCCGTTTTCAAGTGGCTGGCGCATGCTGTCGAGCGCCTGCTGCGAGAACTCGGGCAATTCATCCAGAAACAGCACGCCGTGATGGGCGAGGCTGACCTCGCCGGGGCGGGCATGCAGGCCGCCGCCGGTAAGCGCTGCCATGCTGGCGGAATGGTGTGGTGCGCGGAAGGGCCGCCGGTCGCTGATCGCGCCGTCCGCCAGTGCGCCTGCGACGGAGTGCACCATCGATACCTCCAGCATTTCGCGGGGCGAAAGGGCCGGCAGGATCGAGGCGAGGCGCGCCGCCAGCATGGTCTTGCCTGCACCGGGGGGGCCGCTGAAAAGGAGATTGTGCCCACCGGCAGCGGCGATTTCCAGCGCCCGCTTGGCTCCTTCCTGCCCCTTGATATCGCGCAGATCTGGCAGATCGATCACCGATCGGCTGATCCTTGGTTCGGGCCGCGCCAAAGTCTGTGTACCCTTGAAATGGTTGGCAAGCTGGATGAGCGACAGGGGTGCCAGCACCTCTATGTCGCCTCCCGCCCAAGCCGCCTCGCTGCCGCAGGCGGCCGGACAGATAAGGCCGTGGTCGCGCCCGTTGGCGGCGACGGCGGCGGGCAGGACACCAGCGACGGCGGTCAGGTTGCCATCGAGCGCCAGTTCGCCCAGGGCGGTGAATCCATCCAATGCATCGGGCGGAATCGCGCCGATGGCTGCCATGATGCCCAGCGCGATCGGCAGATCGTAATGCGAGCCTTCCTTGGGCAGATCAGCCGGGGCGAGATTGACGACGATGCGCCGTGCAGGGAGTGCAAGACCGGACGCCGTAAGAGCCGCGCGCACACGCTCCTTGGATTCTGCAACGGCCTTGTCGGGCAAACCCACAAGAACAAAGGCGACATTGCCGGATGTGACCTGCACCTGCACATCCACGGCCCGCGCTTCTATGCCTTCAAACGCCACTGTGGCAACGCGCGTAACCATGCTGTCTGCAACCCCCAACCCGGCCACAAAATACGGCGGCAAGGCGCTGTGTCTCAAGCGGCATGTGTCGAGGAT
Source organism: Hyphomicrobiales bacterium (assembly GCA_031372765.1). Lineage (GTDB taxonomy): Bacteria > Pseudomonadota > Alphaproteobacteria > Rhizobiales > Beijerinckiaceae > JADCCX01. Next base: position 22,690 of record JANMLW010000131.1, read on the forward strand.
ACCCTAAGAGATTTCGGGGGTGGTTGCGACTGGCGCAGGTTTGCCCCCGTATGCTTGCGGATCGGGGCCGTGCGGCAGGCGGCAGCATCGCCGGGGTTTCCACCGTCCTCCCGCACCGTACGGGTTGTGAGAGTGGTGGCGGTTTGGGCAGCACGGTGCGTGGTTCTGGCAAAAACCCCGGCTGTTCTGCATGGTGCATTGCTTCAGCACTGGCAGCCTTCCGGATCTGCCCCGCTTTTGCAATATACCATTGCATCAGTGTCATCCGCCGCGGCTGTCGACAAGCCATGGCTGGCTGCGGCGGATGACGGGGATACGATAATAGGAATATATTCTGATTGTCAAGAGGTGATGTAAACCCTCTTCCCTTGCGAGAGAGGGTGGCCTTCGCGTCAGAGAGGAGTGGCACGGGGGCTTCCGAGTGATCCCCTCGCCCGTCATGCTCCCCATGCCACCTTCTCCGACAACAAACAGGGAAGATAGTTCAGGGAGACAAATCGTTTCAGGCTGTAACGTAGTCAGCAATCGTAGTTGGAGATGGAACAGGCAGCATGTCTTCTTTCAGCCCATCGATATGAAACCGAATGGCTTGCCGAATTTCATCCTCAACCTTGGCAACCGTTTCCGCAGTTGCAATGCACCCCGGCAGATCAGGCACATAGGCTGAATAATTGTGATCCAGTTTTTCTATCACGACGGCGTAGCGCATCAGCGTTTCTCCTTCAATCCAGACTGCTTGAGGATACTGTCCAATGTTCCAGACGCAATATCATCAGAGGGCTTCCCTGCAACTGTAACACGCCCAAGTTTGAATGCATGCTTGAATTGACGAT